>DDTA01000298.1 GCA_002344285.1 Myxococcales bacterium UBA2376
ACGTCGGCGTCCGTCATGATGACGATGCGGTGGTAGCGGAGGCGCGAGATGTCCTTCTCGACGCCGACCCCCGTGCCGAGCGCGGTGATGAGCGTCGCGATCTCCTGCGACGACAGCATGCGATCGAAGCGCACGCGCTCGACGTTCAGGATCTTGCCCTTGAGCGGCAGGATCGCCTGGATGGCGCGGTCGCGGCCCTGCTTGGCCGAGCCGCCGGCGCTCTCACCCTCGACGATGAAGAGCTCGCACTTCGCCGGGTCGCGCTCCTGGCAGTCGGCGAGCTTGCCCGGCAAGGACGTCAGCTCGAGCGCGCCCTTGCGCTGCACCATCTCGCGCGCCTTGCGCGCGGCCTCGCGGGCCTTGGCGGCGAGCGCCGCCTTGGTGATGATGGTGCGGGCTTCCTTGGGGTTGCGCTCGAGGAACTCCTGGAGCTTCTCGCTCACGACCGCGCCCACCGCCGTCGACACCTCGGACGAGACGAGCTTGTCCTTGGCCTGGTTCGAGTACTTGGGGTCGGGCACCTTCACCGAGATGACGGCGGTGATGCCCTCGCGCAGATCCTCGCCGGACAGGGTCGAGCCCTTCATGTCCTTGAGGAGCTTGAACTCGGTCGCGTAGTTGTTGATGGTGCGCGTGAGCGCCTGGCGGAAGCCGGTCAGGTGCGTGCCACCGTCGCGGTTCTTGATCGTGTTGGTGAAGCAGACGATCTGCTCGTTGTAGCCCTCGTTCCACTGCAGCGCGCAGTCGACGATGATGCCGCCCTCGGCCTCGGCGCAGAAGGCGATGACGTCGGGGTGGACCACCGTCTCCTTGGAGTTCATGTCGGCGACGAACGTGCGGATGCCGCCCTCGTACTGGAAGACCTGCGCCTTGCCGGAGCGCTCGTCGGTGATGGCGATGGCGAGGCCGCTGTTGAGGTACGCGAGCTCGCGCAGCTTCTGGGCGAGCTGCTCGTAGCTGAACTGGGTGACGTTCTTGAAGATCGTCGAGTCGGGACGGAACGTCACGGACGTGCCGCGCTCCTTCGTCGGGCCGAGCTTCTCGAGCCCGGTCGTCGGGATGCCGCGGGCGTACTCCTGGTAGTACACGTGCCCGTCGCGGTGGATCTCGAGGCGCAGCGACTCGGAGAGCGCATTCACCGCCGAGACACCGACGCCGTGGAGGCCGCCCGAGACCTTGTAGCTGTCCTGGTTGAACTTGCCGCCCGCGTGCAGGACGGTCATGACCAGCTCGGCCGTGGGACGCTTCTCGATGGGATGGATGCCGACCGGGATGCCGCGGCCGTTGTCCTTGATCGTCACCGACGAGTCGGGGTGGATGATCACGTCGATGCGGGTGCAGAACCCGGCGAGCGCCTCGTCGACCGAGTTGTCGACGACCTCGAAGACGAGGTGGTGGAGGCCCGAGCCGTCATCGGTGTCACCGATGTACATGCCCGGTCGCTTGCGCACGCCCTCCAGTCCCTTGAGGACGCTGATGCTGCTGTCGGAGTAGTCCGACCCATCAGAAGTGCTTGGATTGACGTCAGCTTCCGCCATTTCACCCGGCGCTCGAAAAGAGGTCCCGCTTCGTACCACATCCCGGGGGGGTTCGGAAGCCTCGCGAGCAACTTCAACCTGTTTGTTTTACAGGGAAAATCACCCCTTCCCGGACCTCGTGATCCACGCGTTCCCGGGACAGCCGAACATGGCGGAAATGCGTGGTCGTGATGAAGCACTGGAGGTCGCGCTGGGCCAGGTACTCGAAGAGGTAGAGGTTGCGCGTCTCGTCGAGCTCGGAGCTCACGTCGTCGAGGAGCAGGATGGGCGGGTCGCCGTGGTGCTCACGGAGCAGATCGAGCTCCGCCGTCTTCCACGCGAGCACGAGCGCGCGGAGCTGTCCCTGCGAGGCGAAGTTCGCGGCGTCGGCGTTGGCGAACCGGAAGACGAGGTCGTCGCGGTGCGGCCCGAGCGACGTCGAGCCGCGCGCCAGGTCCTTGCGCCGGTCGCGCGCGAGCCCGGACTTCACCGCGTCGACGTCGAAGGCGGCGAGCTCGGGCGCCGTCACGTGCTCGAGCGCGACCGGCACGCCCGACCGCGTGATCGACTCGAACGCGGCGGCGAAGCGTGGCGAGATCTCGTCGAGGAGCGCCCGCCGGGTCTTCGCCAGCACCACCGCCAGCGGCGCCAGCTGCTCGTCGTAGACCGCGAGCATCGCCTCGGCGTTGCGGTCGCCCTCGGCGTTGCGCAGGACGGCGTTGCGACTCCTGAGCACCTTCTCGAAGGCCTGGAACTGCTCGAGGTACGACGGCCTCCACGAGAACACCGAGCGGTCGAGGAACCGGCGTCGCTCGGCCGGGGCCCCGCGTGCGACCTGCAGGTCCTCCGGCGCGAACAGGACGACGTTGAACGCACCGAAGTAGCGGGCGAGCGGGCGCGGCGTCTTGCCGTCGAGCGTCACCGCGCGGTGCCCGGGCTCCACGACGACCTGGTACTTGCGCTCGAGGTCGTCCTTGAGCACACGGGCCGCGAGCGTGGCCCGGGGCGCGTCCCGTCGAATCACGTCGGCGAGCCGGCTGGTGCGGAACGAGCGCAGCGTGGCGAGCACGTAGACCACCTCGAGCAGGTTGGTCTTGCCCTGGCCGTTGTCTCCCGCGAAGACGTTGAAGCGGGGCCCGGGCAGGAGCTGGAGCGGCGCCAGGTTGCGCGCGCCCTCCGCTGCCAGCGCCGCGATTCGCACGCCCGGCCGCCTCGGCTCAGATGCGCATCGGCATGATCACGCCGACGTAGTCGTCGCCGGCGAGCGGTCGCAGGAGCCCCGGATCGAGCTCCCCGCCGAGGTCGATCGCGACCTGGTCGGAGTGCATCTGGGTGAGCAGCTCGATGACGTACTTGGGGTTGAACCCGATGGCCACGGGCTCGCCGGTGTAGTCGGCGTCGATCTCCTCGCGGACCTCGCCGAGGTCCGGGTTGTCGCTCGCGATGGTGAAGCCGTTCTCCCCGAACGACAGCTTCACGCCGCGCGTCTCGCTCGACATGAGCTGGGCGCGCTTGATGCCGTCGATGAACAGCGAGCGGTCGACCACCGCCGAGCGCTTGTGCGACTTGGGGATGACCTGCTCGTAGGGCGGGAACTGCGCCTCGATGAGCTTGACCGCCAGCGTCAGGTCGTCGACCTGCAGGAACAGGTACGGCGTCTTCACGGCCAGCCTGGAGCTGCCCGCACCGTCGAGGATCTTCTTGATCTCGAGGAGGCCCTTCTTGGGGATGATGACGCCCGCGGAGAGCTGCGGTCCGCCCGGCAGCGAGCGGTCGACGCGCGACAGGCGGTGGCCGTCGGTCGACACCATGCGCGCCGTCGAGCCGTTGGCCTCGAACAGGACGCCGTTCAGGTGGAACCGGGTCTCGTCGTTGCACACCGAGAACAGCGTCCGGTCGATCATCTCGCGCAGCGTGCCGGCCTCGATCTCCGAGAACGGCGCCTCGCGGTGGTCGGGGACCTTGGGGTAGTCGCGGTCGGGCATGCCGACGACGCGGTAGCTGACCTTGCCCGCCTTGATCTCGGCCCAGTTGTTCTCGACCTTCTTGAGCGTGAGCTCGTCGCCGGGGAGGTTCACGACGATGTCGTGCAGCGCCTTGGCCCCGACGGTGAGCCCGCCCTCGACGCCGTGCGAGACCTTGAGCTCGGCCGAGAGCGAGACGTTCAGGTCGGTCGCGACGCAGAGGAGCTTGCTCTTGCCGCTGACGCGCAGGAGCACGTTCGCGAGCATCGGCATGGTGCTCTTCCTGTCCGCGATGCTCTGCGCGAGACGCAGTCCACGGATGAACTCTGCTTTCTGGATCCGGAACTCCATGACGGGTCTCTCTCGTTCTTCTCTTCTCTCTTCTCTCTGTCTTTGATGGATCAAATTAAAGAGGAAGGATCAGGATCAGTAGGCGTGTGGACGGTGTGGTTAAGTGGCGAACCCGAGGGGATGTTTACGATCTTCGGCGGTAGGTGTGTGACCCAGATTGTCGGATTGGCTCTGCGCGGGAGAGGGCAGGCGGTGGATAGCGAAACTCTTCCGAAATCCTCCACAGCTAGATCACCCACCTACATCACAAGCTCGTCCACAGGTCGGCTCTAGCACGACGGTCCGACTCCTTCGCACGCTCAGCGGAGCAGCGTCGCCTCGATCGCGTGGATCTCACCGCGCAGGCCGGGGTCGTCCTTCAGCCGGCCGGCGATCTTCTCCACCGCGGAGATGACGGTGGTGTGGTGCTTGCCGCCGAACGCACGACCGAGGTCGGGGTAGCTGTCCTTGGTGTGCTGACGGGACAGGTACATCGCGACGGCGCGCGGCCCCGCGACCGAGCGGTGGCGGCGGGGGCTCTTCAGATCGAGCGCCTTGACGCCGTAGTAGCTCGCCACGGCCTTGATGACGGCGTCGACCGTGATGTGCTCCCTGGGGCGAGCGAGCGCGCCTCCGAGCGTCTCCTGCGCGAAGGCGAGGTCGATCTCGCGCTTGGAGAGCGACGCGTACGCGGCCAGGCGGATGAGCGCGCCCTCGAGCTCGCGCACGTTGGACTTGATCGAGCCGGCGATGAAGAGCGCGACGTCATCGGGCAGGTGGATGGCCTCGACGGCCGCCTTCTTGCGGAGGATCGCGATGCGGACCTCGAGCTCGGGCGGCTCGATGTCGGCGAGGAGGCCCCACGCGAAGCGCGTGCGCAGGCGATCGGCGATGTCGCTGATCTCGTGCGGCTTGCGGTCGGCGGTGAGGACGATCTGCTTGTGGCTGTCGTGCAGCGCGTTGAACGTGTGGAAGAACTCGTCCTGGGTGCCGTCCTTGCCGGCGAGGAACTGCACGTCGTCGACGAGGAGGACGTCGATGCCCTCGCGGTAGCGCGTGCGGAACTCGTGCATCTTCCCCGAGCGGATCGCGTTCACGTACTCGTTCATGAACCGCTCGGACGAGATGTAGACGATGCGCGCGCCGGGGCGCAGTCCGAGCTGGGCGCGGCCGATCGCGTGGAGCAGGTGGGTCTTGCCGAGGCCGACGCCGCCGCAGATGAAGACGGGGTTGTACTTGGGCGGATACGCGTTGGCCGCGGCCTGCGAGGCGGCGAACGCGAGCTGGTTCGACGGACCGGCGACGAACGTCTCGAACGTGTACCGGGGGTTGAGCGTCGACGCCTCGGGCGGGAACTTGGAGAGCGCCTCGTCCTCGGTCGGGGCGCTCGTCGCCGCGGCCTGCGCCTCGACGGCGGCGGACGCGGCGGCCTCGGCTGACACCTCGGGTGAGGCCGCCGGGCGGCGGGTCTCACCGGTGTCGACGGAGAGCTCGACGCGGTACGGGACGCCGGTCGCCGCGCGGATCTCGTCGAGTACGGTCTCGAGGTAGTTCGATTCGAACCAGAGCCGCACGTACGAGTTCGGCGCCCGGAGGAGGAGGACCGAGCCATCCTGTCCGACGCACTCGATCGGCCGGAGCCACATGTCGAAGTTCTGCGGGGAGACCTTGCTGGAGAGGCGCCCGAGCGCGGATTGCCAGAGCGCGAAGCCGGGAGTCGGGCTGGTGTCGGTCGTGGAGGTGCCGTTTGGCGTCACGGAAGAACCACCTTGGGTGATTCCTCTCGCCCAGGGCGCACCGTGAGCCGGGCTCGAAAAGTTATCCACAGAGAGCCTCTCCTGTACCTGTGTGGAGTTGAATCCATGAGGAAAGTCGGATGGTTGGAGAAAATGCGGGTTCGAGATAGCCGAAGCAAAGACACGAGTTGTCCACAGACCTCTCCCAGGGTGAGGGTGCCTGTCGCTCCCCCCGGGAAGCATCGCGATCGGTTCGCTCGAGATGCTGCGCGTGCGTCGGCCGTGACGCTCCGCGAGGCCTGGTGTCTATCAGAGCGGAAAAGCAGGCTGCAAGACCAAAAGGTCAGGAATTCAGAAGCCTTCGATCTCACATCACTCCCGAGCGGCGAATCTGTGTCGGGAGTGATGTGCATGTGGATAAGTCGTCGAAGCGGTCGTTCCCGGCCACGAAGCGACGCGTCGCAGGTTGGTTGCCTTGACACCCCGGCGGGACGCGAGTATCGATCCCCGTTCCTTTTTCGGCCCCGCCCGGAGACTCGTCATGAAGCGCACGTACCAGCCCCACAACAAGAGCCGCAAGCGGACCCATGGCTTCCGCGCCCGCAAGAAGACCCGCGGTGGCCGCGAGGTTCTCCGCCGCCGCCGGGCCAAGGGGCGCAAGCGCCTGTCGGTGACGATCGCGAAGAAGTAGGAGTGGCTCCAGCCGACGCGCGCGGGCTCCGGCTCACCAAGGCCATGCGTCTGCGGCGCCGGCCGGAGTTCGTCTCCGTGCAGTCGTCAGGGCGCAAGGTCCACGGCAAGCTGTTCATGGCCATGGTCGCCCAGAGCTCCACTTCCTCGTCGGTTGGACGCGTCGGACTCACCGTCACCAAGCGCATCGGCAACGCCGTGACTCGCAACCGCATCAAGAGACGAACGCGCGAGTGGCTCCGCCGCAATGGCTGGGTGCCGGGCGGGCGTGACGTCGTGCTCGTCGCCAAGGACGGCGCGGCGACCGCGAGCTCCGCGGAGATCGCCGCCGATCTCGCGCGGCTCGTGCCGAGGATGTGATGAGCCGTTCGAGTCGGACCCTCTCGCATTCGTCCATCGCTCGGGGTGATCGGTTCTTCCGTGGCGTCGCGCTCGCGCCGATCCGGTTCTACCGGCGGTTCCTCTCCGCGCTGAAGCCGCGGCCGACTTGCCGTTACCTGCCGACGTGCTCCGAATACGCGGTGGAGGCGATCGAGACACGCGGTGTTCTCGTCGGTGGGCTCAAGGCCCTCGGGCGCATCTGCCGCTGCAACCCGCTGTTCCACGGTGGGTACCATCCCGTCGACAGGCAGAGCTGATGGAAGACCAAGGTAAGCGGATACTCCTGTTCGTCGTCATCGCGGGGGTGATCTTCTTCGCGTGGCAGTGGTTGTTCCCGCCGGAGAAGCCGCAGCCCAAGCCGGCGCCGGTGGCTGGTGAGAACAGCGCGCCGCCGACGGTGACTTCCCCGGCCGGCCGGCCCAAGGACGGCGCGCCTGCGCCGGCCGAGGTGCCGGTGACCGAGGAGACGATCGTCCTCGAGTCGACGGCGGCGAAGGTGACGTTCACCAACGTGGGTGGCGTCGTGAAGGACTGGGAGCTGCTGCACGATCCGGTGAAGGGCCGCGTGATGCGCGAGCTCCTGGTCCACGGCGAGCAGCCGGGCAAGAGCCTGGGCGCGGTGAACTTCGTCGCGTCGACGCACGTGCTGCCGGTGGCCGCGGAATGGAAGGGCGAGAAGCTCTCCGACCGCAAGGTCCGCTATCGCTACACCGGCAACGGCCTCGACGTGACCAAGGAGTACGAGCTCTTCCCCGAGGAGTTCGTGCTGAAGCTGAAGATCGAGGTCGGTCTCGCGCCCGGCGCGACGGTGCCGGCGGCGACGCAGCGGATGGCGGTGTCGGTGTTCGGCGGCGCGCCGAGCGGCCAGAACCTCCGCGTGCGTGTGCCGACGGGTGCGCAGTGCCACATCAACGGTGAGGTCTCGTCGCCGCGGGCGAACGAGCTGGTGCGCGCGCCGCGCGAGCGCCAGGGCACGATCCGGTACGCCGGCCTCGCGCACCGCTACGACCTCGTGGCGATGTCGCCCAAGGACGGCAAGTCCGAGAGCCTCGCGTGCAACGCCTACAAGCTCGACGGCGTGAAGGACGGCGTCCAGGTCGACCTCGTCTACCCCGAGGCGACGCTCAAGCCCGGTGATCCGCCAGTGGTGCGAGAGCTGACGATCTACGCCGGGCCGCGCTACCTCGACAAGCTCGAGGGCGCCGACAAGATCGCCGGCCACGAGACCGGCTTCCGCGACGTGCTCGACTTCGGCTGGTTCAGCTTCCTCGCCAAGCCGATGCTGTGGCTGCTCACGTGGCTCTACGGCATCGTCGGGAACTGGGGTATCGCGATCATCCTCCTGACGGTGATCGTCAAGCTGGCGACGCTCTACTGGACGACCAAGTCGATGCGGTCGATGCGCGCGATGGCGGCGCTCAAGCCCGAGATCGAGGCGCTGCAGAAGAAGTACCCCGACGACAAGGCCAAGCAGCAGCAGGCCCAGATGGACCTGTTCAAGCAGCACGGCGTGAGCCCGCTCGCGGGGTGCTTGCCGATGCTGCTCCAGATGCCGATCTGGTTCGCGCTCTACAAGATGCTGTCGGTCGCCGGCGAGCTCCACGGCGCGGTCTTCATTCCCGGCTGGCTCGACGACCTGACGGCGCGGGACCCGTTCTTCATCGTGCCGGTCGCGCTCACCGGGCTCATGTTCCTGCAGTCGCGGGTGCAGCCGGCGACCGGCGACTCGATGCAGCAGAAGATGCTGATGTACGGCCTGCCGCTGATGTTCGGCGTGATGGGCCTCTACTTCCCGTCGGGCCTCGGCGTCTACATGGTGACCAACACGGTGCTGTCGATCGGCCACACGCTCTACATGAAGCGCGCCGACGTGAAGGCACCGCCCAAGGCGGTGGCCAAGACCGAGCCCAAGGCGGTGGCCAAGACGGAGACCAAGTCCGACGCGAAGACCGAGGAGAAGGCCGACCCCAAGAAGGCCGAGGACGAGGACGAGGGCGACGAGGGCGACGAGGAGAGCGGTGACGACGGCGCCGAGACCCCGGCGGCGCCGAAGGGTGCGGCGGCCCGCAACGGCACGAGCGGGCAGGCCCAGCGTCGCGGCAAGCGCCGCGGCAAGCGCCGCTAGGCCGAGTTCGATTTCCATAACCCCGAGAGGCTGTCCGTGACCGAGACCACCACGACCGACACGACCGACGTTGCCGAGCGCGCCTGCGACTTCCTGCAGGGCGTCCTCGAGCGGATGGGCATCCAGGCCGACATCGACGTGAACGAGGCGGACGACAAGATCGTCCTCGAGATCCAGACCGCCGATCCGGAGATGGTGATCGGACGCAAGGGGCAGGTGGTCGACGCCCTCCAGCACCTGGTCAGCAAGGTCGTGTATCGCGAGCGTGCGGGCGAGAAGGGCAAGCCGATCGTCGTCGACTCGGGTGGCTATCGCGAGAAGCACGTGCAGCGGCTGCAGTCGCTGGCGCAGCGGATGGGCGAGAAGGCGCTGGCGACCCAGACCATCGTCGAGCTGTCGCCGATGTCGGCGCACGACCGGCGCATCGTCCACATGGCGATCGCGGAGATCCCGGGGCTCTCGAGCCGCTCGGAAGGCGAAGGCGACGACCGGCACATCCTGGTCGTGCCCGAGGCGCTCGCGGCGAAGCAGTAGGCCGTGGACACCATCGCGGCGTGTGCGACCGCGGCGGGAACGGGCGGCGTCGCGATCGTGCGCGTGAGCGGGCCGGACGCGATCGCGATCGCGTCGGCGGTGACGGCGGGGGACGCGTCGGCGTGGGCGGACCGGCGCCTGGTGCGCGCGCGGATCGTCGATCGCGGCGGCCGGCGCGTCGACGACGGGCTGGCGGTCGTGATGCGCGGTCCGCGCTCGTTCACCGGCGAGGACGTGGTCGAGCTGCACGTGCACGGCGGCGCGGTGAACGTCGGCGCGGTGCTCGGCGCCGTGGTCGCCGCGGGCGCGCGGCTCGCCGAGCCCGGGGAGTTCACGCGGCGCGCGCTCGAGGCCGGCAAGGTGACGGTGGCGGAGGCGGAGGCGATGCTCGCGGTCGTGTCGGCGCCGTCGGCGAGGGCCTGGGCCCTGGCGCAGGCGCAGCTCGCGGGGGCGCTCGCGCGGACCGTGGCGGCGGAGCGTGCGGCGGCGGCGGCGGTGCTGGCGGAGCTCGAGGCGCGGATCGACTTTCCGGAGGAGGGCGTCGAGCCGGCGGATCGCGAGGCGCTCGGTGTCGAGCTCGCCCGGCTCGAGGGCGCGGCGGGTGCGCTCGAGCGGTCGTTCGTCGCGGGCCGCGCGCTCACCGACGGCGTCGTGGTCGCGGTCGTGGGTGCCGTGAACGCGGGGAAGTCGGCGCTGGTGAACGCGCTGGTCGGCGCGGAGCGGGTGCTCGTATCCGAGGAGCCGGGGACGACGCGCGACTACGTCGAGGTGCGGGCGGTGTGGGACGGCGTGCCCGTGACGCTGGTCGACACGGCGGGCGAGCGTGACGCGGCGGCGGAGGTCGAGCGACGGGGGATCGATCTCGGGCGCGAGCGCGCGGCGACGGCGGACCTGCGCTTGCGGGTGATCGGTCCCGGCGACGAGCTCCCGCTTGCGGCGACCGCGACCGGTGAGCTGCGCGTCGCGAGCAAGCTGGATCTGGGGTGGTCGGCGCCGGCGGGCGTGCTCGCGACGTCGGCAGTGACCGGTGCCGGGATCGCCGAGCTGCGCGCGGCCATCGTCGCCGAGGCCGGGCTCGCCGACGACGCCGAGGCGGGTAGCGCCGTGCTCCTCACGGAGCGTCAGCGCGCGGCGGCGGCGGCGGCACGAGGGGCGTTCGGGGCGGCGCGCGCGGGGCTCGCGGAGGACGCGCCGCTCGAGGTCGTGGCGATCGAGGCGCGTTCGGGCGCGGCGGCGCTCGCGGCGCTGGAGGGCGAGCAGGTCGGCGAGGAGGTGCTCGACGCGCTCTTCCGCCGGTTCTGCATCGGCAAGTGATACCTTCCGGCGCCGTGTCGCGACTGGCGTTCCTGGACGAGCTCCTCGTCGAGCTCGAGGCGGTCGGCCGCCGGCGGATGCCGCGCGTGATCACGCGGCGGGACGGCGCGTACGTGTGGGTGGGCGGCGCGAAGCTCCTCAACGTCTCGTCGAACGACTATCTCGGGCTCTCGACGCATCCGGCGCTCGTGGAGGCCGCCACGGCGGCGCTCGAGGAGCACGGCGTCGGCGCGGGGGCCTCGCGGCTCATCACGGGCAACGTCGCGCTGTGCGAGGAGCTCGAGCACGCGCTCGCGTCGTTCCACGGTGCGCCCGCGGCGCGCTTGTTCAACTCGGGGTATGCCGCGAATACCGGGATTATCCCGGTTCTTGTCGGAAAAGACGATGTCGTGTTTTCCGATGAATTGAATCATGCGAGCATAATCGACGGATGCCGGCTCTCGCGAGCTCGGACGGTGGTCTACCGGCACAACGATCTCGGGCATCTGGCGGATCTGCTTGCGGAGCATCGAGGGCGCCGGCGACTCGTGGTGACCGAGAGCCTGTTCTCGATGGACGGAGACCTGAGTCCCCTCGGGCAGCTGCGGGAGATGACCGCCGCCGCCGGAGCCATCTTGATGGTGGACGACGCACACGCCGTCGGGGCCGTCGGGGACGGTCGGGGCCTTGGCTGGGCTGCCGAGGCGGACGTGGTCGTAGGCACTCTCGGGAAAGCCTTCGGAACGGCGGGCGCCTATGTGCTCGGGGCCAGTTCGTTGATCGAGGTCCTGTGGAACCGCGCGCGCACCCTGGTGTTCTCGACCGGACTTCCGGTGCCGGGGCTCGCCGCAAGCGTCGCCGCGGTGCGGCTCGTGGGATCTCCCGAGGGCGCGCTGCTGCGTCAGCGGCTCGAGCGTCATCGGAGGCTCCTTGGCGCGGGGAGCCATATCGTTCCCCTCGTGGTCGGGGACGATCGGCGGGCCATGGACGCCATGAATCATCTGATGGAGGACGGACTGCTCGTTCAGGCGATTCGCCCGCCGACGGTCCCGGTCGGGACATCGAGGCTGCGACTCTCGCTCTCGGCCGCGCTGTCGGACGAGGACGCCCTGGTGGTTGACGCAGCTGTGCGACGGCTCGTCGCCGGCGGCTGGGTTGTTCCACGTGGAACGTCGAGATGAGCCTCTACGTCGTGACCGGGACCGATACCGGAGTCGGCAAGACGTTCGTGACCAGCCGAGTGGTCGCTGAGCTGCGCCGGGCCGGTGTCGATGCGGTGGGACTGAAGCCAGTGGAGACCGGCTGGAGCGAGGAAACCTCGGACGCAGCGCACCTCGCGGCCGCGTCTGGTAAGCGGATCGAGGACGTCATCTGGGCGCACTTCGCATTACCGGCCGCGCCATCGGTGGCTGCTGCGGCAGAGTCGACCTCCCTGGAGGTCTCTGAGCTCGTCGCCTGGGTCCGCACGGCAGCAGGAAGGCACGAGCACTGCTTCGTCGAAGGCGCTGGCGGCTGGATGGTCCCCATGACCAGCGACATGCTGTTCTGCGAAGTTGTCGAGCGCCTTGGGCCGGCGGGGGTGATCCTGGTGTCCGCATCGCGGCTCGGGACCATCAATCACACGCTTCTGACCGCCGAAGCCGTTCAGCGAACGCTTCCTCTCGCTGCGGTGGTTCTATCCGTCCGACCGACCGACCCGCCTGCGGAGGCCGCTGTCCACATGGAAGAGATCTCCAAGCGGTTGACGGTTCCGGTCATCGAGTTCCCCCGGGACCTTCGAGACCTCGTCGCGATGTTCCACGTGGAACATCAGGCCTGATAGCGGATCACCGCTCGCGTACGGTCCTGATGTTCGTACGGATGCCGCGTGGCCCCTGCAGGCAACGCCACCTGCTCCCGGCCTTCCATGCCGAGCACGACACCACCCGGACGGACGAGCCGCCGACCCAGCTCGAGCCACTCGGCCAGCTCGAAGGTCGCCCGGGACACCGCTGTGTCGAACCCGGTGTCAGCCACCGGATCGACCCGCCGGGGATGGACAAGGGCGTTGCGGAGCCCGAGCTCGCGGATCGCCGAGGACTGGAACGCGGCCTTCTTGTTGACCGGCTCCAGCGAGACCACCTGGATCTCCGGCCGCGCTATCGCCAGCACCAGGCCCGGAAGCCCACCGCCGCTTCCCACATCGACAAGCCTCGGTCCGACGACGTAGGGTAGTAAGGCAAGGCAGTCCACTACCTGTAGTGTCACGTCCTCGACCGAACGGGCTGCCGACAGGTTGATGCGCTCGTTCCACCGGACGAAGAGCTCCACGAAGCGCCGGTGCTCGGGCGAGATCATGCGAGCAAGAGCTTGCTCGCACCGCGCACGACCAGCAACTCGTCCACACCGCAGATCGCCTGCTCCAGCGACTCGACTGGCGCCGCGTAGGTGGCTGACACCATCTCGCTGGGCAGGTTCGAGAGCAGCAGGATGCGATGCTGGGCAGGCAGGCGAGGCCGGAGGCCAATCTCGTAGATCGCCTGGTTCACGACCTCCACCGGCCCCACCCCCCGATCGCAGGGAGCGACCAGCACGATGGTCCCGCCAGGCAGGAGATGGGAGGCCACGGAGGCCACCAGCTTGCTCGCCTGGTAAAGCGTGTCGGTCACCGGGCTCAGGTCATCGACCACGTTGCAGCGGCTCGCGGTGGCTGACACCGTGGCCCAGGGACGAGCGCGTTCGACCCCGGCGCGGAACGCCGTACGGACATCACCCGAGACCGCCGCCCGGAGGTGTCCGTGTGCATCGGCGACCCCGTTCAGGAGGAACGCGCGGGGCGCTGCCATCGCAGCGGCCTCCTCCAGGTCGAGCCGGCAGACGTTGTCATCGACCGATCCGGGACGCGCCGTCGCATGCGTCTTCCAGCGATGGTTGATCCGGATCGCCGCGGCCTGCCCCAGCCCGGGGAAGATCGCCTTGGCGCCCGCTCCCCACCCCGCGAAGTAGTGAGGACGGATCACGCCCGTCGCGATGACCAGGTCAGCCTCGAGCACGCAGCGATGGACGGTCACCGGCGTTCCCCGAACCGTGGTGCCGACCGTCACGAGGCCACGGTCGTCGTGGCCGTCGTGATCTACGAGCGTCACGTCCCCCTCGGCGCGCACGCCGGCCGGGAGCCGACCCTGACACGGCCCGTGGGTGCCGGAGGCGATGGCCAGCGTCAGCCGGACCGCGGGAAGGCGCTCCCGCAACGCCGCGATGAGCTCGGCCCGCGGCTCATCACGGGTCCCGTCACTCACGATGATCGTGACCCGGTCGCCCGCGCGCACCCGCCGTTCGAGGGGCTCGGATCCGAGCGGGCGGTCGAGCGCCTCCCTCAGCAGCGACCCGATCTCCGGCCGCGGGGATGGATTGACCGGCGCCGCCACGACGGTCACGCGCGCCGAGGTCGTGGCCCGGAGCGTCTTCTCCCCGAAGGAGACCTCGAGAACGGTGTCAGCCACGTGTCGCGCGCCGCGCCGAATGGCCCGGCGCTACGGACTCTTGTACCATCTGCACGGCAGGGGAGTCGCGGCGTCCCCCGCTGCCATGCCGCCGCCTATCGTCCGTGTCCAAGCAGAGCCTCCTTCTCGTAGACGGTGACCCGCGCAGTCTCCGCGTGCTCGAGGTCTCCCTCAAGAAGGCGGGCTTCAACGTCACCACGGCCGTCAACGGCAAGGACGCGCTCGAGCAGGTCGAGCTCGCCGCGCCCGACCTCGTCATCGCCGAGACGGTTCTCGACGAAATCGACGGTTTTGGCTTTTGTCAGCGACTCAAGCAGAACCCGGCGTGGGCCGACATCCCCTTCGTCTTCCTCACGGCGCAGACGGATATCGAATCGAAGATCAAGGGACTCGAGCTCGGCGTCGACGACTACCTGACCAAGCCGATCTACATCAAGGAGATCGTCGCGCGCGCGCGCATCCTCCTGCAGAAGCGTCAGCGCACCCGCATCGAGGAGCGACGCGACGGCCGGACGCGCTTCGCCGGACGGCTGGCGGACATGCCCATCGTCGATCTCATCCAGACCGTCGAGATCAGCCGCAAGTCGGGCCTCATCGCGTTCACCGGCGAGGGCGGCAAGCAGGCGGCGCTCTACTTCCGCGACGGCAAGGTGATCGACGCCGAGGCCGGCCCGCTGCAAGCGGAGGACGCCGTCTACCGGCTCCTCACCTGGAACGAGGGTGAGTTCGAGGTCGTGTTCCGCACCGTGCGCCGCCGCGACGCGATCTCGGTCTCCGCCCAGGCGCTGCTCATGGAGGGGATGCGCCGCCTCGACGAGTGGGGCCGGCTGAGCGAACAGCTTCCCTCGCTCGACACGCGCTTCGAGGTCGACGCCAAGGAGCTGGCGGCGCGCCTCGGCGAGATCCCCGACGAGCACAACGCGATCCTTCGCCTCTTCGACACGCGCCGCAGCGTCATGCAGGTGATCGACGCCAGCGACTTCGGCGACCTCGAGTGCCTCGAGGTCATCGCCAAGCTCTACTTCGAGGGACTGCTCCTCGAGCTCGGCCCGGCGAAGGATTCGCAGGTCTCCGAGTGGACGATGCCGTCGTCGGCGCTGGAGGAGACGCCGGGGCAGGACCACGACGTCGCCCTCACCGGCGAGTCCGACATGGACGACGCGTACGACGACCACCGGCACGAGCTGCCCGAGGACTTCACCGGCGATCGCCAGGTGCCGGGAGCGCCGACCGACGAGGATGATCCTCTCGCGGGCCTCGAAGAGGCCGCGCTCGCCGATCTCAACCGCGAGTCGTCGAGTCCGCCACCCTCGGCGGGGCTCGCCGCGTCGCTCGCGGCTGCCAGCGCGGCCCCGGATGCGGCGCCGGCGACAACGCCACCCAGGCGCAAGAGCCTCGTCGAGAAGGCCATCGACGAGTCGGACCTCAGCGGGCTCGGCGACATCGACGCGATCCTCAACGCGGGGCCGTCGAACACGCTGCCCGAGGATGCGGCGCCGTCGAACACGCTGCCCGAGGACGCGGCGCCGCCGCCCGCCGAGAGCGCGATCCCGCAGGCCGTCTCCGACGACCATCCGAGCGGGCCGATCGACGAGGGCCCGACGCCGTTGCCGCCGCCGTGGACCGTCGAGGAGACCGACGAGGGCTCCGGGCCGCGCGTCAAGCACTCGATGGGCGCCGATTCGGCGTCGGCCGCGGGCGAGGTCGTTCGCGGCGACGGCGGTCTCGGCGGCGACGACCCGGCGCGCGAGCTCGTCACGATCCTGCCGAAGCGACGGACCAGCGAGATCGACGTCGTCGACGAGGCGAGCGTGCAGGTCTCCGAGCTCCCGAGCTCGACGACCACGACGCCCGCGCCGGCAGTCGACACGGCGTCGCCGGCCGCGAGTGACGACGACGCGCCTCGACGACGCCCGCGCACGTTGCCGCCGCCACCCACGCGTCCGGTCACCGCCACCGACGAAGACCTCGAGCCACCGACCACGGGCCCGCGGTGGGGCGCGATCGTCGTCGGCGGGCTCGCCGTCGCGTTGCTCACGTTCGTCATCGTGCGCGCGGGCAAGAGCTCGAAGCCCGCCGCGGGCGCGCCGCCAGACGCAGGCGCGCTCGTCGCGGTGCCGGACGCTGGCTTCGCCATCGCGGAACCCGATGCGGCGTCGTCCAGGACCGACGCCGCGCCGCCGGTCGACGCCGCGGCGCCGGTCGATGCGGCGTCGCCGGTCGATGCGGGCCCGCGCGCCGCCGACGCCAGCGTCACGCCGAGCGCGGTCGACGCCGGCCCCGACTGGCGCGCCAAGCTCGCCCAGTCCCGCGCCGCCCTCTCCGACGGTGACGCCGCGCTCGCCCTGTCGCTCGCCGACGAGGCGCTGGCCGAGCGCACGTCGGCCCGCGGACACGTCGCGCGCGCGGAGGCGCTACGCCGCCTCGACCGCCCCGACGAGGCGCTGGCCGCCGCCGACCGGGCGATCCAGGTGACGGGCAACTACGCCGCCGCCTGGTACGTGAAGGGCTCGATCCTCTGGAGCGTGCGCCGTTACGACGAGGCGCGGCCGGCGTTCCGGCGCTACCTCGAGCTGCAGCCGACCGGCGACTCCGCCGACAACGCGCGCGAGCTGCTCGGGCTCCCGAAGTAAGCGGCGACGAGCTATGGTCACTGGCCCGTGATCGTCCTGGGACTCGAGAGCTCGTGCGACGAGACCGCGGCCGCGCTGGTCGCGGACGGGAGGCGCGTGCTCGCCGACGTCGTCGCCTCCCAGCACGAGGTCCACGAGCGTTACGGCGGCGTCGTCCCCGAGCTCGCCTCGCGGGCGCACGTCGTCAACGTCGTCCCCGTCCTCCAGACCGCGCTCGATCGCGCCCGCATCACCCTCGCCGAGGTCGGCGGCGTCGCCGTGACCAGCGGCCCGGGGCTCATCGGCGCGCTCCTCGTCGCCGTCCAGGCCGGCAAGGCGCTCGCGTGGGCGCGCGGCCTGCCGCTCGTCGGCGTCCACCACCTCGAGGGTCACCTCGCCGCCGTCTACCTCGAACCGGATCCGCCGCCGATGCCGCACCTGGCGCTCATCGTGTCGGGCGGCCACACCTCGCTCGTGCGCGTCGAGGATCACGGCCAGGTCGTCGAGCTCGGGCGCACGCGCGACGACGCGGCGGGGGAGGCCTTCGACAAGGCCGCCAAGCTGCTCGGCCTCGGCTATCCCGGCGGCGTCGTGATCGATCGCCTGGCGAAGACCGGCGACCCGCGCGCGATCGACTTCCCGCGCGGCATGATCGCGCGCAACACCGGCGACGATTTCTCCTTCTCCGGGCTCAAGACCGCGCTCCTCCACCACGTGCGCGCGCACGGCGTGCCCGAGGGCCAGGCGCTCGCCGACCTGTGCGCGAGCTACCAGGCCGCGATCGTCGACGTCCTCGTCGCCAAGACGACGCGCGCGGCGCGCCGCGAGGCGCTCGACCACATCCAGGTGTGCGGCGGCGTCGCCGCCAACAGCGCACTGCGCGCCGGGCTCCACGCCGCGGCCGCCGCCGACGGGCTCCGCGTGCACGTGCCACCGCCCGCGCGCTGCACCGACAACGCCGCGATGATCGCCGCCGCCGGCTACCATCGCCTGGTGCGCGGCGACCGCGACGGCCTCGACCTCTCCGCGACGGCGACCCTGCCGCTGCCGCGCCGCGCCCGCGCCGGCGCGCGAGGTGCCCATGCGTGACGGCGGTGGCCCCGCGTTCCCCGACGCGCGCGTCCTGCTCGATCGCCACGGCCTGCGGGCGAAGAAGCACTTCAGCCAGAACTTCCTGACGTCGGAGCGCGTCTTCCGCGCGATCGTCGACGCCACGGTGCGCGCCGACGACGACTGGATCGTCGAGGTCGGTGCCGGCCTCGGCACGCTCACCGCGCGCCTCGCCGAGCGCGTGCCCGAGGGCAAGGTCATCGCGCTCGAGCGCGATCCCGACATGGTGGCCGTGCTCCAGGCCGAGCTCGGCCACCTCGACAACGTGCAGATCGAGCCCGGCGACGCGCTCAAGTACGATCTCCTCGCGGTCGCGCGCTGGCGCGGCGACCCGATCACCGTGTGCGGCAACCTGCCGTATCACATCGCGGCGCCGATCCTCTTCCGCGCGTGCGCGGCCCGCGCGTCGGTGTCGCGCGGCGTCTTCATGGTGCAGAAGGAGATGGCTGACCGCATCGTCGCCGGCCCCGGCACCAAGACCTACGGCGCCATGGGCGTCATGCTCCAGAGCTACGCCGCGTGTCGCACGGTCGTGTCGGCGCCGGCCGGCGCGTTCACGCCCGCGCCCAAGGTCGACTCCGCCGTCGTGCGGCTCGACTTCACCGCGCCGCCCGCGCTCGACATCCCCGACGAGGAGCACCACCGCTCCGTCGTCCACGCCGCGTTCGGCCAGCGCCGCAAGACCCTGCGCAACGCGCTGCGCGCGATCTACGCCGAGGACGCGGTCGCCGCGGCCCTGGTCGCCACCGGCATCGACGGCGGTCGCCGCGGCGAGACGCTCTCGCTCGTCGAGTTCGCCGCGCTCGCGCGCGCCATCCCGTCGGCTGCGCAGACCGGCATCGTCGTCGAAGAACTGTAGCGAGTCCCGTGCCCGAGCTCCCCGAGGTCGAGTCCGTCCGTCGTGATCTCGTCAAGCGACGCCTGCGCGGGACGACCGTCGTGCGCGTGCGCGGCAGCGGCAAGCCGCTGCGCATGAACACGCCGGTGCCGATGGCCGCGCTCGGACGTGCGGCGCGCGGGCGCCGCGTCGTCGACGTGAAGCGCCTCGGCAAGTACCTGATGGTCGAGCTCGACGGCGCCTCCTCGGTGCTCGTGCACCTGGGCATGACCGGCAACCTGCTCGTCGTGCCGCGACACCAGCCGTGGGCGCCGCACACCCACGTCGTCTTCGAGCTCGACGACGGTCGCGACCTGCGCTTCGTCGATCCGCGCCGCTTCGGCATGGTCGACACCGTCCGCCGTGGGCACGAGCGCGAGCACGTGGCCCTCGCCGGCCTCGGGCCCGACCCGATCGCCGAGGGCATCCCCGAGGGGCACCTGTGGACGCGCGCCCGCGGCAAGGCGGCGCGGGTGAAGCCGTTCATCCTCGACCAGCGCATCGTCGCCGGCGTCGGCAACATCTACGCGTCGGAGGTGCTGTGGCTGGCGCGCATCTCGCCGCGCCGCCGCGCCGGCCGCCTCGGCGCCGAGGACGCGCGCGCGGTGGCGATCGCCATCGACCACGTGCTCCGCTTCGCGATCGACAACGGCGGCACGACCTTGCGCGACTTCGTCGACGCGGGCGGCGAGCCTGGCGAAAACGGCGAGTACTTGCTGGTCTACGGCCGTGACGGCCACCCGTGTCCGAGGTGCCGGACGATGATCCGGCGCCAGGTCGATCAGGGCCGCGCCACGTATTTCTGTCCAACGTGTCAGAAGCGTTGACGGTCTAAACTGGGGTAACGTCCCCGATGTTGACGCAGGAGGCCGACGAAGACCTGATGGTTCGCTACCAGCAGGGTGAGGTGCGCGCGTTCGAGATCCTTCTCGGGCGGCACCGCAGGTCGGTCTTCAACTTCATCCTGCGATACGTCGGTGACAAGGAGACCGCGGAAGACCTCCTGCAGGAGACCTTCATGCGCGTCATCAAGGGCGCCGAGGCTTACAAGCGGCAGGCCAAGTTCACGACGTGGCTTTACACCATTGCGAGGAACTTGTGCGTTGATCAGACGAGACGACGCAAACACCGGAAGCACGCATCCCTCGACGCGCCGATGGCGGCGGATGACGACAGCGGCACGCTGCTCGACGTCCTGCCGTCGAGCGAGATGGCCTCCGACCGAAAATCCGTGAACAAGCAACTCTACCAGCGACTGCAAGGTGCGATCGGGGCGCTCTCCGAGGAGCAACGCGAGGTGTTCCTCATGCGCGAGTTCCTCGACATGCCGTTCAAGCAGATCGCCGACGTGGTGGGTGTGCCGGAGAACACGGTCAAGAGCCGCATGCGGTACGCGCTCGAGAAGCTGCGCCTCGACCTGGACGAGTACAAGGATCTCGCCAAGGCGGTGCCGTAGGACGGCCATGGCGACCGACGGCGATCCGGCGGATGACGACGACGCGGCGCTCGAGGGCGAGCGCTATCAAGGCGTCCGCGATCTCTTCCGCCGCGCGCGAGACGAGGGCTTCGACGAGGAGCCGCCGGCGCGCCTCGACGCGCTGCTCATGGCGGCGGCGCGCGAGCACGCGCCGAAGAAGGCGTCGTTCCTCGAGCGGGTCCGGCGCTGGCTGGTCTCGACGATGATGCAGCCGGCGGTGGCCGGCGCGGTCGCGATCGCGGTCATCGGCGGCACCGCCGGCGTCCTCTACATGAAGGGCAAGGGTGGCGTCGCCGAGCCGACCGTCGGCGCGCCGTCACGCGATCCGGCACCGCGCCCGGCGGGCGAGGAGGCGCAGCCGTACCGCGATCTGCCGGCGAGCGGCGCGGCGGTCAAGACGTCGAACGACACCGCGGAGCTCCAGGCCGCGCTGCGCCAGCTGGAGAAGGATCAGCGCGAGCGGGAGGCACCGCTCGAACCGCCCGAACCGCTCGATCGCCCCAAGCCCGAGTCGCGCCCCGGCGGTGGTGGTGGCGGTGGTGGTGGTGGTGGCGGCACCCGCGGCGCGGGCTCCACTGGAGGCGACAGCGTGGCCGATCCCTTCGCGGGCACCGAGAAGCCCGTCGAGTTCGAGCCCGACGATCGCGCCGCCACGACCGTGGTCGCCGTCGGCGGCGTGAAGACGACGATCACCGGCCCCAACCAGCCTCCGCCCCCACCGCCGGACGTCACGATCGCGACGGACGACGAGGTCCGCGTGGAAGAAGAGAAGGACAACGTCGTCGGCGCCGCGCAGTCCGAGGGCCGCTCCACGACGTCTTCGCCCTCGAAGCGCGAGCAGGCCGAGAACCTCCTCCGCCAGGCCCGCACCGCCGCGCGCAACAAGAACTGCGCGGCCGTCCGCACGATGGCCAAGCGTGCGAAGCAGCTCGACGCCGCTTACTACAACGAGACGTTCGTGCGCGACGCCGCCGTGAAGTCCTGCCTCTGACCCGGAGCGGTCAATCGGACGGCGGATTCAGGTCGCGGTAGGCGCCGAGCCCGCCCGCGACCAGGCCGCCGAGCATGAGGAGCCAGCTCCGTCCCGACTCGAGCAGCCGCGAGATGACCTCCGGCGTGGAGATCCGGTACAGCCCCACGAGCAACAGGGCCGCGACGATGAACGCGAGGGTGAGCCGTTGCGGCGAGAACGGCAGCGAGGCCTCGATCGGCACCCCGGCCAGGATCGCGATCAGCCCCAGCCCGATCGCGACCGCCACGCCCACACCGAACATCAGCCGTCCCGACCACACCCACAGCGCCGAGTCCGGCGTCACGCCCACACGCTTCCACTCGATCGACTCGCAGCGCCACGCGCCGGCCTGGTCGTGGGTGCACCCACGCAGGCTGGTCAGCCCGATGCCCAGCGTCGCCCGTGCGCCACGCGCCTCGACCCGACCTCGCCACCACGACGTCGACAGCACGCTCCACGCGATGAGCAACGCACCGGCCACACAGAGCAGCGCAGAGATCCGACGAGGCCCCATCCCACCGATCCTCTCACGCTCGCCCGCCGACTGCACACTCGACCTGCGCGCCGCCGGACGATCGTGCGACCTGAATCAGAGGCGGCAGTCCCAGGAGCGTCGCGTCTCGGGGGGCAGGTCGCCGAACTTCTTGCGGTAGGCGCGGAGGAAGGCGCGGGTGGCGTCGTTGAGGTAGCCGCCGCCGGTGATCTCGCCGAACTCGGCGCGCCAGCGCTCGGCGATGAGGGCAAAGCGGCGATCGCGCTCGTCCTTGGCGACGATCGAGGCGGCGGCGACGGAGGCGTGGCGGCTCTCGCCGTTGTCGTAGGCGCGCAGCGCAGGGAACTCCTCGCGAAGGGAGCCGAAGATGCGGGCGCCGTCGGCGACGATGCGCTTGCAGGTCGGCGCCGCGGTGATCATGAGGCGGGCGCGCTCGCGCTCGAGGACGTTGAGCTCGCCCTTGTCGACGCGCGCGTCGATCTCGTCGGACTCCACCACCTCGATCGCCACGAAGGTCGCGCGCGCGCGCACCATCGACGCCAGGGCGGCGCGGCGCTGGCGGGCGATGGCGCCGTGGCCGAACTTCTTGGAGTCGGCGAGCCCGGCGCGGGTGAGCGCGCGGGCTGCGCCCGGGTCGAGCGCGACCGCCGCCATCACCATGGGGCCGAGGATGGGGCCCCGGCCGGCCTCGTCGATGCCGAGGGTGAGCGCGGCGCGGGCCGCCACGGCGTCCGCGAACATGCCCATCTGTGACTCGGCGGCGCGGGGCATCGACCGGGTCACACTACGGGGTCGGTACGACGGCTGGCAACCGTCAAGGCGCGAATCGGGCCGCGAGGAGGTCGAGCGCGCGGCCGAGGCCGACGTCGAGATCGAGGAGGGAGACCTCGACGGCACGGGCGCGGCGCGCGAGCGAGGCGCCGACCTCGGCCAGCGCCGTCGTGGTCGCGACGGCGAGCGGCGACGCGACCAGGCGCTCGAGATCGGGCGCGGCGCGGAAGAGCGCGTGGTACACGGACTCCGGCTCGAGGGCGAGGCGCGGGAGGTCGTTGCGGAAGAAGGCGTCGACGGCGCCGCCGGCGAGGAAGCCCGAGACGTAGGCGCGCGCGTGGGCGAGCGGGCGGAGCAGCGCGCCGGTGTCGAGGTGCGGCGCATCGAGGTCGGCGACGCGGCGGGCCTCGGCGAGCACGCGCGACTCGGCGGCGAGGAGCATCGCCTCGTAGCCGTCGTCGAGCATGGCGAGGAGGTAGTCCCGGTCGGCGGGCGTCGCCGAGTGCGAGCCGAAGGGGAGCTGGCGGGGGCGGACGAGCTCGATCACCTCGCGGGCGGCGCGACGGTAGAGGGCGTCGACGGCCGCGGCGAGCTCGCGGCGCACCGGGGCGACGAGCTCTTCGGGCGCGCGGCCGGCGGCCTCGGCGAGGACCTCGACGCGTTCGCGCAGGGCGGCGGCGTCGCGGGTGAGCTGCGCGCGCTCGGTCTCGACGACGGCGCGCGCGCTGGCGGTGACGGAGAGGAGGCGGCGGGCGCACGCCGCGCGCTTGATCTGCCGGGCCTGGGCGAAGAAGCGCTCCTCGAGGGCGGAGGAGAGGGAGGACCAGTTGCCGTCGTCCTGCCCGCCCGACGCCTTCCAGGCGAGGGCGCGGCGGGCGGAGAACGGAACGACGAGCTCGACGCGATCGCCGAGCTCGGCGCGGACGTGGTCGACGACCTCGGCGACCTCGGACGGTGAGAGCTGGTCCTGCTTGTTGAGCACGCCGAGGACGCGCTTGCCCTGGGCGCGGATCGCGTCGAGGGCCTTGCGCTCGCTGGCCTTGCCTCCCTGTCCGGCGGTGAAGACCCAGACGACGGCGTCGGCGCGCGCGATGAAGGCGCGCGCGGTCTCCTCGTGCTCGGGGAGGATCGAGTTGAGGCCCGGCGTGTCGACGAGGTGCACCTTGGTCAGGTGCTCGAGCGGCAGGCAGATCTCGACGCGATCGATCCCGGCGGCGGCGGCGGGGTTGAGCCCGCGCAGATAGGGATGGAGCTCGTCCCAGCCGAGCTCGCGCACGCTGCCGTCGCGGCCGTGGATGCGCCCGCCCCGGGCGTGGCCGTACTTGACGACGTTGATCGTCGCGGTCGTCGGCGTGATGCCGGTCGCCGCGACGTCGGCGCCGATGAACGCGTTCACGAACGACGACTTGCCGCTCGAGAACTCGCCCATGACGGTCACGAGGAGCGGCTGCTCGAGCTCGGCCGCGGCGCGCGCGACCTCGCCGACCATCGGCGCCAGCTCGGCGCGGGTGGCGAGCACGCGCTCGAGCGACGCGGCCAGGCGCGGGAAGGCGCCGTCGTCGTCGGGCGGGATCTCCGGGATCTCGAGCTGGTCGGCGCGCGCGCTCGCCAGCGCGGCCCGCGCGCGTGCGTCGTCGGGCGCGAGCTCGAGCGCGGCCAGGGCCGCCCGTGCCGCCGCCGCGGCGCCCACGGGGCCCGGCGTGCGCACGCGGGCCAGGCGCGCTTCCTCCACCGCGATCTCGACCGAGCGCGGCACCGCGGTCAGCAGCCCCTCCGCGGCGTCGAGCATGCCGTTGTCGATCAGCTCGGCCGCACGCGCGGCGATCGCGATCGGCGACGTCGCGTCGAGCGCGAGCAGGTCGTTGGCCCAGCGCACCGCGCGCGCCCGATCGCCGGCGGCGTGGGCCGTCGCGACGGCCTCGGTGAGGACGTCCTTGCCGGCGCCCAGCGCGAGCGCCCGCTCGTACGCGGCGATCGCCGTCGGCGCGTCGCCCAGCGCGCGGTGCAGGTCGGCCAGGCGCGCATGGGTCGCGGCGCGGCGCGGCTCGAGCTCGAGCGCCTCGAGGTAGCGCTGGTGCGCCAGGTTCGGCTCGCGCAGCGCGAGCGCGACGTCGCCCAGCCCGACCAGCGCCGCGGTCAGCTCGCGCTTGCCCTCGGCGCCGTGCTCGGCCAGCGCCGCGGTGCGCGCCCGCTCGAACAGCCCGGCCGCGGAGTGAACGAGCCCGTCGTCGAGCGCCAGGCGCCCGAGCGCCGCCAGCGCCGACGCTGGCGCTGGCTCGTGCTCGACCGCGCGCTCCAGGTGGCGCCGCGCCTCCGCCGACGTCGTGCGCTCGTCGCGGAGCAGCGCCATGCCCAGCTCGGTGCGCGCGTCGACGTCGTCGGGGCACTCGGCGACCGCCTTGCGCAGCTCGCGGATCGCCTTGTCGAGCTCGCCCTGCGCGCGCCACGCGCGCCCGAGCGCGAGGTAGGCCGCGCCGAGCAGCGCCCGATCGCCGCGCGCCTCCTCGACGCCGCGTGCCAGGTGCGGCACCGCCTCGGCGGCGCGCGCGAGCGAGACCAGCGCCTCGCCCATGCCGATGCGCGCGTGTGGATCATCCGGTCGCTCGGCGACCGCGCGCTCGAACGCCGCCAGCGCCGCCGCCGCGTCGCCGAGCGTGAGCCGCGCCGCGCCGAGCAACGTCAGCGCGCCGACGTGATCGGGGCGATCCTGCAAGAGCGCCTCGAGCATCTCGGCGGCGCCCGCCGGATCACCCGCCGCGAGGAGGCCGCGCGCCTGCGCCACCTGCTCGCGGTAGCCGTCGAGCAGGAGCTCGTTGGCGGTGTCCTCCGCCTTGCGCGCCAGCCGCGACCACAGGGACCTGATGCTGTCGGTCGGGCTGGCCACCGGCGCCGCGCCTCTAGCTCGAGTGCTTCCAGAGCTCGCTGCGCAGCTCGCCGAGCGACGTGCGCAGCGCCGCGACCTGCGCGATCTGCTCGGCCGTGCCCGCGCGCAGCTCCTCGGCCTCGCCGCCGCGCAGCTTGCGCTCGCTGATCGTGCGCTCGAGGATCTCGCTGATGCCCTTGTAGAGCGCGTTGCCCGCGGTGGTCACGAACTCGCGCAGGCGCAGGGAGAAGTCGTCGACGCACTGGTCGAAGTGCGGCTTCATCGCCGCCGCCGCGTGGAAGATCGCGCCCGGTACCTTCTCCTTGGCCTGCTGGCGGATGTCGCCGGCGACCTTGCTCTTGAGCACCACCGCGAGGATCGGCGCCGCCAGCGTGAGCAGGCCGCCCGCGAACACGTTCACGAACAGGAGCAGCGTCGTGCCGAGCGCGCCGATCGCGTAGATGCCGACGTCGTACTTGAAGCTGTCGACGTCGATGTCGACCTGCGTGTCCCCGGGGCCGAGCCGCTCGGCGAGCGCCGCCGACGCCGCCGCGACGTTCTGGTTCGTGATCGTGATGACCTCCTCGGCGAGGCGCTCCATCATCGCCGCGAGCTTGGCGCCCTCGAGCTCCGCCCACTCCTTGAACCTGTCCTCGATGAAGCTGGGCAGGTACTTCTTGATGTCGTCGGCGTCGACCGCGTCGAGCTGCTGCGGGATGGCGGCGACGAAGGCCTGGGCGAACGCGTCGAGGTCGGCGCCGACGTGGGCCTTGATCGCCGACGCGTCGGCCTCGATGCGGACGTGGAGCTCGTCGAGCGAGCGCTTGGACGCGTCGAGCTGCTGGCGGACGTGCGCGACCCGCTCCTCGAGCTCCTCCACGGTCAGGTCCCACGCGCGCAGCCGCACGCCGAGGTTCTGCTCGAGGTACGCGGCCGTGCGGGCCGCGTCGGCCGCGGCGTTGTCGAGCAGGATGCGGGCGCGGTCGCCGGCGAGGAAGAGCCCGAGGTGATCGAGCAAGGCCGGCATCCCGCTCTCCGGATCGCGGCGCACCAGCCACGACTTCGCCGAGAGCGCGTAGACCGCCGCGCCCGGCGCCAGCTTGGCCACGCCCTCCTTCACGTACGCCGTCACCGCCGCCTTCTCGTCGTCGTTGAGCAGATCCATCTTGCCCAGGACGAAGATCAGCCGGTCGCGCGTGCCGTCGAGCATGTGGCTCGACAGGAACTCGCGCTCGCTGTCCTTGAGCGCCTGCCCGGCGTCGAGCAGGAACAGCACGGCGTCGGCGCGCGGCACGTAGCCGTACGTCACCTCGGCCCGCTGCTCGTTGAGATCGTTCACACCCGGCGTGTCGACGAGGACGATGTTGTCCTTGAGGATCTCGACCGGGTAGCCGAGCTCGACGTGGCTCACCTCGTCGGCGCGCCCGCCGGCGACCGTGACCCACTCCTTGATCTCGCTCGGCGTCAGATCGAGCGCCTCGCCGCTCACCAGGATGGCTCGCGCCTTGGGCACCGGCGAGTAGATGACGTGGTTGATCGCGGCCGTGGTCGGCGTGATGCCGGTGGGCAAGACGTCCTGGCCGAGCAGCGCGTTCACGAACGTCGACTTGCCGTGGTTGAACTCGCCGAGCACGACGACGTGGAAGCGCTCGTTCTCGAGCTTGGGCAAGCGGCTGACCCGGAGATCGCGCGCGAGCGTGGTCATGCCGACGGCGTCGGCGATGTCGGCGAGCGCGCGATAGCGCGAAAGCACCGCGGCCTTCGCTTCGTTGTGGAGTGGATCCATCATGGCGGGGTCTGCCTCAGAAGACCGAGAGCAGGTCGGTGACCTGCTTGTCGATGTCGTCGGTGGAAGCGCGGCCCGACGGATCTCCGCCGGTGACCTGGACGTAGAGGGCGCCGTCGGCGAACTTGCGCAGCGCGGTGATGCGCTTGGAGAGGAGCGGGTGCGACCGGAACAGCTGGCCGACCTGGCCGAGGCGCTGGCCGAGGCCCTTCTCGGTCGCGTCCGGACCGGCCGCCAGGTAGCGCTCGAGCTCCTCGAGGTGGTCGTCGCCCGCCCCGATCTCGAGCTTGATCATCGTGCGCAGCGTGACCTCGAGGTCGCGGCTCGCGAGCAGCGCCGCCCGATCGCACGTGATCTCGGCGCGCCGCATCCACGCCTTGAGCGCCATCATCGCCGGCTGCACCATCCAGCGCACGAAGAAGCCGGCGGCGTGGCTCAGGTAGTGCGCCGCGGTCACGTAGGGCACGTGGTTGTTCTGCACGTGGCCAAGCTCGTGGCCCAGCGCCGCGACCAGCTCGGCGTCGGTGAGCTCCTCGGCGACGTCGGCGCGGATGACGACGTACGGCTGGTCCTCGGTCCCCAGCGCGGCGACCCGCACCGGGAAGGACGGCGACGCGACGTAGACGGCGGGGGCGTTGATGCGCAGCCCCTCCGAGGCGCGCTTGGCCGCGGTCCAGACGCGCGGCTGATCGTCGGAGGCGAGGCGCGCGGCCGCGAGCAGCTCCTCGCGCGCGCGGTCGTTCCACAGCCGCGTCGTGGCCTCGACCGCCATGGTCACCGGGCGGGTGCCGATGAAGCTCCGCCGCAGCTTGCGCTCGCCGGCGAACCCGTAGGCCGTGCCGGTATGCGCGCGAACCGCACCTTCACCGCGCCGCTCCAGCACGTAGCGCGCGAAGTCAAAATCGACCATGCGCGCAGTATGCATCAATTAAGCCCCTGCGGCCGGCTGGTCGGGGACCTCGACCGGCGCGCGGCGGCGCGCCCACGCGAGGGCCGCCATGCCGAGCGCGACCGCGAACCAGAGCGTCGCCAGCCGGGTGAGGATCGTCGCCGCCGTCGCCGTCCCGCGGTCGACGTTCACCGCGTTCTCGACGAGGAGCAGCGTCATCGCCCCCTCGGTGACACCCAGGCCGCCGGGCAGGAACGAGAGCGCCCCGGCGATCGTGGTCGCGGCGTAGATGAAGACGGCGAGGCTCACGTCGACGTGGGCCCCGGGGAACGCCTGGACGATGAGCGCGAAGCCGAAGCCCTCGCACGCCCACGCCGCCGTCCCGAGCGTCGTCGACCAGGCGAGCGCCGCCGGCCGGCCGAGGGCGGCGAGCCCGTCGTAGGTCTCGTGCAGCGGCCGACGCAGGCGCGCGAGGCGTCGGGGCCGGGTCACGAGGTCGATCGTGCCGTACCCGAGGCGCCGCCACAGGAGGAAGACGAAGCCGATCGCCAGGAGCGCGGCCGTGGCGATCGCGACCTCCGTGGCGATGCCGTACGCCGCGACCCCGACGGCGGCGAGCAGGAGCAGCGCCAGCAGATCGCTCACGCGCTCGGCGATCACGATCGCCGCCGATCGCGCCACCGGCACGCCGGCGAGCTGGCGCAGGAGGTAGCTCTTCACCAGCTCGCCGAGCTTGCCGGGCGTCACCGCCATCGAGAACCCGGCGATAAAGACCAGGGCGCTCGTCCTCGTCGGCACGTCGATCTCCCGGTCGCGCAGGTAGAGCTGCCAGCGTATGAACCGGAGGACGTAGTTGGCCAGCGCGAGCAGGAGCGCCACGCCGAACGCCCACCAGTGGAAGCCGCCCAGCCGGTCGCGCACCTCGCGCACGTCCCCGACGAGCACCAGCGCCGCGAGCAGGGCCCCGGCCGCGAGCACGAGCGCGATGACGCGGCGGGGGTGACTGCTCACCGGCGCTTCTTATCACGGGTCCTTGACCCGCACCGAGGCACCGCCATAGCCTGATCCCATGGCCGCCCCCGCCCGAACCGTGCTCGTGGTCGACGACGATCCCGAGATCGTCGCGATGCTCTCGGCGCGGCTCGAGGGCCGCGGATACCGGGTCCTCACCGCCGCCGACGGGCTCGAGGCCCTCGCCGAGGCCAAGCGCAGCCGCCCCGAGCTCATCGTCCTCGACGTGATGATGCCGCACAAGACCGGGTGGGAGGTGGTCCGGGCCCTCAAGCAGGATCCGGTCACCACGCCGATCAAGATCGTGATGCTCACGGCGATCGGGCACCAGATGAACGAGATGACGTCGCCGCTCTACGGCGCCGACGCGTACTTCGACAAGCCGTTCGACTTCGGCGCGCTCGAGCAGAAGATCGCCGAGCTGCTCGCCTGACCCGGAGCTACTCGTCTTCGTCGGCGCTGGCGCCCTTGCGCTGGTTCAGCTGCTTGTAGGCCTTGCTGTACCAGGGGCTGTCGGCGGGGACGATCTTCATGATGTTGCGCAGCATCGTCTTGGCCTCTTCCGGCTGCGTCTTCATGATCTTCTGTGCGCTGGCGTAGAGCTCGCCGGCCTTGCGCTCGAGCGAGCTGCGCACGTTGGCCACCGTCGAGTTCGAGCCGGCGCCGACGTTCACCGCGTCGTCGGCGGCGATCTTCGCCATCGGGTAGTTCTGCTTGGCCATGTACGCGGCGGCGGCCGACGGCGCGACCTTGGCGATGTTGTCGCGGATCGCCTGCTGGTGCGCGCCGCCGACGCGGCGGTCGGCCTTGAGCGCCTTCTGCAGCGCGCCGAGGGCCTGCGTCGGGTTGGCCTTGGCCAGGGTCGCGCCCGTCGACAGGTTGGTGCCGATGGTGTCGTAGTCGCTCGCGGTCGCGCGCAGGCGCTTGGCGTCGGCGGCGCTCGCGCCGGCCGCGGCCTCGCGGAGCAGCGACGAGGCGGCCTTCCAGTCCTTGCCGCGGTACAGGCCGTCGGCCTTCTTCTCGGTCGCGGCCAGGCCCTTGGCGCCGGGCTTGACCACCGGCTTGTCGAGGAGGTCGTCGTTGCTCTTCACCGCGACGCGAGGTGGCGGCGGCTTCTTCTTCACGACCGGCGTCGGCGCCTTCTTCACCACGGCTGGCGGCGGAGGCGGCGGCGGCTTCTTCTCGACGACCGGCTCCATCACGGGCTCGGGGACGGGCTCCGGCTCGGGCTCGGGCTCCGGGGGCGGCGGAGGCGGCGGCTCCATGACCGGCTCGGGCTCGGGCTCGGGCTCGGGCGGCACCACCGCCGCGGACGGCTCCGGCGTCGGGGGCGTCGGCGGTGGCGTCGGTGCCTGGGTCGCGCCGCTGGCGACCTCGTTGCCGGAGACCTTGGCGGCCTCGCGCGGCGCCGGCGCGTCGTCGCCGCCGCCGATCATCGCGCCGATGCCGATGAGGAGGAGCAGCCCGGCCACGCCGGCGCCGATCATCAGGTGCTTCTTCCGGTTGTCTGTCGCGACGACGAACGGGTAGGGCGGCGCATGCGGGTACATCCGCGGCTCCACGAGCGCGGTCGTCGTCGCCGGCCGCGCGCCTGCGCCGTACATCGCCGCGATCGGCGGCGTGCCCGCCGGCGCGACCACGGCGCCCGCGCCCGAGCCGCCGGCCAGGAATTGCGGCGGCGCGACCGGCGCGCCGGGGCCGACGGGCGGGGGCTCCGACTCGCGGGCATCGAGGCGCTGACCGAGGTCGAGGCCGTCTCGCGTCGGACGCGGCGGGGGCGTCAGCGCCGGCATGCCGCGCACCGTCGCCGGCCGCGCCTCCGGCGTCTGCGATGGACGCTTCGCCCGCGGGGGCGTGCCCGGCGGCGGCGGCGAGCGCCGCTCGGCCGCCGCGGTCACCGAGTTGGGACGGGGCACCGCGACCGGCACCGGGGTCGACGACGACGCGCGCCCGGGCTGCTTGCCCGCGACGGTCGCGGCCTCGTCGTCCTCCTGGCCCCATCCGGTCACCGTCGACGGCGCCGCGCTCGGCGGGTGATCGAAGCGGAACACGGTGTTGCCGATCTCGATGCGGTCACCGTCGCGCAGCTGGCACTTGCCGTCCTCGATGCGCTCGTTGATCAGCGTGCCGTTGCCCGAGCCGCGATCGCGCAGGATCCACCCGTCGCCGTCCCACGACAGCTCGAGGTGGCGACGCGACACGGCGATGTCGGTCAGACACACGTCGTTGTCGACGGCGCGTCCGACCTGGAGCTCCTTGCCGGGGCGCAGGTCGAACACGCGGCCCTGATCGCTGCCCGAGACGACGTGCAGCTTGGCCAGCGCGCGCGGATCCTCGGCGCCGGTCGCCGTCGCCTGCTGTCCCTGCACCAGCTGCAGCGGCGGCAACGGCCGCGCCGGATCCTCGACGGTCGGCTCGTCGACGATCGTGCGCTTCTCGCCCGACTCGGCGACGGTCGTCCCGTCCTCCCACTGCTCGTCCATCGTCCCCGACGAGGCCGCGGCGATCGGCGTGGGCGCCTCGTCGCTCGGCGACGGCGGCTCCGGCTCGATCGTCGTGCGATCTTCTTCCAGATCGTCGAGCCCACCGGGCTGTGACTGGGCGCCGCCTGGCAGCACGGTCAAATGCGCCGGCGCGCGGCCGATGTGGCTCGGACCACGTCCCATCGACGGATCATTCTACGGGTCGCTACGCGGAGTTTCAATGTTGGCGGTCGAAGCACACCTACATGATGCTACCGTGTGTGGCATGCGCGTCGGCGAGCACGAGCTCTCACCCTCGAAGATCGTTGGCATCGGACAGAACTATCGCCTTCACGCCCAGGAAATGGGCAAAGGCATCCCGAGCGAGCCCCTCATCTTCTTCAAGCCGCCCTCGGCGCTCGTCGGTGACGGCGGCGTGATCGAGCGCCCGGCCGGCTACGCGCGCGTCGATCACGAGGCCGAGCTCGGCGTCGTCATCGGCAAGCGGGCGCGCCGCGTGCGCAAGGCCGACGCGCTCGATCACGTGCTCGGCTTCACCTGCGTCAACGACGTCACCGTGCGCGAGCTGCAGCAGAAGGACGGGCAGTGGGCGCGCGCGAAGGGCTTCGACACCTTCTGTCCCGTCGGGCCGCGCATCGTGTCCGGGCTCGATCCGAGCGATCTCGCGATCCGCTGCCGCGTGAACGGCGTCGTGAAGCAGGACTCGCGCACGAGCGATCTCATCTTCGACGTGCCGACGCTCATCGAGTTCATCACCGCGCACATGACGCTCGAGCCGGGCGATCTCATCTCGACCGGCACGCCGGCCGGCGTCGGCAACCTGAACGTCGGCGATCTGGTCGAGGTCGACATCCAGGGTATCGGCGTGCTCGCCAACCGCGTCGTGGCGCGCGAGTGACCGAGCTCGACGCCGAGACCGTCGTGCTCGGCCTCGGCGGCAACGTCGGCGGCGACGAGGCGATCCTCGCCCGCTTCGCCGCGGTCGCGCGCGCGCTGGAGACCTGGAGCACCGTGCGCGGCTCGCGCGTGTACCGCACGGCGGCGCTCGGCCGCGAGCAGCCGGACTTCCTCAACGCCGCGCTCGCCGTCGACGCCCCCGAGGAGCTCGCCGCGTCGGAGCTCATCCGCGAGGTGCAGTCGCTCGAGCGCACGCTCGGTCGCGACCGCGCCGCCGAGGGGCGATGGGGCCCGCGCCCGCTCGACCTCGACGTCCTCCTGTGGGGCGTCCGCCGCTTCGCGTTCCGTGGACCGCCGGCGCTCGAGGTCCCGCACCCGCGCCTCGCCGAGCGCGCCTTCGCGCTGGCGCCGGTCATCGACCTCGTCGGGCCCGACCTCGTCCACCCGGTGCTCGGGCGGCCGCTAGGAGAGCTGCGCGCGTCGGTCGCCAACCAGCGCGTCGACGTCACCACCCTCGCCATCGAGGGTGCGCCACCAGCGCCGCACCTGCTCGATCGCTGACGTGCGCGGCATCCCCGGCGGCAGCGAGTCGACGAGCACGCGCCCGTAGTTCTTCGTCACGATGCGCGGGTCCAGGATCGCGACGATGCCGCGGTCGTCGCGTCGCCGGATGAGCCGGCCGAAGCCCTGCTTGAGAGCGAGCGCCGCCTGCGGGAGCTGCAGCGCCGCGAACGGATCGACCCCGCGCTCGGCGAGCGCCTTGCCGCGCGCCGCGACCAGCGGATCGGTGTGCGGCGCGAACGGCAGCTTGTCGANNGGGACGTCGACGCCCTCCCAGAACGAGCCGGTGCCGAGGAGCACGGCGCCCGGCGTGGCGCGGAACCGATCGACGAGGGCGGCGCGCGGGGCGTCCCCCTGGCGCAGGAGCGGATAGGGCAGCGAGGCGAGCAGCCGCGCGCCGTCGGCGAGCGCGCGGTGGCTCGTGAAGAGGACGAACGCGCGCCCGCTGGTGATGGCGAGGAGCTCGACGATGCGCGCCGCGACCGCCGGCGGCAGCCCCTCGCCGCTGGGCGGCGGCACGTCGCGCGCGAGATAGAGCATCGCCTGGCGGCGGTAGTCGAACGGCGACGCGACGCCGAGCTCGTCGACCTCGGCGCGCTCGAGCCCCAGCCGTGCGCGCGTGTAGTCGAACTCGCCGGCGACCGTGATCGTCGCCGAGGTGAACACCGCCGTCGGCTCGCCGTGCACGATCACGCGGCGCACGACCTCGGCGACGGAGATGGGCGCGGCCGCGAGCGTCGTGCCGGTGGCGCGGGTCTCGCCCCAGTAGACGTGCGCGCGCTGCCGCTGCTCGGCCAGCTCGGCGAGGTCGTCGCGCACGGCGCGGGCGCGGCGCGCGACGCCGCCGGCCTGCTCGCGGCGCGCGACGTCGGCCTCGTCCTCGTCGGGCTCGCCCGGCCCGGGCGGCGGCGGCGGCAGCGCGTCGAGGTCGCACGCGCGCGCCAGCTCCTCGAGCGCGTTGTCGAGCGCGAACCACGCCTCCTGCCCGGGCCCGGCGAGGAGTGACGGTGGCAGCGGCACGCGCCCGCCGTCGGGCGCCGCGACGAGCAGCGCCTTGCGCGCGTGCGCGAACAAGGCGACCGACGCGCGCTCGACCGCGGCCACCAGCGTGTCGTACTCGCCGCGGCGATCGAAGAGCGTGCTGCCGAGCACGAGCATGGCGTCGCGCACGAGCGAGGCGAGCTTCATCGTCGACAGCCGCACCCCGAAGTGCTCGGTGGCGACGTCCTCGAGCTGGTGCGCCTCGTCGAAGATGACGGCGTCGTGATCGGGCAGGACCCGCGCGCCGGGGAACGCCGAGCGCAGCGCGAGGTCGGCGAAGTAGAGGTGGTGGTTGACGAGGATGAGGACGGCCTTGTCGGCGGCGCGGCGGGCGCCGGTGACGAAGCACCGCTCGAAGTGCGGGCAGCGCGGCCCGATGCGCGTGTCGGGTGTCGTCGTCACCTCGGCCCAGATCGGCGCGTCCTCGGGGATCGACTCGAGCTCCGCGCGATCGCCCGTCGTGGACTCGGCGATCCAGTCGAGGATCTCGGCCAGCGGCCCGCGCGCCGCCGACTCGCTCCGCCGCAGCTCCTCGAGCTTCCGGCGGCAGACGTAGTTGGAGACCCCCTTGAGCGCGACCGCGGTGAACGGCTTGCCGATGATCTGCCGGAGCAGCGGCAGGTCGTGGCGGACGATCTGGTCCTGCAGCGCCCGCGTCCCCGTCGACACCACCACGCGCTTCCCCGAGACCAGCGCGGGCACGAGGTACGCGAGCGTCTTGCCGGTGCCGGTGCCGGCCTCGACCAGCAGCGGGCGATCGTCGGCGAGCGCTTGTTCGACCGCGGCCGCCATGCGCCGCTGCTCGGGCCGGTCCTCGAAGTGAGGGATCGCCGCCGCCAGCGCGCCGCCCGGAGCGAGCGTGTCGTCGCTCATCCCGGCTCTGGCCGGGTCTTGGCGCGCGCGGCCTTCTCGACGTGCCCGCTGGTCCCGAACCGGCGCGACAGCTCCTGCCACACCTCGGCCACCGGGATGTCGCGCGCCACCAGCCCGACCATCACGTGGAAGAGCAGGTCGGCGGTCTCGTGCACGACCTTCGCTCGCTCGCCCGACGGAAGCTCGGCCGCCAGCTCGCCGTGCTCCTCGGCGATCTTCTCGAGGATCTTGGGCATCCCCTTGGCGAGCAGCGACTTCGTGTAGCTCTTCTCCTCGGCCGAATCGCGCCGCGCGTGCAGCACGCGCTCGAGCTTGTCGACGATGTGCACCGGCGGCGCGCCGTCGTCGTCGCCAGCCTCGCCGTGGAAGAAACACGCCGTCGCGCCCGTGTGGCACGTGGGCCCCTCCGGGCGCGCCTTCACCAGCACCGCGTCCTGGTCGCAATCGACCCGCAGCTCGACGACCCGCAGCACGTTCCCCGACGTCTCCCCCTTCTTCCACAGCGCGTTGCGCGACCGCGAGAAGAAGTGCACCTCGCCCGACGCCCGCGTCATCGCCCACGCCTCGGCGTTCATCCACGCCAGCATCAGCACGGCGCCCGTGTCGGCGTCCTGCACGACCGCCGCCACGAGACCGCGATCATCCCAGGCGGGCTCGGGTAGCGGCATGGAGAGGTTGTCGGCTCCGCCGCGCCCCCTTGTCAACAAATGCGGCAACCGAGCCGAGGTCACGCCAGGCCTCGGGGGGCGCCAGCGGCGTGGTTACCCACCTGCGTAGCTCGCCAAGGGCAAGGGGTCACCAGCGGCGCGGTTACCCACCTGCGTAGTACGCCAAGGACAAGGGGCCGGCTGCTGCGCGGTTACCCACCTGCGTAGTACGCCAAGGACAAGGGGTCACCAGCGGCGTGGTTACCCACCTGC
>DDTA01000040.1 GCA_002344285.1 Myxococcales bacterium UBA2376
GCGCCCCACCAGCCTCCCGCGCCACCTCACCGCTCACCTCCGCGGCGGCGAGTCGATCCACCACCACCGGTCGCGCGCCGGGCGCGTTCCGATGCGCGACGGGCGCGAGGGCGCCCCGCCACCACGCCGTCCCCGAGGACGGGGGCGTGGCTACGTGTTCATCCCCCCTCTCCCTCTCCCCCCTTCGACTCGGCCGCGCTGACGCGCGGCCTCGCTCAGGGTGAACGGGAAGGGAGCGTCTGCGTCTGCGTCCGCGTCCGCGTCTGCGTCTGCGTCTGCGTCTGCGTCTGCGTCTGCGTCTGCGTCCGCGTCTGCGTCCGCGTCTGCGTCTGCGTCTCCACCTACCGCAACACGATGACAACCCCCATCCCCACGACCGCACACACCACCACCACCTTCGTGATCAGCACCCCGCGCGCGCTCATCGCCATCCGCGCCGCGCCCCACGCGCCCACCACCGAGCCGACGCTCATGTACGCGGCCGGCTCCCAGTTCACGAGCCCCGCCCACGCGAACACCGCGACCGTCGCCGCGATGTAGACCAGCATCACCAGCGCCTTGAGCGCGTTCGCCTTCACCAGATCGAAGCGCAGCCCCCCGGCGAGGATCCCGAGAAAGACCAAGCCCGCGCCCGCCTGCAGCACGCCGCCGTAGATCCCGGCGCCGAACAGCACCGCGTACGCGCCGACCCCACGCACCGTCCGCGGCTCCGTGCCCGGCGGCGGCGCGAAGCGCGACGGGTTCACCAGCAAGCCCAGCGCCATCACCGCGAGCGTCCCGAGCAGGAGCGGCTCGAACACGCGGTCCGGCAGCTCGGTCGCCACCCAGGCACCGAAGAGCGCGCCCACGAGCACCGGCGGCACGATGCGCACCGCGGCGCCCTTCGCCGTGACGCCACCCTTCGCGAACGTCGCGGCGCCGGCGAGGCACTGCGCGAAGATCGCGACCCGGCTCGAGGCGTTCGCCTCGGTCGCCGGCATCCCGCCGCCGAGCAGCATCAGCGCCGGCACCAGGAGGAGCGAGCCGCCGCCGGCGAGCGTGTTGAGCGCGCCGGCGACGAGGCCGGCCCCCGCGAGCGCCGCGGCATGGAGCGGATCCAAGACCGCTACCCTACCGCGACGCCCGGCGTCGAGGTGCCCTCACCCCGTCAGGGGATGACGAGCGCGACCGTCCGCCGGTCGCGCGCCCAGAAGCCGTCGCGCACCTCGACGATCGCGCCCGGGTACGTGCCCGACGCGACGCCCGGGAGCTCGATCTCGCCCGAGAACACGCCACCCTCGCCGGCCCACATCCACGTCCAGTCGGTGTCGAACACGCCGTCGCCGTCGAGATCGACGCGCGCGAACAGCGACGGATCCCAGGACGCGGCGCCGTCGCCGTCCGTCGCCTCGACGCGCACGCGCCACGGCTCGAGCTCGTCCCGGCGGTGCACCGTCGCCGCCACCACGGCCGGCGCGTGATCGTAGGGGATCACGTGCACCGTGCGCGACGCGCGGCTCACGCCGCCGGCCGCGTCGCGCGCCTCGACCGTCACGCGGTACACGCGCGACAGGATGCTGACCTCGTCGCCGAGCCGCGCGATGCGCGCCTGCGGCGAGAAGTCGAAGAGCATCACCTCGGGGAGGCGCAGCGCGACGAGGCGCGCCGTCCACGCCCGCGGGTAGGTCTTCAGCACGGTCACCGCCGCCGGCGACGTCACGTCGAGCTGCTGCACCTGGCCGCCGCGTCCGAGCGTCCAGATCGTACGCGCGTCGCCGATCGCCCACGTGTCGACCCGGTGCGGCGTCCCGCCGAGGCGCCACGCGTGGCCGCGCGCGAACGCCCGCGCGTCGCCGATGATCGTGTAGGGCTCGCTGTCGCGGCAGCCCTCCTCGCGACCGCAGAACGGCTGGATGCCCTGGTACAGGCGACCGTCGAGGACCGCGAAGTCCCCCAGGTCCCCGCCGAGCTCCGCCTCGCAGCGCACGACGCGCGGGAAGAACCCGCTGCGCACATCGACCGCGCACAGGCCGCGGAGCTGCGGCGCCGGCGCGCCCGGCGCCGGCGGCTCCTTGTGCTTGGCCTCGAGCGCCATGGCCACGACGGCGGTGTCGCCCACCATCGTCGCGCCCAGCGCCGCCGTGCCGCTCACGCGCGCCAGCGACATGATCCAGTAGGGCAGCGTCACGTCGAGCGTCTCGAGGCCCGCGCCGGCGACGACGAGGTCACCCCACGCGTTCATGCCGGCGATCTGGTTCGCGCCCGCGATCACCGGGAACGCGCGCGCGCTGGTGCGGAGCTCGACGCGCGACGCGACGAGCTGGCCGACCTGGCGGTTGGCGACCTCGTCGACGACCTCGACCGTCCAGAAGTCGTCGGCGAACTGGCCGAGGACCGCGCGCAGCGCCTGCGACGACGGCGTCGAGAACTGGAACGTGCGGAGGCCGCCCGCGCCGGGGAGGCGGTTGCGCAGGACGATGGGGGCGAGCCCGGAGGCCTTGCCGGGCACCAGGCGGATGACGAGGTCGGCGACGCGCGGGTGATCGATCGTCACCGTCACGCGCGCCGCCGTGATCTTCGCGCCGTGATCGAAGCCGTGGAAGTGCTGCATGCCCCAGCCCTCGCCCTCGGGGAGATCGAGGAGCTCCTCGCTGGACGCCTCGACCGTGTCGACGACCGAGCTCAGCTGCCGCCGCTCGCGCGGCGCCGTGAGGTCGCGGATGTCGACCACCGTGAGGTACGTGCCGAGCACGAAGAGCTGCGAGCCACGACGGTGGAGGTGATTCGCCGAGGTCTCGAGCACCAGCCGCGACAGGACGCGCGGCTGCGTGCGGTCGGAGATGTCGAGGATCCAGAGGCCCTTCGAGCCCGCCGCCACCACGACGTGATCGGCGTCGAGCGCGAGGATGTCGCGGATCCAGCCGCGCTGGAGCGCGCCGTCGCCGGCGGTCAGGTCGAGCTTGCTCGTGCGCAGGTCGACCGGCGTGGGCAGGCTCGCGCGGACCCTGCCATCGGCGCCGGCGGGGCCCTGGACGACGAACGTGTCGTCGTCGGTCGCGAGCTCCGTGATCACGTCGAGCGTCGCGCCCGGCGCGGTCGCCGTCAGCGCGACGTCCGCCGGCGTGACGCCGTGGACGAGGCTCGGCAGGTTCGTGAGCGAGAGGAGCGGCGCCATCGCGCCCTGGACGACCGGCAGCTCGGCCGCGACGGTCCGGGTGAGCCCGGCGGCGTCGCGCGCCTGCGCGCGGATCGTGCGCAGGCCCGCCGGCAGGCTCGCGGTGAACGCGCCCGGCGCGCGCCACGAGGTGTCCCACGAGCCGTTGCCGTCGAGATCGTAGCGCACCTGGGTCCCCTGGCCCTCGAGGTCGAGCGTCGTGGTCGTGATCGTCACCGGCGCCGCGGTGCCGGCGCGCGCCGGCACGTCGAGGCGCACGTACGGGGCGGTGTTGCCGGTCTGCGTCGTCGTCACCTGCAGCGCCAGCGGGCGCGGCTCGATGTTGCCGACCGAGCTGACGCCGCGGACGTAGATCGTGCGCGTGCCGGCGGGCACCGTGCCGAGCTCGACGTCGACCGCCTGGCGGCCGCGCGTGTCACCGGGCAGCGCGATCTGGAACCACGGGCCGTTCGCGGCGAACGCGAGCTCGAGGCCGGTGATGCGGTTGGCGCTGTAGCGGACGTTGCCGAAGGTGCGGCTCTCGCCGCGGTCGGTGATCGTGCCGGTCACGCGCACGCGGTTGCCGGCGACCGTGGCGACGAGCTCGCTCTTCGGGAAGGTGTCGCGCACCTCGACGATGCCGTCGCCGTCGGTGTCGAGCCAGCCCCACGACGCGCGGGTGTAGCCGTTGACCGCGCCGGGCTGGTTGTACTGCATGAGCGACGGCGCGCCCTCGCCGCGGCCCTGGTCGATGCCGGGGCCGCCCTCCTGGTAGAAGGCGTTGGCGTTGTAGACGCCGAGGTAGCCCATGATCGACGTGGGCGGCGAGCACGCGTCCGGGCAGTACTCGTCGTACGCGCCGAAGATGTGCCCGAACTCGTGCATGAACGTCTCGTGGCCGTAGCTCGTGTCGAGCACGGTGATCGGTCCGCCGATCCACGCGTGCGCGCGCAGGCCCGCGGTGTAGTTGCCGTTGGCCGCGACGATCACCATGAACGCCGCGTCGGCGCCGTAGCGGCGCTTGAGATCCGCGGTGTGCTCGATCGACGCGAGCCACAGGTCGCTCTCGGTGATGGTGCGACCCATGATCGACGAGAGGATGTCGGCGGTCGCCAGGCCCTCGGTCGACGAGCCCCACTGCGCGCGCTGGCCGAACTCGTAGTCGGTGTCGACGGTGCCGGGCAGCCCGCCCGCGGCCGGCGCCGACTCGTAGTGCAGGACGAACTTCAGATCGGCGTTGGGATCGCTCGCCGCGGTCTTGTCGAGCGCGGCCTGGATCTTCAGGTACGTCGCGCGGACGAGGTCCTCGTTCCAGTCCTCGGTCGAGGCGTCGATGACGCCGTTCGACTCGGGCAGGACGACCGAGACCACGACCGTGCCCGACGCGAACGGCACGGGCTGCATGTCCTCGGGATCGATCGTCGGGCCGCCGGGCTCGCGGTCGCCGGCGATGAGGTTCTCGGGCAGGCGCCGCGCCGGCGCCTCTTCCTCGCCGGCCGGGTGCATGACGCGCATCGGCGCGAGGCGCTTGTCGGGCGGCACCTCGCCGGGGAACCAGCGCGCCGCGTGGACCGAGAGGAAGCGCTCCTCGAAGATCGTCGGCGACGCCAGATCGGCGGGCGTCACCGCGCGATCGAAGGTCGCGACCACGCCGAGCGCGGCGAGGGCAGCGTCGGCGCCGCGCGGGACCTGTGCGATGACCAGGCGGGGCGCGTGGGTCTCGAGCACGGCGCCGCCCAGGCGGACGATCGCGCGCTCGAGGCGCTGGCGGTCGGCGACGGTCGCCGTCGGCTGCAGCACGAGCAGGGACGCCGGCCGCTCGGCGAGCCCGATGACGTCGAGGTCAGCCGTGGTGGTGGAGGTGGCGGGGGACGCGCCGTCGTCGGTCGTGCAGGCAGCGAGGCCGGCACCGAGCCCTGTCACGACGAGCGCGAGCTTGCGGAGTCTTTGGAGGGACATGAGTCGGCGCGGCTTCTAGCGCACCGCCGTTCACGTGGTGAAGCGCCGTACAGCGACATTCGTGAGTGGTCACTCGAGTAGCCACCAACTCGCCCATGAGAACGCGACCTTGCACTCTCATCCGATCACCGAGTCACCGTGTGGCAACCTGTCGCAACGATCCCCGGAAAAGGTTGCGAGACAGCTTGACGCAGGGGCACGACAGGTCGAACCTGCGTCAGCCAACCAACGCAACTCGGATCGGGAGGAACCAAATGACTAAGCGGTCGGTCGTCGCTGTGCTTCTGTTGACCTGCGTGACTTTCGGGATCTACGGCATCATCTGGATGGTCAAGACCAAGAACGAGATGAACAGCCAGGGGGCGAGCATCCCCACGGCGTGGCTCATCATCGTCCCCATCGTCAGCATCTGGTGGATGTGGAAGTACGCCGGTGGCGTGGAGCACGTGACCCGCGGCAAGAGCTCGCAGGTGATCGCGTTCATCCTGCTCTTCGTGCTCGGTGTGATCGGCATGGCGATCATCCAGGACGCGTTCAACAAGGCGGCGGATCAGGGCGCGCTGCCCAACGCCCGCGCGATGGGCTGATCGCTCGCTGAGAAGTCTCGTCACGATCCGGGGACCCGGAAACGGACACTAGGCGATCGGGGCGGCTTCGGCCGCCCCGTCGTCGTTCCGGAGCTCCGACACGGCCGGCGCCACCGTGCGCGCCCGTACCCGCCGCTCCACGCTCCAGAGGAGGAACGGTACGGTCAGGCTCACGCCGGTGGCGATCGCGACGGCGACCGGCATGTGCAGGAGGCGCTGGTCGACCGGATCGGTGGCGAGGATCTGGGCCGCGCCGATCGCGCCGATCGACGACGCGATGTGCTGCACCGCCGACTGCATCGACATGTACTGCGCGCGCTCGCCGGGCGCCGGGATGCGCGAGGCGAGGGTGGAGATGGGCACGCCGCGGAGGCTGGCGGTGCTCATGTACGCGGTGAACACGACCATCACCGGCACGATCGGGTGCGCGGGCAGGAAGCCGACGAGGAGGCAGGCGGTGACCAGCGCGGTGCCGAACGCGGCGACCGGCGTCGAGCCGAAGCGATCGACGGCGCGGCCGGTGAACTGGACGACGAGGAAGCTGCCGGTCCCGCCCGCGAGGTACAGGTACATGATCTCGGCGTCGGGGTAGCCGTGGTTGTTGACGATGAAGGTGCGGACGTAGGGGACGATCATGAAGATCGAGAACGTCATCGCGCCGGCGGCGGCGAGCATGAGCTGCATCTCGCGGCGGCGGAGCAGCTCGAGGGTCGGGGTCCC
>DDTA01000059.1:0-23195 GCA_002344285.1 Myxococcales bacterium UBA2376
CCCTTGCCGTCGTAGCCGAAGCGGGCAACCTTGAGGATGCCGGGAAAGACGCTGGCCGGTGCGGCTTCCAGGTCGCCCTCGCTGCGGATCATGGCGAAGGGCCCGTGCGGCAGGCCCTGGTCCCGCAGGAAGGTCTTCTCGGCGATGCGGTCCTGGCACACGGCGACCGCCGCGGCGGAGGGGCGCACGCGGGTCGAACGGGCCAGGTACCCGAGCGTCGCCGCCGGCACGTTCTCGAACTCGGTGGTGACCGCGGCGCAGCCCGTGGCGAGCACGTCCAGCGCGGCCGGGTCCTCGTAGGCCGCGGCGAGGTGCCGGTCCGCGATGCGTCCTGCGGGGCTTTGCGGGTCGGGGTCCAGCACGATCACCCGGTAGCCCAGTTCGTGGGCGGCCTGCACGAAGAAGCGGCCGAGCTGTCCGCCGCCCAGCAGGCCCAGGGTGGCAGGCGCGATGATCGGGTGGGACGCGGTGGCGGGCGCGGCGGCCGGCATTCAGTCCGGGAGCTTCATGGCCATGACGGCCCGGGCCTGGCGGGTGCGGAAGGCGGCGAGCTTCTTCGCGAGGGCAGCGTCGGTGCCGGCCAGCACGGCCACGGCGAACAGTGCCGCGTTGGCCGCGCCGGCCTCGCCGATGGCGAACGTGGCGACCGGCACGCCCTTCGGCATCTGCACGATGGAGAGCAGGGAGTCCTGGCCCGAGAGCGCCTTCGACTGCACCGGCACGCCGAGCACGGGCAGCGCGCACTTGCTCGCGGTCATGCCCGGCAGGTGCGCGGCGCCGCCGGCGCCGGCGATGATCACCTCGAGCCCACGCTCCTCGGCCGTCGAGGCGTACGCGAACAGCAGGTCCGGCGTGCGATGCGCCGACACGACCTTGCACTCGTGCGGCACGCCGAGCTCGGTGAGGAGCTTGCTGGCATGCTCCATCGTCGCCCAGTCGCTCTTCGAGCCCATGATGATGCCGACCACGGGCGCGGCGGTCGGTGCGGCGGCGGTCTCTCCGGGGTCAGCCATGGTCATCCTCCACGGTGCGTGGGCCGGCGGCGCGGCGCAGGCGATCGGCGACGGCGGCGCCGAGGCCGGCCTCCGGCGGGAGCGCGGCGACGATCGTCGTCAGGCCGCGCGTGTCCAGGTCGCGGAGCGCGGCGTAGAGCTCGTGCGCCATCGCGCGCGGATCGTCGGGCAGCGCGAGCGCGGCGACGCCCTCGGGCAAGGTGAGCGACGCGAGCACGCCGGCGGGCGCGAGCACGGCCGCCGGGCGCGGCGCGTCGTGGACGGCGGCGGCGAGCGCGGCTGCGTCGACGGCGACGACGCGTGCGTGCGGCGCGTAATGAGAGGGCAGGGTGCCCGGCGCCGGCGTCGTCGACGCGCCGGTGACGAGCGGGCGGCCGAGCACGGCCTCGATCGCCTCGCGCGCGACGCCGCCCGGGCGCAGGAGCGCCGGCGTCCCGGTCGAGACGTCGACGATCGTCGACTCGACGCCCACGTCGCACGGCCCGCCGTCGAGGATGTAGTCGACATCGGCGCCGAGGTCGGCGACGACGTGCGCGGCGGTCGTCGGGCTGACGGCGCCGAAGCGGTTGGCGCTGGGCGCGGCGACGCCGTCGCCGAACGCGGCGAGGAGCCGCTGCGCCATGGGGTGGCTCGGCACGCGCAGCCCCACGGTCGGCGCGCCGCCGGTGACGTCGTCGAGCACGTGCGGCGCGCGGCGCGCGATGAGCGTGAGTGGCCCGGGCCAGAACGCGGCGGCGAGGGCGCGCGCGGCCTGGCCCGGCGCCTCGCACCAGGCGTCGAGCTGCTCGGCGGCGGCGAGGTGAACGATCAGCGGGTGGGCGCGGGGCCGGCCCTTCACGGCGAAGATGCGCGACACGGCCGCGGCGGCGGAGGCGTCGGCGCCGAGGCCATAGACGGTCTCGGTCGGAAACGCGACCAGGCCGCCGCCGCGCAGGATGCCTGCGGCGTGGGCGATATCGGTGCCGACGGAGGGGCTCACCGGGAAGGGGCGAGTTTGGCGTTGGGGCGGGTTCAGCACAACCGGGCGGCGCCCAGATCGGGCGGGAGCACGGGCATACTGGACGGATGGAGTCCACGCCGCGACGTGCCGTCGGAGAGATCAAGGGGCTGCCGGTGCTCGGCAATCTCCTCGACTTCAAGCGCGACCGGCTCGAGCTGCAGGTCCGGGCGGTCGAGACCGCCGGCATCACGCGGCTGAAGATGCTCTGGCGCACCGTCTGGTGCATCGGCGACCACGACCTGGCGCAGCAGGTGCTCGTCACCGACGAGGACAGCTTCACCAAGGGGCCGATCCTGGCGGAGGTGGCGAAGCCGCTCCTCGGCAACGGGCTGCTCACCGCCGAGGGGGAGCAGCACCGGCGGCAACGCAAGCTGATGGCGCCGGCCTTCACGCCGAAGCGCATCGCCGGCTACGGCCAGGTCATGGCGGCGCGCGCCGAGGCCGCGCGCGACGGCCTGCGCCCGCACACGATGATCGACATCGCCGAGGCCATGATGTCGACCACGCTCGACATCGTGGGGCGCACGCTCTTCGACGTCGAGCTCCTGGGCGACGCGCGCGGGATCGGTGAGGCGCTCACGGACGCGATGACCTACCTCGTCACCGCCGGCCTCTCGTTCGTCCCGTCGTCGATCCCGCTGCCGAGCCGCACGCGCGCGCAGCGCGCGGTGACGCGCCTCGACGAGACCGTCCTCCGCGTGATCGCGGAGCGACGGGCGGCCATGATCCGCGGCGCCGACGATCGCGGCGACGTGCTCTCGATCCTGCTCGAGGCGCGCGACGAGGCCGGGGCGCTGACCGATCGCCAGCTGCGCGACGAGATCATGGTGCTCATGCTCGCCGGCCACGAGACGACGGCGAACCTCCTGGCCTGGACCTGGTACCTCCTGGCGCTCCACCCCGAGGTGCGCCGCAAGCTCGAGGCCGAGCTCGACGCCGTGCTCCAGGGCCGTCCCCCTCGCTTCGAGGACCTCCCGCGGCTCACGTACACCGCGCAGGTGCTCGACGAGGCGCTCCGGCTCTTCCCGCCGGCCTACACCGTCGCGCGCACGGCGCAGCGCACCGTGCAGCTCGGCGGCGCCACCGTCCTGCCGGGCGACATCGCGCTGATCTCGATCCGCGCCATGCACCGCAGCCCGCGCTACTGGGACGACCCGCTCGCGTTCCGGCCGGAGCGGTTCGCCGACCGGAAGATGCGCACCGCGCCCGGCTACCTGCCGTGGGGCGGCGGACCGCGCGTGTGCATCGGCAACCACTTCGCGCTGGTCGAGGCCGCGCTCATCGTGGCGACCTGGGCCCAGCGCTTCCGCTTCCGGCTGGCGCAGCCGGCGCCGATCGAGCCGGAGCCGCTGGTGACGCTGCGGCCGCGCGGCGGCGTCTGGGTCGAGGTCGAGCCACGGACGTGAGGTCACGTCGGCGGTCGAGTCGAGCCGTCGCGTGCGCGCTCGCCGCCGCGTGCGCCCTGGGAGCGCCGGCCTGCGGTGAGGCGCCGGGGACCGACGCGCCGGACGTCATCGGCCCGTGCCCGGACATCTACGCCCAGGAGCTGGTGCCGACCTTCGAGCTCGACTTCGCGCCCGCCGACTGGGCCGCGCTCCACGCCGACCACGCCGCGCGGGTGAAGGGCAACTACTACCCGGCAACCTTCCGCCTCGGCGACGAGCGCGTCCCGGCCGTGTACGTCCGGCTGCGGGGCCGCACCAGCAACTGGGTCGGTACGAAGCTGCAGCTCACGATCTCGTTCAACCACGTCGACCGCGACGCGCGCTTCCACGGGCTGCGCAAGATCGTGCTCGACGCGTCGGCGTATGACCACTCGCTCCTGCGCGAGCGCGTGGGACTGGCCTTCCTGCGCGACGCGGGCGTTCCGGCGCCGTGCGCGAACAACGCCCGCCTGATGGTGAACGGCACGTACGAGGGCCTGTACTCGAGCTTCGAGAACGCGGATCGCGAGTACCTCGAGCGCATCTTCTCGCGCCCCGAGGGCGATCTCTTCGCGATCGACGGCGAGACCGGCATGTGGGAGCTCGAGACCAACGAGGACGAGAGCAACCTCGACCGCCTGGATGCGTTCCTCGCGACGAGCGACCTCGCGGGCGTGGCCGTCATGGCCGACCTGGACGCTTCGGTCGTCGAGTGGGCGGGCGAGGCGATGGTGCCGCACGCCGAGGGCTACCTGGCGGGCGTCGGCAACTACCAGCTCTACGATCACCCCGCGCGCGGGTTCGTCACCCTGCCGTACGATCTCGACAGCGCGTTCTTCTTCGACGACGTCGCCGGCACGGACCTCCACACGGCGGATCCGCTCGCCTTCACGTTCCCGGGGTTCGAGCGCCCTCGTCAGCTCCAGCTCGTGCTCGCCGACGAGACCTGGCGCCGCCGGTTCGTGGACGAGCTGCGCGGTGCGCGCGCGGCGTACGACGTGGCGTCGATGCAGGCGCGGGTCGACACCTGGGCGGCGCAGATCGCCGGTGACGTCGTGGCGGATCCCAACCGCGGCTTCACCGACGAGCAGCACGCGGCGGCGGTCGCCGAGATCCGGACGTTCGTGGCCGCGCGCGCCGAGTTCATGGACGGCTGGCTCGCGGCGCGCTGAACGAAGTCGAGCCACGTCCGTAGATCGCCCGTGGGGGGTCGTGCGTACATCGCGAGGATGCGGGGCCTCCTCGTCGCGACGCTCGCGCTCTGCGCGGGCTGCCAGATCTTCGAGCGCCGCCTGCGCGCGCCGGCCAACGATCAGGCGACGGTGCTCCTCATCAGCGGCGGCCTGGGGCGGCCGATCGAGAAGATCGCGCGGCACCCGTGGTTCGCGGTGCGGCCGGCGGGCGGGACCGCGTGGAAGATCTGGGAGGTCGGCGGCGGCGGCGAGGCCGACGATCCGTTCGACAACGAGCCGTACCTCGAGCCGGTGCTGCACGGCGTGTGGCGCGGCGCCGAGGCGGAGCGCGCGATCGCGTGCCTCGCGCGCGAGGCGCCGCCGTGGCTGGGCGCGCTGCGCTACCGCGCGTGGCCCGGACCCAACAGCAACACCTTCGGCGACGTGATGCTGCGGCGGTGCAAGCTGCGCGCGAGCCTGCCGGCCAACGCGATCGGCAAGGACTACCGCGGCAAGCTCGGGGTCTCGCGCACGACCGAGGGCACGGGCTTCCAGATCGAGAGCTGGCTGCTCGGCCTGCGCGTCGGGCTCAAGGAGGGCGTCGAGGTGCACGTGATCGGGCTCGCGTTCGGCGTCGATCTGTGGCCACCCGCGCTCATCATCCCGCTCGGCTCCGGGCGGCTCGGGTTCGGTGATCGATGAGGTGCGCGCTCGCCATCGGCGTGATCGTCGGCGCCGCGGTCGTCGGCGCGCCGCACGCCGCGAGCGCCGGCCCCGACGACTGGAAGGGCGGGGCGTGGCTCCACTACGAGGCGTCGTACGTGCACCGCCGCGACGCGGCGGCGATGGCGCCCGCGGCCGGCGACGGCCTCGCCATGGCGGGCCTGCGCCTGCGCGGCTTCGGCAGCCGCACGCTGCCCATCGGCTGGGTCGTCGGCATCGATCTGCATGCGGGATCGACCAACCCCGGCGGCTTCGCGTACCAGGCCGACCTCTACCTCGCGGGCATGGGCGTGCGCCTGGGCAAGGTCGGCGTCGCCGGCTTCGCCGCGGGCGTCGGCGCGTCGGGTGCGGTCGGCACACTCGACGACGGCGTCGAGCTCCCGGTCGAGGCGTTCCTCGAGCTCGGGCTCGGCGGACACGTGCGCCTGCTCGGGCGCGCGCGCGCGGTGTGGCTCGGCGCCGCGCGTGGCCGCGCCGACGGCGCGCCGACGTTCGCGTGGACCGACGAGGTCGACGCGACGTTCGCGGTGCGCCTCGGGCGTCGCTACCGGAAGTGGGGCTTCCCGTCGGGCAACGGCTACTTCGCGGGCGTGCAGTACCGCGAGGCCGAGGGGGCGCAGATGATCGGCGGCGTCATCGGCTACTCCGTCGACGTCGGCTCGCGCTGAGCGTGCGCGCGCCGCAGGGCGCGCTACGACACGACCGGACGGGTCTCGGCGAGGCTCTCGCGATCGCGGAACGTCGCGCGCAGCTTGCCGAAGACGTCCTCGTGGCGCGCGGTCGGGTAGACCTCGCGGAAGTCGAGCCAGTCGAGGCAACACAGGAGTGACACCTCGGGCAGGCCGAGCCCGTCGCCGAAGCCGTCCTTGCCCAGCTCGCCGCCGAGCCACGTGAACACGGTCTCCATGCGCGCCACCTCGTGCTTGCCGTAGGGGAGCGCCATCGCGTCGACGCCTTCGCGACGCAGGTAGAAGAGGTGGATGCCCGACTCGAGCGCGCCGTCGATCGCGTTCAGGAGGTTGGCGTCGCGCCACTTGTCGCGCGGCGGCTGCAGGTCGCCCCAGCCGCGGAACGTCGTCAACCAGTCGATGATGACCCGCGAGTCGTAGATGATGCGCTCGCCGAGCTCGGCGACCGGCACCTTCCAGATCGGCGACACGGCGCGCAGCGCGGCCTGGCCCTCGGCGGGCGCGGTGTTCACCAGCTCGAAGGGCGCGCCCACCTCGGCGGCCACCACGCGCACGCGCCGCACGAACGGGCTCGTCGTCGTTCCGTAGAGCTTCATGCGCCGACTCTACGCCGAGCTATGGTCGCGTGGTGCGCAGCCTGGAAGAACTCGTCGACACGGCCGACCCGTCGTATCCCCTGATCGAGAGGTGGGTCGCCGACGCGTCCATCGCCGTGACCCTCTTGCCGGTCGAGCGCCGGGCCGCGGAGGCAACCCTGCTCGCGCTCCAGGTGACGACGCGGTCGGGGCTGGGCGGGCTCGCGTTCCACACCGGCGGGGTGCTCGTCGATGGCGGCTGGCTGCGCGTGCTCGGCGGCGGCTCGCCGCGGCTGGCGCGGTCGCTCGTGTCGTGGAACCAGATCGGCGCGCCCCAGGTGCGGATGCCCGGCGCGATGCTCGTCGGCGACGACGCGCTCGGCGGCGTGTTCGCCATCGACGGCGGCGCATTCGGCAACCGGGACGGCAAGGTCTGGTACATGGCCCCCGACACGCTCGAGTGGGAGTGCCTCGACATGGGCCACATGGACTGGCTGCACTGGACGCTCACCGGTGACCTCGCCGGTTTCTACGAGTCGATGCGCTGGCCCGGGTGGGAGGCCGAGGTGGCGGCGCTCACCGGCGACCAGGTCATCTCGGTGTATCCGCCGCTCTGGGCCGCAGGTGCGTCGGTCGCCGAGCGAAAGCGCGCCGCGGTACCGGTCGAGGAGATGTGGCAGCTGCAGCTCGACCTCCGCCGGCAGCTCGCGCAGAGCGACGCGCAGGCGTGATCAGCCGCGCGGGATGATCATGCAACACGTGGTGCCGTGGGCCAGCAGCCGACCCTTGGCGTCGGTGAGCTTGCCCTCGGCGGTGACCAGGCGGCCGCCGCGGTGGACGACCTTGCCGTCCGCGAAGAGCTCGCCGGTGTCGGCGAGGATGGGGCGCACGAGCGAGATCGAGAGCTGCGTGGTCGTGTAGGCGCTCTCGGCGTCGAGCGTCGACATGACGGCGGCGCCCATGCACGAGTCGAGGAGCGTCGCGGCGACGCCGCCGTGGACGGTGCCCTGCGGGTTGTAGAGGAACTCGCCGGGGAGGCACCGGAAGCGGGTCTCGCCGGGGCCGGCGGCGACGAGCGCGAAGCCCATGGTGTGGCTGATCGGCGCCTGGGGCAGCGCGCCGGCGACGATGCCCTGGAGCAGCTCGAGCCCGGGCATGCCGGCGAAGGCGTCGAGGAGGATCCTCGGGTCGGACCACGTCGTGGTGCGGGTGCGAGCGGCGTCGGGGGAAATGGCGCTGGACATGGCGGCCAGTGTACCGTTCGACGCCATGAGGTCCGCCTCCGCCTTGCTGCTCCTCCTCGCCGCCGCCGGGTGCGGCGTGGAGACCGACGACCGTCCGGCGACGTTCAGCTACATCCACCAGGCGATCCTGGTGCCGTCGTGCGCGACGGCGGCGTGTCACAGCACGCAGAACCACATCGCGGGCGTCGACATGCAGGACCGGGCGGCGGCGTACGATCAGTGGAGCATCGCCGACGTGAAGGAGTTCTCGCCGGTCTACGGCCTCATCGGCGGGGAGGTCGACACCAGCGCGGTCGGCATCCCCGCGGCCGGGCGCATGCCGCTCGACTCGCCGCTGCCCGACGCCGACATCCTGCTCATCGGTCGCTGGATCGACGACGGCGCGAGGAACAACTGATGCGCCTCTCCATCGTCGTCGGCGCGTTCGCGCTCGCGCTCGTGCTTGCCGGCACCGCCGGCACCGCGGTCGCGTACCCGCAGTACCAGATGTCGAAGGAGCAGACCTGCGCGGCGTGCCACGTCTCGCCCGCCGGAGGCGGCCTGCTCAACGGCTACGGCGAGCTCACCGCCGAGGACGAGTCGATGTGGGGCGGCAACCCTGCCTTCCTCCACGGCGTGCTCGAGCTGCCGGACCTGCTCCGGGTCGGCGGCGATCTCCGCGCCGCGGCGGGCGCGCACTCGCGCGGCGACGGCGTCGGCAGCGCGATCTTCCCGATGCAGTCGGAGCTCTACGCGTTCGTCGAGAAGAGCAAGCTCGGCCTCTACGCCATCGGCGGCGCGACGGTCGAGGGCGCCGCCGGCAACGCCCGCTCGTTCGTGCCCTTCTCGCGCGAGCACTGGCTCATGTGGCGGCAGGGCGAGGGCGACGGGCTCTACGTCCGCGCCGGGCGGATGATGCCGGTGCAGGGTCTCCGCCAGCCCGAGCACGTCTTCTACACGCGCCGCTTCGGCGGCACGCCGCTGTTCTCCGAGGTGTACGGCGCCAACGTCGGCTGGCTCTCGCCCGACCTCGAGGCGCACGCGACCGTCTTCGTCGCCGATCCGCTCGTCGACAGCATCGAGCGCGGCGACGGCGCCGCCTTCTACGTCGAGAAGCGCTTCGCCGAGGGCACGACCGCCGTCGGCCTCCTCGATCGCTTCACGACCAGCGACACCGACACGCGATTGCACACCGGCGTCACCGCCAAGCGGAAGCTCTCGGAGAAGCTGCTCCTGTCGGCCGAGGTCCAGCTCATCCGGCAGAACTTCAAGCTCGCCGCGCCGACGCGGTTCCAGCTCGCCGGCAACCTCTTCGCGACCTACTTCGTCCGCCCCGGGCTGTTCGTCAACGTCGGCCTGGGCCACTACGACGAGGATCTCTCGATCGCGAAGCTCGATCGCGACGCGCTCGACGTGAACATCCACTTCTTCGCGATCTCGCACCTCGAGCTGGTGCTCATGAACCGCATCCAGATGATCGCGTTCGGCGCCGGCGGCGACAGCTCGGGCTACAGCCTCCTCCAGCTCCACTACCGCATCTGAGTCGCGTCGCGGTGTCGACAGTTTTCGACGTCGTGTCGAGACGTTGACACCCCGGAGCCTGTCCCCATGCGGGGTTGGGTGTGGACCCGGGGTTGCAGTGTGGGGGCGCATGGTTCTTCGCCACGCTCTCACCTTCATCTCCCTGCCACTCCTTGCCATTCCGGCCGTCGCCGTCGCTCAGGAAGCGGTGCCCATCGCCGAATCGACCAGCGTCGTGTTCCCGTCCATGGGGCCCGATGGCGCCGCGTCGCACCTCGGCGCGCAGCTCATGCTCATGACCGGCGACGGCGACACGCTCAAGCGCATCGACGTCGAGGGGCAGTACGTGCTGCCGACCGGTCTGGGTGGCTACGCCGCCATGGGCGCGTCGACGATCGACGATTCGACGGCGTTCGGCTCGCTCGAGGCGGGCGCGCTCTTCCGTCGCGCGGGCGCGCAGACGGACGTCACCTTCCGCGCCGGCGTCATCCTGCCCACGGGATCGAGCGGCGAGGACACCTTCGTCAACATCCTCAGCGCGGCGTACTCGCGCCCCAGCGACTACCTGCGTGGTGTCCCCGAGGCCACGAGCTTGCGGGTCGCGGTCTCGCCGACGGTGAGGAGCGGCAACTTCGTCGGGCGCGCCGACATCGGCCTCGACATCGCGATCGCCGGTGAGCTGGCCGACGAGCTCGACGCGCCCTTCCTCCACGTCGATCTCGGCGGCGGCTACCACAACGCCAAGGGCGCCGTGCTCGTCGAGCTGAGCACGATGTCGTACCTCGAAGACACCGACGAGCTCCTCCACCTCGTCGCCGTGACCGCCGAGCTGAACGCGGGCCGGGCGACGCCTTACGTCACGCTCTCGCGGCCGTTCGAGTCGGGTGACGGCGAGGGCCCGGACATCACCAACATCGCGATCGGCGTGCGCGGCCGGATGTGATCAGAGGATGCCGGCCTGCGGCGTGGTGACGAGCTTGATGAACTCCTCGCGGGTCGCGAGCTCGAGGAACACGCCGCGGACGGCGCTGGTCACCAGCCGCGCCTCGTGCGCGCCGACGCCGCGCGCGGCCATGCACATGTGCAGGCCCTCGACGTAGACCGCCGAGCCCTGGCTGTCGAGCTGCTCGTGGAGGATGAGCGCGAGCTCGTGCGTCAGGTCCTCCTGCAGCCGCGGGCCGCGCGCCATCAGCCGCGCGAGCCGCGAGATCTTGGAGAGGCCGAGCACCTTGCGCGTCGGGATGTACGCGAGCGAGATGCGATAGACGACCGGCAGGAGGTGGTGCGGGCACACGCCGAACGCGGTGTTGTGCTTGCTGATGACCATCTCGCCGTACTTGGCCGGGAAGGTCTTGGCGAGCAGCGCCTCGATCTCGGTGCGCACGCAGGTCTCGCCGAGCACCAGCTCGTGGAAGCCCTTGGCGGCGCGCGCCGCGGTGTCGACGAAGTTCTCGTCCTCGATCTTGTAACCGAGCACGCCGAGGCCGGCGAGGATCTTGTCGTAGCCCTGCCGGAACAGCTCCAGCGCCCTGGGATCGAGGTCCATGCGAAACTCCGTCGGTAAACGTCGCTTCTAGCGCCTTCTCGGAGCCTTGCCAAGCGCGAGCAGCGCGCTGGTCGCCGACGAGACGCCCAGCTCGCGCGCCGCGGCGGCGGCGTCGCACCAGCGCACCGCCGTGTAGGTGCCGTCGGCGCGCGGCGCGCCGACGACGGTGGCGCGCGCGAGCGCGATGCGCAGACGCCGGTGGGTCAGCACCTGGCGATGCTCGCCGATCGCGCGCGTGGCGCCACGCAGCTTCACGCCGACGGCGCGCGCGGCCGCGGCGGCGTCGTCGCCCTGTGGCAGCTCCCAGAGGCCGCCGTAGAGCCCGCCGGCGGGACGCCGGGCGAAGAGCACGGCGCCCTTCCGCTCGATCCACAGGGCGACGCTGGCCAGCTCGCGCAGGTCGGCGGCGGCCTTGCGCGCCGGCAGCCGCGGCAGCTCGTCCTGGCGCCCGTCGGCGCGCGCGACACACGGTCCGGAAAGCGGACACGTGAGGCAGGCCGGGGCCGTCGGCGTGCACACCGTGGCGCCGAGCTCCATCAGGCCCTGGTTGAGGTCGCCCGGCGCCATCGTCGCCGGCAGCGCCGCCATCAGCGCGCCGGCCTCGGCCCAGATCCGCTTCTGGCCCGCCGTCGACTTCACGTCCTCGTCGAGGCCCCGCACGCGCGCCAGCACGCGGGCGACGTTGCCGTCGACGAGCGGCGCGCGCTCGCCCCACGCGATCGACGCGATCGCGCCGGCCGTGTAGGGCCCGATGCCGGGCACCGCGCGCAGGTCGCCGGCCGTGCGCGGCAGCTCGCCGCCGCGCTCCTCCGCCACCCAGCGCGCGCCGGCGTGCAGGTTGCGCGCGCGCGAGTAGTAGCCGAGCCCGGCCCAGGCCGCGAGCACGTCATCGAGCGGCGCGGCGGCGAGCGCGCCCACCGACGGGAACCGCGCCATCCACCGCTCCCAGTACGGGATGACCGTGGCCACCCGCGTCTGCTGCAGCATGATCTCGCTCACCCAGATCGCGTACGGATCGCCGGTGCGGCGCCAGGGCAGGTCGCGCCGCTCGCGCCGGTAGAACTCGACGATCCGGCTGGCGAGCGCCCGCACGGGCGAGTCGTATCACGGCGGACGTCGTCCGCTGCGCGTCAGAGCGGCGTGACGTAGAACGCGCCGAGGCACATCTCGTCGCCGGTGCCCTCGCCCCAGTAGACGTCCTGCGGCACGCGCGGCTGCCCGCCCACGAGCGGCTGGTTGGCCGGCGAGTTGTCGAAGTGGCACTCGACGCGGAGCTTGTCGCCGCGGTTGAACACCGGCTGCTGGCGGAGCGCGTACGAGCCCTGCCAGTGGAAGTTCCAGTCGTCGATCTGGAGCAGACACTCGCTCGAGCCGTCGGCGCGCACGATGCTCGCCTTGGCGCTCTTGCCCAGCGTGTGCATGTGCAGCGCGGCCGACCACACCGTGAACGGGCCGCCGGTCGCGAACGTCGCGTCGAACTCGAAGCTGTGCATCACGTCGGCCTGGCCGGCGGGGATGTGCATGAGCTGCGTGTCGATCCAGTTGGGGTTGGCCCACGGCTGGATGATCGCGTTCTTGGCCACGGTGTCGTCGAGCTTCATCTCGATCGTCGTGAGGTCCGGGGTGGGCCCGGGCTCGAGCACGTTGTAGTGGAGCTGGAGGATGATCGCGCTGCCCGGCTCGACGAGGAGCCCGGTGCCGGCCGGCATGTCGCTGCCCAGGCTGCCGGGCGCCCACGCGCCGAGCCACGCGCGCGACGAGCCGCCGGTGCCGCCGAAGCACGTGTAGCCGGGGCCGGCCTCGGCGTCGTCGAGCGCCTGGTACTCGGCGACCTGGCCCGGGTTGGCGTAGAACGCGATGACGTGGTGGACGACCCTGGTGTTGCCCGGCACGGCGCGGAACCCGGTGACGAACTTGTTCGTGGTCTCGGTCCACGGGATGACGAAGCAGCGGTAGTCGTCGGGGTTGTCGGTCGTGGTCTGCGGCGTGTACGAGACCGGCATCGCCAGCGTCTTGTCGACGCGCGTGAGCCGCACCTGCTCGGTGTCGAGCGGGGGCGCCGCGGTCGCCGCGTCGCCCATCAGCCGCCCGCCCTCGACCCACGCCTTGAACAGCGCGATCTGCTCGTCGGACATCGAGCGGTCGGCGAAGTAGTCGTTGCAGTCCGGGTTGGGCGGCCACGGCGGCATCGTCTTGTTCTCGACGTTCACCAGCGCCACGCCGGCCATCTCCACCAGCTCCTCGTACGTGGTCAGCGGGAACGGCGCGATGCCGTCGGCGCTGTGGCAGCCGACACACTTCGCGTCGACGAGCGGCTTGACGTCCTGGTAGTAGGTGACGCCCGGATCGGTCCCGTCGTCATCGCCACCGTCGTCGCCGCCACACGCCCCGAGCACGAGGAAGAAACCAAGCGCGGATCGACCGAGAGAACGACGCATGTGAGCGGAAGTTACCGCCGTGTTGACCGCAAGTCAATAGTCCTTCGAGTAGCGTCTGGAGATGACGCTCCAACGTGCCTGGCGCGTGCCACTCCTGCTCGCCGTCACCATCGGGTGCCAGCCGATCGAGGGCGCGCGGTCGCCGCAGGCACCGGAGGCGCCGACGGCGCAGCTCCATCGCGAGGTCGACCGGCTGCGCGGGTTCTCGGGCAAGACGGTCTGCTACAAGGGGCAGGGGCTCCGACCCGCGCTGGCGGAGCTGGAGCGTGAGCCCGCGGCGGAGCAGGAGCCGGGCTGGAGCCGCAAGGTCGATCACGTGCGCCGCGCCGTCGCGAACGTGGAGCGCGCGATCGACGCCGAGTGCCAGGGCACGGTGGGGCCGATGCTCTCCGCCGAGCTCGCCGAGCTCGAGCGCGCGCTGGCCGCGCTCGACCGGTGACGCGCGACCCCGAGATCAGGCGGCGCGCTTGCGCAGGTACGCCACGCTGCCGGGAACGTCGCGCACGAGGCGCAGCAGGATGTCCATCGCGACGGACTGGACGTTGCGCCCTGCTTCCCAGCGGGAGATGGTGTTGGCGCCGAGCCCGAGGAGCCGCGCGAGCGTTGCCTGATTGAGCCCGAGCCGATCGCGGATCGCGCGCATCTCGTCCGCGGAGAGCAGCCCGTGCCGCTTGCGGTAGATGGCGATCGCGTCCTCGTCGAGCCGACGGGCTTCGTGGGCGCGCAGCACGATCTCGCCGCACCGTGGGCACAGCAGGTACGTGGCCGGAGCAAGCACCTTCTCGCCGTTGATCGGAAGCGAGAGGCGTCCACGTGCTTCGCGCATCGTGGTGCCGCACGCGAAGCACGCGTCAGGGGGCAATTCACGAACCTTGCGTCGCGGGCGCTTCGCTCGTTCATGCATCGGCTTCGCCTGTGCGCGGCTACGCCGGTTCACCATACGCATGATTATGCATATGGTTAGTCGTTCGTCGAGGGCTGTGGGAGGGCCTGGGCGCGGGGCCGGGGTGGCAGCTTGAGGAACTGGCGCGGGTCGACGGTGGGGTCGTAGTCGAGGACGCGGAAGCTGGCGGCGGAGGTGACGTCGTCGCGGGTGATGACGTCGCGGCCCTCGAGGTCGGCGTGCGTGCGGGCGACCTTGATGATGCGATCGATGGAGCGGGCCGAGAGCCCGGCGTGGCGCTCGACGATGGTGGCGAGGTGCGCCTCGGCGGCGGGCTCGAGGGTGCAGGTCGCGCGGGTCACGGCCGGGGTCATCTCGGCGTTGGTGCGGCAGCCGTGCGGCGCGAGGCGGGCGCGCTGGCGCTCGCGGGCGGCGACGACGCGGGCGCGGACCGTGGCCGAGCTGTCGCCGGGCTCCAACCGACGGAGCTCGGCCAGGGTGACCGGCTTGACGCTCACGTGCAGGTCGATGCGATCGAGGAGGGGGCCGGAGAGCCGGTTGCGGTAACGCTCGACGGTGCCGCCGGTGCAGACGCAGGTGCGCGCGTCGGAGCCGTTCCAGCCGCAGGGGCACGGGTTCGCCGAGGCGACGAGGAGGAAGCTCGCCGGCAGGCGCACCGTCGAGTTCACGCGGCTGATCATCACCTCGCGATCCTCGAGCGGCTGGCGCAGCGCCTCGAGCGCGTTGCGCTGGAACTCGGGGAGCTCGTCGAGGAAGAGCACGCCGTTGTGGGCGAGCGTGATCTCGCCGGGGCGCGGCAAAGGGCCGCCGCCGAGCAAGGCGCCGGTCGAGATCGTGTGGTGTGGTGCGCGGAACGGTCGCTCGCTGGCCAGGCCGGCCGACAGCCCCGCGGCCGAGTACACCTTGGTGATCTCGATGGCCTCCTCGCTCGACAGCGGCGGAAGGATCGTGGGAACCCGGCGCGCGAGCATCGACTTGCCGATGCCGGGTGGGCCGACGAGCAGCAGATTGTGCCCGCCCGCGACGGCGACCTGCGTCGCGGTGCGCGCCAGGTCCTGGCCGCGCACGTCGGAGAAGTCGAGGCCGAGGTGGTCGGAGGCGCGCTGCTTCGCCAGCCGGGCGGCGCGCATCGGCGCCACGCCCGCGAGCGCGCCCACCACCTCGGCGAGGTGTGACGCGGCCAGGACCTCGATGCCGTCGACGACGGCGGCCTCGCCGGCCGACGCCTGGGGCAGGACGATGCCGCGCTTGCCCTGCCGCTTGGCGAGGATCGCCGCCGCGAGCGCGCCGCGGACGGTGCGCAGCGTGCCGTCGAGGCCGAGCTCGCCCAGGAACAGATACTCCTCGAACTCGCCCAGGTCGAAGAGCCCCTCGGCGACGAGCACGCCGACCGCGATCGGCAGATCGAACGCGGCGCCGATCTTGGGCAGGTCCGCGGGCGCGAGGTTGACCGTGATCTTCTTCTGCGGGAGCTCCTGCCCGCCGGCCTCGAGCGCGGCGCGGATACGGACCGCACCCTCGCGCACGCTCTGCGCCGGCATCCCCACGACGTGGTAGCCGGGGAGCTTGCCGCCGGTGATGTCGACCTCCACGTCGATCGGGATCGCGTCGACACCTCGCAACGTTGCCGAATAGAGTCTTGCCAGCACGCCACGCCGCACGAGCACGCGACGTGCCAGGCGCAAGTCCGCGACGCCTCACGCGTCGTGTCCGAGATCCGGACGAATGCGTCCGATCCTCGGACGGGTGCGGCCGGTGGACCGGACATGCGCGCGCCTCACGGCGGGGGCGGCGGCCCCGCGGCGGGGTGCGGCGCAGGCGTCGCGCGCTTCCCGAAGCCGCCGATCACCCAGCCCAGCGCGATGAGCCCGACCCCGAGGCCGCCGAACGCGAGGCCGAGCCCCACGCGCTCACCGCCGCTCCGCTCGCCATCCGTGTCAGCCACCGTCGCCCCGCCGGCTACGATCCACGCGCCGCCGACAATGATGAAGGCGACGCCCCATCCCTTGCGCGTCTTTGGCACGAGGTTCTCGCTGCCACGCGGGCATCCCGTCGCGCCCACCAGCAGCACCAGCGCCGCGGCGAGCGCGACCGCCGTGCGAGCCCATCCACGCCGTCCGCAGGTCCTCATGCGCCCACGCTAGGAGGTGTCACCCACCCCGGCGAGGCTCCTCACGCCGACCTCCCGCAAGGATCCCGGACACTTGTACGGTGGCTGACACCCATACTGGCTAAACCAATTAGGGTGTCAGCCACCGGCGCCACGGGGTGTCAGCCACCGGAGGCGCGCGTGTCAACCGGCGGGCCCGCCGAGGGCTCCTTGGCCATTAGAGTGTACGCGCAAGGACCCATCACCTTGTCCCGCGAAGCCTCGCTGACGATGGCGGGCGCCGACGCCCGCGGACGCCTTCTTTCGGAGCTGGCCGCCGGGCCGGCGCGCAAGGGCTATGCGATCGCCTACGACATGCTCGGCAGCCGCGCCGAGGCGGAGGAGGCCGTGCAGGAGGCGCTGGCGCGCGCATGCGAGCGCCTCGACGACCTGCGCGATCCCGCGGCCGCGCCGGCGTGGTTCCTGCGCATCGTCGCGACCACCTGCTTGCGCACGCTGCGCCGCCGCCGCCTCAAGCGCGCCGTCTTCGGCCGCTGGTTCGAGCGCCCGAGCTCGTCCGGCGAGAACCACGGCGGCGATGGCGACGAGGGCGCCTCCGGCGCCGCGATCGACGACGGCGAGGGCCCACCGCTCCACGGCACGCGCGCGCCGACCGCCGCCGCCACCGTGAGCGACCGGCAGGAGGTGCTCGCGCTCCTCCGCAACCTCGACGTGCTCCCCGCCAAGCAGCGGGCCGCGCTCGTCCTGCGCTACGGCCACGACATGCCCGTCCCCGAGGTCGCCGCCACGCTCGGCGTCGAGCTCGCCACCGCCAAGACCCACCTGGTCCGCGGGCTCGCGCGCCTGCGCGATCTGATGGAGGAACACCGATGAAGCGCTGTACCCAGCTCGCCGACTCGCTCGTCTCCGGCGAGCCCCTGTCCGACGGCGATCGGGACCACGTCGCGACGTGCGCCGACTGCCAGAAGCTCACGTCGATGGCGAGCCTGCTCACCAGGGTCGGGACCGCGACCGAGGCCGGCCCCGGCTTCACGTCGCGCATGATCGCCGGCGCGCGCGAGCGCCTCGAGGCGCGCCGCCGCCAGCGCGTGGTCGGCTTCGCGCTCGGGACCTGCGTGGCCGCCGCCGCCGCCGCGCTCATCATCACGTCGAGCCGCGGCGGCAGCGACCGCGACCACGACGCCACCACCGCGCGCCAGGCCGCCGGCTCGGTCGGCCAGCCGCCGATCGCCGACGACCCCGGCGGTCAGCCCATCACCGACGACGAGCTGCGCGAGCTGGTCGGCGGCGCCAGCCTCTCGCGCGCCTTCACGCCCAGCGCCGACTGGGCGGAGATCGAGTCCCCCCTCGTCAACTACCGCGCCGTGCTGCGGCTCGGAGGAGAACCATGATCCGCCACCGCTCCATCGTCCGTAATCTCGGCCTCGCCCTCATCACGACGTTCGTCGTGTCGGCGCCCATCGCCGCGCAGCCCACGCCGCCCGAGCCGCCCGAGCCCGGCGTCGCCCCCCGTGCGCCGCGCCCCCCGCGTCCCCCGCGGCCCCCGCGTGCGCCGCACCCGGGCAAGGTCCACATCCCGGCCGACGTGCGCGCGCAGGTCGAGGCCGACATGCAGCGCGCGCGCGCCGACATCGACCGCGCGCTCGCCGAGATCGAGCACAACCCGCACATCCCCGCCCACCTGAAGGGCAAGCTCAGGGCGAAGCTCGGCAAGCTCCGCGACGCGGACTTCGACGACCTGATCGAGATGGCGGGGGAGATGGACGAGTTCGGCCGCGAGATGGAGGCGTGGGGCGACGAGCTCGGCGAGGAGATCGAGCGAGAGGTGGAGCGGGCGCTTCGCGACAGCAAGCTCGAGTACAAGCTCAAGGCGAAGACCAAGGGCAAGGGCCACGACCACGACTTCGACTTCGACTTCGACTTCGGCGACGACCCGGACGACGACCCGGACGACGACCCGGACGACGACGCCTTCGATCCGTGGCAGGGCACCGCGCCCACCGCGCCGCGGGGGCCCGGCCGCACGGGGCGGATGCCGGCGCCGCCACCGATCATCGACTTCGGCGACACCGACTTCGCCCTCGACGTCGACATCGACGATCTCCAGCTCACGTCCGGGCAGCGCGCCGAGCTCAAGCGCATCCACGGCGCCGAGCAGGCCGCGACCGCGCCCGCCGAGCGCCGCATCGACCAGCTGTCGCGCGAGCTGCGCGGCGAGCTCGAGAGCGACGACACCACCGACGCCGAGATCAACCGCCTCGTCGACGAGATCTCGCACCAGGAGAGCGTCGTGCGGAAGGCGCGGCTCTCGTCGCTCGTGAAGACGCGCAAGCTGCTCACGAACGCGCAGCGCTCGAAGGTCGACGGCCGCACGCGCTGACCGGGGCGAAGGCGGCGTGGTATGGACGGGGCACATGCCCCGGCTCGTGGTCGCGCCCGCGCTCCTGCTCGCCGCCTGTTCGGGTGACCGAGGCGAGCGCCGCGAGCCGCCGCCCGCGCCGCCCGCGCCGGTGCACGCCGACGCCGCCGAGGCGCTGGAGCCGGTGCCGCCGCCCGTGGTCGGCGGCGTCACGCAGCTGCCGACGTTCGATCCCGCCTCCGGCTTCCACCTCGACGAGGCGCCGGCGGCGCCGTCCGGCGCGCGCGCCGCGGCCCGCGATCGCAAGCCGGGGCAGCTGCTCCTGCGCTCGTCCCCGGCCGGCGCCGTCGCCGCCGTCGACGGCGTCATCATCGGCCGCACGCCCGTCCTCTGGGAAGGTGCGCTCGACGGTCAGGCCCACGAGTTCACCTTCGCCATGGCCGGCCACGCGCTCGCCCGCTACCGGTTCGTGCCGGTCACGAGCGGCGTCGTGCACGGCACGCTGGTGAAGCTCACCGACGATCGAGACGCGGGCGTGCCCGAGATCCCGGCGGCGAAGCCCACGCCGCGCTGAGGCGCGCCCGCGGGCGGCGCCTCACGACGGCTTGTAGAGCGTGAGGAGCTTGCTGCCGCGGTCGAACCCGACGTTCTTCTCCATCACCCACAGCACGTCGCCGACCCAGCCCCAGCGCAGGTTCTTCTTGGGCGCCAGGATGCGCGCCTTGCGCACGGCGCGATCGCCGTCGACCTCGAACAGATCCAGGTACTCGGGATCGGCCTTCTTGCGGGCCACGGCGGGCGGGTTGACCGGATCGACCTGCAGCGACAACCACAGCTTGTCGCCGCGCACGGCGTACGCGAGCGACGCCGCCACGTACAGCTCGAGCGGCTGGTCGAGCTCGATCGGGCGCGCCACGCCGTCGGTCCACACCTCGACCGTGGAGTTGTCTTCCTTCATGCGCGCGAACCGGCGATGCGGGTGCTCCGTCATCACCTCGATCATGCGGGCTCGACCCATGAGGTCCGTGATCGGCTCGTCCTTCACCCACGTCCCGGTGAGCAGGTTCCACGCCGCGTGGGTGTCGGGCGAGCGCTGGTCTTCCTTCTTGCGCCACACGCCGCCGCGCGTCCCGACGGCGACGGTCATGTCGTCGAGGAAGTAGTGCGGCTCGAAGTCGAGCTTCTTGTCGCGCGCGCCCTCGAGGACGAGGCGGCCCGGCTTCTTGCCGAGCCGCTTGCCCTTCACCAGATCGTACGCCTCGACCTGGTGGAGCACGCCCTTGCGATGACCAGGATCGCGCGTGTACGCGATCATCGCCGGCTGCCCCGCGACCGGCCGGACGAAGACGTCGGTCGCGGACCGGAGCTTGGGGCCCTTCACCAGCTGGCCGTCGAGGCCCACGAGGAACGGGGTGATCGGGGTGTCCGCGGACTCGCCCATGGGCCGCCTGGGCACGACGAAGATCCTGTCGCCGAGGAGGTAGAAGCGGCGGACGGCCGGCATGAGCGGCCTGACGTCGACGCGCGCGATCTCGCCCGCGTCGGCGATGCCGAGCACCTGGATCTCGACGAGCTGGTCGGCGTCGGTGACGACGACGCCGAGCCGGGTGCTGTCGTCGGTGACGACGTCGTCGAGGAACCCGCGCGCCGGCGCGAAGGCGCCGAGCTCGGTGAGCCCGACGAGCGGCGCTGGGGGCGGCGCCTTGACGACCTTGGGCACCGGCCGGCCGGGTGGCCCCGGTGGCGGTTTCCTCGCCGGCTGCGCCGCCGCGATCGCTGCGGCGAGCAGGACGAACGAGCACGTAGCCACGGCGAAACGAGTGCGCATCATCCCCTGGGTCCTCCTGGCCTCCCCCGGGAGTGCCACGGTTGGCGGCGGGGCGCAACTGCGTAAACTCGGGCCCTGAGCTCGCGCACGGTCCACCACGCCGACGGCGTCGCCTTCCTCGGGGCGCGGCTGCCCGCCGCCCACGCGATCGTGACGTCGCTCCCCGATCACTCGGAGGTGCCGGCGCTGGGCGTCGACGGCTGGCGGCGCTGGTTCGTCGACACCGTGGCGCTCGCCTGCCGCGCCGTCGCCGACGACGACGTCGCGATCTTCTTCCAGACCGACGTGAAGCACGACGGGCGCTGGATCGACAAGGGGCACCTCGTGCACGCCGGCGCCGACGCCGCGGGCTCGCACCTCCTGTGGCACAAGATCGCCTGCCGCGCGGCGCCGGGGACGATCACGTTCGGCCGGCCGGCCTACGCGCACGTCCTGTGCGTCTCGCGCGCGCTGCGCCTGCCGCCCGGGCGCTCGACGCCCGACGTCCTGCCCGGCCTCGGCGAGATGACGTGGTCGCGCGCGATGGGCGCCGACGTGTGCCGCGCCGTGGCCGCGTTCCTCGTCGAGCACACGGCGACGCGCACGGTCGTCGACCCGTTCTGCGGCGTGGGCACGATGCTGGCCGCCGCCAACGAGGTCGGGCTCGCCGCGGTCGGCGTGGAGCTGTCGCGGCGGCGCGCGGCGAAGGCGCGCACGCTCGTTCTCGACGTCGCCGCGCGCACTTAGCTGGGGACGGTGTCAACTTTGACAACTTTGCGGAGCGCTCCGCAAAGTTGTCAAAGTTGACACCGTCCCCAAATAGAACGTGTTTCAGGATGGGGTCAGGGCGGCGGCGAGGGCGGCGCCCACGCGGGCGTTGTTGGCGGCGAGCGCGCGGTTGGCGGCGACGGCGGCGCCGCCGGTGACGCGGGCGAGGCGCGCGAGCAGGTACGGCGTCAGCCGCTTGCCGGTCACGCCCTCGGCGTCGGCGGCGGCGAGCGCCTCGTCGATCGCGCCGTCGATCATCGCGCGATCGAGCGCGGCGTCCTCGGGGATGGGGTTGCATACGAGCACGCCGCCCTGGTGCAGGCCGTCCCAGCGCATGCGGCAGATCGCGGCGAGCGCGCGCGCGTCGTCGACGCGGTGGTCGAGGGCGAGCCCGGAGCTGCGGGTGTAGAACGCGGGCAGCTCGCCCGTGCCGTAGCCGACGACGAGGACGCCGAGCGTCTCGAGCGTCTCGAGCGTGCGTGGCAGATCGAGGATGGCCTTGGCGCCGGCGGAGACGACCGCGATCGGCGTGCGCGCGAGCGCCGGCAGGTCGTGCGAGACGTCGCCGGTCGCGCCGCGATGCACGCCGCCGATGCCGCCGGTCGCGAACACGCGGATGCCGGCGCGGGCCGCCAGCACGGCGGTCGCGCTCACCGTGGTCGCCGCGTCGCCGCCGCGCGCGAGGTGGACGGCGAGCTCGCCGGCGCCGGTCTTGGCGAAGCGCGCGCCGTGCTCGGCGAGCGCAGCGAGCGCCGCGTCATCGAGCCCGACCTTCACGCGGCCGGCGACGACGGCGATGGTGGCTGGCACCGCGCCGCCGCCGCGCACCGCCGCCTCGAGCGCGCGCGCGACCGCGAGGTTGTCGGGGTAGGGCAGGCCGTGGGCGACGATCGTCGACTCGAGCGCGACCACCGCGCCGCCGGCGGCGAGGGCGTCGGCGACCTCGGGCGCGACGTCGAGCGGCAGCACGCTGGGCGGAGGCACGCGCGACATATATCAGCTAAGGTGGCGCCGTGCGCTTCCCGCTGACGCCGCAGCTGATCGACGAGGCTCGTCGCTTCGAGCTGCGCTCGGCCTGCCGCGACTGCCTGTTCTGGATCGCGCGCAAGCAGGAGTGCCTGCACGGCTGGCCCGACGAGGGCCAGCGCCGCTGGCCGCTCGATGCGCCGATGCCGGACGGCTCCGCGCCGACCGAGGCCGCGTTCTGCAAGGAGTTCGAGCTGCGCTGACGACGCCGCCGAAACCGGGACCGAAACCGAAACCGGGACCGAAACCGAAACCAAAACCGGGACCGAAGCCGGGACCGAAGCCGAAACCAGGCCTGGGTTTCGGTGGTGGCCCGAGGCCCTTCTTCCCGAGGCCCGAGGCCNNCCCGAGGCCCGAGGCCCGAGGCCCTGATTCGCCGCGGCCCCTGGCCACGACGAATCAGTCCAGGTCCCAGTCGACGTCGCTGAGGCTGCGGTTGCCGCCGACGTCGACGGCGCGGGTCGCGTCGTCGTGGCCGACGGGGCCCGGCGGGCGCGCGCCCGCCCGCGCTGGCGGTCGCGGCGGTGGCGGTCGCGGCGGCTCGCGCGTCTCGGGCTTCTTCNNCGCTCGCGCTCGCGCGCGACCAGCTCGCGCATGTCGCCCATGCGCGTCGCGTCCTCGTCCTCGAGCATCGGATAGCGCGCGCTCTGGTCGCGCGGGCCCAGATCGATGCGCCCGTCGGCGCCGTCGCCCTGGTACGTCGCCGACAGGAAGTCGACGTCGACCTCGTCGATCGTGCCGTCCTCCATCGTGTGGGCGAGGAGCTGCGGATCGACGTCGGCGTGGCGCGTCGGATCGTCGAGCCGGAAGTCGTCGCCGAAACGCTCGGGCGGAGGCGGCGCGGCGCTGCGCCGCAGCGGCCGTCCGCCGACGGCCTCCGCCGGCAGCGGCATCGAC
>DDTA01000059.1:23213-33321 GCA_002344285.1 Myxococcales bacterium UBA2376
CGGCGGCGAGCCGCTCGGCGTCGGGTGCGACGGGCGCTGGGCCTTGCCCGGCTTCATGCGCACGCCCGGCCCAAGCTCGACCTCCTCGCTCGGGCGCTTGGAGCGCGTCTTGGGCCCGGTCGCATGCGCCTTGGCCAGGCCGACGATGACCGCCTGCTTGGCCTGCATCTCGTCCTGGCTCGGCGGCGGCGGCGGCGGCGCGCCCGCGACGCGCTGGAGCCGCGGCTGCGGCGGCGGCGTCGGGTCGCGGCGCACGCTCGACGGCGGCGGCCAGGCGTCGCCGTCGTCGTGCGCGATGTCGGCAGGCGCGCCCGCGCGCAACGACGCCAGGTCCACGAACGAGACCTTCGACTCCTCGTCGGCGAGGCGACCGCCTTCGTCACGCAGCATGCGCAGGACGCGCGTGCGCTCGCCCGCGGTCAGCTGATCGCGGCGGCCCATGCCGGCGTGCGTGCGCTGCCGCTGCTGCTTGGCGAACTCGGAGAGCGGCATCGGCTGATCGATCTTCTTGGGGCCGCTGCCGAACAGCCCGGTCGCCGCCTTGATCCACTTCTTCGGCCCGCTCGCCGGCTCCGGGAGCCCGATCGCCGACAGCGCGCGCTCGACCTCGCTCGGCAGGCGCGTGTCCTTGCCCGTGATCAGCGCGGCGGCGGCCGCCGCGTCCTGCGGACAGTCCGTCGCCGCCGGCACCATGCGGCGCACGAAGTCGTCGCTCTTGCCCAGCGCGTACTGGTGCGGGCGCAGCACGAAGTTCACGCCCAGCTTCTCGAGCCACGTCACCGGCGGATCGGCGCCGATGAGCACGAACGCGCCCTGGTTCGGGTACCGCTTCTGCGAGCCGTCGGCGAGCGCGAGGATGACGCTCTCGGGCTCGAACGACACCACCTGCGAGCCGCACTTCGTCTTGAGCCGGTTCTGCGCCGCGTACGACTCGATCGCCTGCTTGTTCTTCGGCTGCGCGCGATTGAACGACTTGCCGCGGTAGCTGATGATCACGCGCGCGCCGGCGTCGGCGAGCGCGAGCGCGGCCTCGACGGCGGAGTCGCCGCCGCCGACGACGAGCACGTCCTTGCCGCGCCAGTCGTCGGGATCGTCGAGCAGGTTGGCGACCTTGGGCAGGTTCTCGCCGGGCACCTGCAACGTGCGCGGCTTGCCGCGCGTGCCGGTCGCCAGGATCACGCGCTGCGCGCGATACGACGCCACCGTCGTGCGGACCTCGAACGTGCCGTCGCTCTTGCGCGTCGCGCTCTCGACCGCCTCGCCCTGGTTGATGCGCAGGCCGACGCGCTCGATGAGCTCGCGCCAGATCGGGATGATCTGCTCCTTGCTCGAGTCGAACACCGGCAGGAGCGACAGGTTCTGCGTGTCGTACGGCTCGGCCATCACCAGCTTGCCCTTCGGGTAGCGGGAGATCGTCGACGCGATCAGCTGCTCCTTCTCGAGCACGACGTAGGTGAGGCCGCGCTGGATGCACGTGAGCGCCGCCGACAGGCCGCCCGGGCCGGAGCCCACGATCGCGACGTCGACGGCGTTGCCGCCCGCGCGCCCGAGCGCGCCCGGCTGGAGCCCGTGCTTGAGCATGTGCTCGATGACGCCGCGGCCGAGGTTGGCGGCGTTCTTCACCAGCGGCTTGCCGGCGACCTCGCCGATCAGGTACTGGCCGGGCACGGCGGTCTGGTAGCTGTCGTCGAGCTCGGGCACCTTGAGCGGCGGCGGCTCGCTGCCCTCGCGGAACATGACCAGCGCCTCGGTCGGACACGCCCACATGCATGCCTCGCACTGGATGCAGTCGTGGAAGCGCAGGACGCGGGACTTGTTGCTGACCAGGTCGAGGACGTTGGTCGGGCACACGGCGACGCACGCGTCGCAGCCGGTGCAGCGATCGTCGTTGATGTCGTGGACCAGGATCGATCCGCCCGGCATCGGCGCGGGCTGGGCCTGCGCCTGCCGGTTGCGGCGCGCACCGATGACGGTGAACAGCGCCATGACCGCGATGGCGAGGCCGCCGAGCGTCAGCGGCACCACCCAGGTCATCGCGCGCCCTCGGCTGTGAACATCCGCCCTAGCATAAGCACTTTCGGTGCCTCGTGGTGCCACATACGTTTCGGGTACTTGGACGCGTATGCAGGCCCACGCTGGGGGCGGGAGTCCCCTCCACATCCGCCGTGTTACCGTCGAGCGTGCTCTCGCGCGCCGATACCCTGGGCTCGCTCACGATCCTCGACGAGAAAGGTGCCGAGGTTGCGCTCGGTTCCCTGTGGCGCGATCGCACCGCGGTCATCGCGCTCGTCCGCCATTTCGGTTGACTCTTCTGCCGCGAGCAGGTGGTGCAGTTGCACCGCGCGATCGATCGCATCCACGCCGCCGGCGCCGAGCTCCACGTGATCGGCAACGGCGCGCCCATGTTCATCGCCGGCTTCCGCGAGACGACGAAGTACCCGGGGCCGATCCACACCGACCCGTCGCTGAAGGTGTACGACGCCGCCGAGCTGGTGCGCGGCGTGGCGAGCACGTTCAGCCCGCGCGCCGGCCTCAACGCGCTGCGCGCGCTCAAGGGTGGCTTCCGCCAGGGCCGCACGCAGGGCGATCCGACGCAGCAGGGCGGCGTGCTCGTCGTCGCGCCGTCGGGCGACATCAGGTTCCACTACATCTCGAAGGTCGCCGGCGACCATCCGGACGTCGACCGCGTGATCGGCGCGCTCACAGCGCGCGGCTGAGCGTCACGAGCGCGGTGAGCGGCGCGCCGGGCGTGAAGTGCACGTCCTCGCGGAGCTCGGCGCCGGGCGCGACCCGCGACTCCTCCGCGAACTGCGCCTCGCGCCAGTCGGCGTCGAGGAGGTTCTCGATCGAGAGGCTGATCGTGGTCTTGCCGCGCGCGTGCTGCGCGACGACATCGACGAGCCCGTGGCCCTCCGCGACGAGCGCGCCGTCGTCGCTCGCCGGGCGGTCGCCGATACCGCGGAAGCGCACCGCGGCGAAGCTCGTCCCGCGGCGCACGGTGACGCCGCCGCCGCCCATGATCCGCGGCGCCAGCGCGAGCGCGCCGCCGTTGCCGCGGTTGGCGACGAACGTCGAGCGGCCGACGGCGACGTTGGCGTCGAGGCCGAGCCACGGGCGCGGGCTCCATTGCCAGTCGAGATCGAGGCCGTAGCGCCGCGTGGGATCCGACGGCTCGGTGCCGCCGAGGTCACCGCTCCACACCTGCTCCGACGCGAGGTGCAGGTACCAGGCGGCCACCGACGCGCGCAGCTCCTTGCCGACGGCGAGGCGCGCCCCGGTCTCGGCGCCGATCGCGCGGGCGAGCGCGCCGTCGCCGCCGGTCGCCACCGCCGAGCGCGCGTCGTTGGAGTGGAAGCCGAGGCCGGTGTTGACGAAGACGTCGAGCTCGTCGGAGGCGGTGATGATCGCGGAGAGCTTGGGGTTCACGATCGCAGCGGTCGCGCGGCCGCCGATCGTCTCCATCGTGCCCGCGGTCTCGGGATCGAGATCCTTCACGTGCCACAGGAACGCGTCGGCGCGCACGCCGCCGAGGAGGCGCACGCGGCGGGTGAGCGACAGATCCTCCTCGACGTAGGCCGCGGCGTTGACGACGTCGTTGCGCCCGCGGTTGCACGGGTTCATCCCGCCCCAGCAACCGGCGAGCCGGGCGCGCGCGGTGGTGTGCCACAGGTCGGCGACCGTCGAGTCGGTCCGCACCTCGAGGCCGGCGTGGACGAGGCCCGAGCGCGCGCCGGTGCCGTGCGTCTTGCGGAAGCGCGCGGCGGCGCCGCCGAGGAGCCGATCGTCGTTCTGCTCGATCTGATCGCCGGCGAGCGGATCGCGCGCGAAGAGCGTGAAGTTCGAGAACAGCTGGAGCCGGTTGTAGACGGCGTACGCCGAGAGATCCCACGCGCCGTCGCCGGGGAGCCCCTTCGCCCAGCCGATCGCCGCCGAGGCCCGGCGCGCGCGACCGCCCTCCGTCGGGTCGATCGCGCCGAAGCGATCGAGGCGGCCGGCGTCGACCTCGGCGGCCGGGATCTGACCGCTCTGGTTCCAGCTCGAGGCGTAACCGGTGACGGCCGCGCGCAGCTCGCCGCCGCGGAACGGTCGGCGCCCCTTGGCGAAGAGGTGCGCGTGGCCGAAGTCCTGGGGGGCGAGGAAGGGCCCGTCGGTGTAGCCGACCTCGGCGGCGATCATGGCGCGGCCGCGGGTGAGCTCGGGGGCGGCGATCCCGACCAGCCGCGAGGTCGGCTGGCGCAGCGCCGTCGGGCCGGCGAGCTCGAGGCCGCCGGTCAGGTACAGGCGCGCGCCGGGCTCCGGATCGATCGAGCGCATCTCGATCGCGCCGGCGGTGGTGAAGTCGCCGTAGCGCGCGGCGTACGGTCCCTTGTGCACGTCGATCGTCCCGATCGTCTCCGGGATGAGCCAGTGCGTGTCGGCGTAGCCCTGGCCGTGGCCATGGCTCGTCAGGTTGACGGGGATGCCGTCGACGAAGATGGCGACGTCCGTGCCGTGGTCGGCGTCGAAGCCGCGCAGGAAGTACTGGTCGGACTTGCCGCCGCCGGCGTGCTGCGAGACGACGAGGCCCGGCGTCTGGCGCAGCAGATCCGACGGCCGCGTGTGCGGGCGCGTGACGAGATCGTCGCGATCGAAGTGCACGGACGACGCCGCCTCGGCGGGCGCCTCGCCGTCGAGGACGATGACCTCGTCGGTGACGGTTTCGGGCTCGGTTTCGGATTCGGTTTCGGATTCGGTTTCGGGCTCGGCCAGCGCCGCGGCGGGACCGATGACGAGCACGAGCACCGCGTACGCGCGCGGGGCCCGGCTCGTGCAGCTCTGAAGAGACATGGCACGCTCCTGTCGGTTCGAACGGAATGAAGCTGGTGGTGGCTTCAGACCGGCGGCGCGCGGGCGCCGGCCTCGGGCGGCGGCGCGATCGCGACGAGCCGCGCGACGGCGTGGCTGACGGGGACGACGTGATGATCGACGGGGAGCGGTTCGAGCAGGGCCGGCGGCGGCGCGCGCAGCGCGAGCGTGTGGTGAGCGAGGCTGTGCTGGCCGTGACCGGGATCGGGGCGCGGCTCGCCGCGCTCGAAGCCGAGGGCGTCGGTCGTGGCCCCGGCGCCGATCGGCGTGCCGCCGTGCCGGTGGAGCACGCCTTCGTGCGCGTGCGCGGTCGCCGATGTCGCGTCGCGACGCACGGTCACCACGAGCGTCGAGCTGAGCGGCGTGTCGCCGGCGTGGTGGTGCGCCGGGAGCCAGGCGTGCGTCGCCTGGTGGAGCGCCGGCATCGCCTCGACGCCCAGGAGCCACACGAGGCACGCCATCACCGCCAGGCGGCGGCGCGACGTCTCGGCGCGGAGGGCGGGCTTCATCGGCGGCGGCACGAGCGTATCCCAGGTACGACGCGACCACCGGCCCGGATCGATGCGCCCCCGGTGTCAGAGGGCCTGCCTAACCTCGGCGGCCGGACCAACCTGGGCGGAAACCAAGCAACACACCCTCATCCCACATCTCCATGCTGGTGCTGACGCCGAGCGGACGCTCGGCGCCGGCTGAAAAGGGAACCCGGTGAGACGCCGGGACTGCCCCGCAGCGGTAAGCGAGAACGACCTCCACACAAGCACTGGCCTCGTCCGAGGCTGGGAAGCGTGGACAGTAGGCGCCGCAAGGCATTGCTCGCGAGTCCGAAGACCTGCCCGCGTGGACGCATCCGACACCTCGGGGGAGGTTGTCCGCGCGGCGCCGCCCAGCGCCGGCCTCGGCTCTTCCTCGACGTGTCCTCACGTTCTCGAAGGAGGAACCGATGCAGACCGAGACCGATCCGACTCTCACCACCGCGGCGACGGCGACGAAGCCTTCGTACCCACGCCACGACTCCGGCCCGCAGACGATGATGCGGGTCACCAAGCGCAGCGGCGCCACCGAGCTCGTCGATCTGAACAAGATCGTGCGGGCCGTGAGCCGGAGCTGCAAGGGGCTCCACGACGTCGACGCGATGCGGGTCGCGACCAAGACGATCAGCGGCCTGTACGACGGCGCCACCACCAGCGAGCTCGATCGCCTGTCGATCCAGACCGCGGCCTCGCTCCTCACCGAGGAGCCGCAGTACGGCAAGCTCGCGGCCCGCCTGCTCGCGACGTACATCGCCAAGGAAGTGCACAACCAGGAGATCCACGCGTTCTCCCAGGCGATCGCGACGGGGCGCCGCCTGGGCCTGGTGAACGCGCGGCTGGCGAGCGTCGTCGGCGTCAACGCGCGCAAGCTCAACGACGCGATCGAGCCCGAGCGCGACCGCGAGCTCGAGTACTTCGGCCTGCGCACGGTCTACGACCGCTACCTCCTCCGCCACCCCGAGTCCCGGCTGGTGATCGAGACGCCGCAGCACTTCTTCATGCGCATCGCGTGCGCGCTCACCGAGTCGGTCGGCGACGCGCTCGAGCTCTACCGCCTGCTCTCGACGCTGGAGTACCTGCCCAGCTCGCCCACGCTCTTCAACGCCGGCACGTCGCACGAGCAGCTCTCGAGCTGCTTCCTCCTCGACTCGCCGGCCGACCACCTCGAGTCGATCTACCATCGCTACACCGACGTCGCGCTGCTCTCCAAGTTCTCGGGCGGCATCGGCCTCGCGTACCACCGCGTGCGCTCGCGCGGCTCGCTCATCGAGAGCACCAACGGCCACTCGAACGGCATCGTGCCCTGGCTCAAGACGCTCGACGCGTCGGTCTCGGCCGTGAACCAGGGCGGCAAGCGCAAGGGCGCGGCGTGCGTGTACCTCGAGCCGTGGCACGCCGACATCGAGGCCTTCCTCGAGCTGCGCGACAACACCGGCGACGAGGCGAGCCGCACCCACAACCTCAACCTCGCCAACTGGATCCCCGACCTGTTCATGCGGCGGGTGGAAGCCAACGGGCCGTGGAGCCTGTTCGATCCCAAGCGCGTGCCCCACCTGCCCGACCTGTGGGGCGAGGCGTTCGACCGCGCGTACGAGGCGGCGGAGGCCGACGGGCTGGCGGCGAGGACCGTGAAGGCGCGCGATCTCTACGCGCGCATGATGCGGACGCTGGCGCAGACCGGGAACGGCTGGATGACGTTCAAGGACGCGTCGAACCGCGCCTGCAACCAGACCGCGGTGGCCGGACGCACGGTCCACCTCTCCAACCTCTGCACCGAGATCATCGAGGTGACCTCGGCCGACGAGGCGGCGGTCTGCAACCTGGGCTCGATCAACCTCGGCCGCCACGTCGCCGGCGCCGGGTTCGACTTCGACAAGCTCGCGCGCACGGTGCGCACCGCGATCCGCCAGCTCGATCGCGTGATCGACCTGAACTACTACCCGATCGCGGCGACCGAGCGCTCCAACCGGAAGTGGCGTCCGGTCGGCCTCGGCGTCATGGGCCTCCAGGACGTCTTCTTCCAGCTCGGCTGGGCGTTCGACGCGCCCGAGGCGCGCGCGCTGTCGCGCCGGATCGCCGAGGAGATCTACTTCCACGCGCTCGAGGCGTCGGTCGAGCTGGCGGCGGAGAAGGGCAAGCACCCCGCGTTCGACGAGACGCGCGCGGCGCGCGGCGAGCTGCAGTTCGACGCGTGGGGCGTCACGCCGGGCGACCCGGCGCGCTGGGACGCGCTGCGCGCGCGCATCCGCGAGGTCGGCCTGCGCAACTCGCTCATGATCGCGATCGCGCCGACCGCGACGATCGCGTCGATCGCCGGTTGCTACGAGTGCATCGAGCCGCAGGTCTCGAACCTGTTCAAGCGCGAGACGCTCTCGGGCGACTTCATCCAGATCAACCGCTACCTCGTCGATGCGCTCAAGCGGCTCGGCCTGTGGACCGAGCACACCCGCGCGCGCCTCCTGCGCGCCGAGGGCTCGGTGCAGGGGCTCGTCGAGCTGCCCGAGGAGATCCGCACGCGCTTCCGCACGGTGTGGGAGGTGCCGATGAGGTCGCTCATCGACATGGCGGCCGAGCGCGGCGCCTTCATCGATCAGAGCCAGTCGCTCAACCTGTTCGTCGAGAACCCGAACATCGGGGCGCTGTCGGCGATGTACTTCCATGCCTGGAAGCGCGGGCTCAAGACGACCTACTACCTGCGCTCGCGGCCGGCGACGCGCATCGCCCAGGCGACCGCCGAGGTGCCGGCCGCCGCGGCGATCGCGTGCTCGCTCGAGAACCCCGAGAGCTGCGAGGCGTGCCAGTGAGCGCCGAGGCCGCCGAAGGCGGCCGAGCCGGCGCGAACCAGCAACCAGTGAGAATTCTCGATCCGGGGATGCGCCTGACCTTGCGGCCGATGGCGTACCCGCAGCTCTTCGAGATGTACAAGGCGGCGATCAAGAACACGTGGACCGTCGAGGAGGTCGACTTCGGCACCGACGTCGCCGACCTCGCGCGGATGACGCCGGCCGAGCGCCACCTGGTGCAGCGGCTGGTCGCGTTCTTCGCCACCGGCGACTCGATCGTCGCCAACAACCTCGTCCTCAACCTCTACAAGCACGTCAACGCGCCCGAGGCGCGGATGTACCTGTCGCGCCAGCTCTTCGAGGAGGCGCTGCACGTCCAGTTCTACCTGACGCTCCTCGACACGTACGTGCCCGATCACGACGAGCGGCAGCGGGCGTTCGCGGCGGTCGAGACCATCCCGTCGATCAAGCAGAAGGCCGACTTCTGCCTGCGCTGGATCGACTCGATCCACGACCTCGATCGACTCGAGACGCCGGCCCATCGCCGCCGCTTCCTGCTCAACCTCATCTGCTTCGCGGCGTGCATCGAGGGCCTCTTCTTCTTCGGCGCGTTCACCTACGTCTACTTCTTGCGCTCGAAGGGCCTCCTGCACGGGCTCGCCGGCGGCACCAACTGGGTCTTCCGCGACGAGAGCGCCCACATGGCGTTCGCGTTCGAGGTGGTCGCGATCGTGCGCCGCGAGGAGCCGGCGCTGTTCGACGAGGCGCTCGAGCGTGACGTGCGCGCCATGCTCGCCGAGGCGATCGACTGCGAGACCCAGTTCGCCGCCGACCTCGTGGGCGGCGGCGTCGCCGGCCTCTCGGTGGGCGACGTGCGCCGCTACCTCGAGTACTGCGCCGATCAGCGCCTCGCCACGCTCGGGATGGCGAAGCAGTACGGGGCGTCCAACCCCTTCGGGTTCCTCGCGCTCCAGGACGTCCAGGAGGTGACCAACTTCTTCGAGCGCCGGGTGTCGGCGTACCAGGTCGGCGTCGAGGGTGAGGTCGCGCTCGACGCGGCGTTCTGACCCCCCGATCCGGTGCTAGGGTCGGCGGGTGGTGAACCGCCCCTCGCCCCCGCCGGTGTATCGCCCCAAGGCCCACGTCCGCCTGGTGACCGCGGCGTCCTTGTTCGACGGCCACGACGCGGCCATCAACGTGATGCGCCGGATCATGCAGGCGTCGGGCGCCGAGGTCATCCACCTGGGCCACAACCGGTCGGTCGCCGAGATCGTGAGCTGCGCGATCCAGGAGGACGTGCAGGGCATCGCCATCACGTCGTACCAGGGCGGGCACGTCGAGTACTTCAAGTACATGATCGATCTGCTGCGCGAGCGGCGAGCCGACATCAAGGTGTTCGGCGGCGGCGGCGGCACGATCCTCCCGTCGGAGATCGAGGAGCTCCACGCCTACGGCGTGACGCGCATTTACTCGCCGGACGATGGGCGGGCCATGGGCCTGCAGGGCATGATCAACGACCTGATCCGGCAGTGCGACTTCGACAAGCCCCGGCCCGCCGTCGCGCCCGCGATCGCGGCCTTGCCGGCGCGCGAGCCGGCGACGATCGGTCGCCTCATCACCGCCGCCGAGAACGAGCCGGCGGCCGGCGACGAGATGCGCGCGATCCTCGAGCCGCTCCTCGCGACCTTGCCGCGCGTCCCCGTGCTCGGCGTGACCGGCACCGGCGGCGCCGGCAAGTCGAGCCTGGTCGACGAGCTGGTGCGCCGCTTCCTGTCCGACTTCCCCGACAAGACCATCGCCGTCATCTCGGTCGATCCGTCGAAGCGCAAGACCGGCGGCGCGCTGCTGGGTGATCGCATCCGCATGAACGCGATCGACGATCCGCGCGTGTACATGCGCTCGCTCGCGACGCGGCAGTCGAACCTCGCGCTGTCCAAGCACGTGCGCGAG
>DDTA01000095.1 GCA_002344285.1 Myxococcales bacterium UBA2376
GGCTTCACGACGGGCGGCGCGCCGACGACGGTCACCTGCACGGTGGGCACACAGTCGGTCTCGTGCCCGAACGGGACGTTCACCGCCTCGCAGCTCGCCGACGGCAGCTACACGTTCACGGTGACGGTGCGTGACGCCGCCGGCAACCAGAGCTCGGCGCCGCGCGCGTTCTCGGTCGACACCGCGGGGCCGACGATCGTGTTCACCAGCGGTCCGACCCAGACGGTCTACTCGAGCACCACCACGTTCCGGTCGACGGCGAGCGGCTCGTACAACTTCGTCGAGTGCCGCAACTTCCGCCGCAACACGACCCCGCCCAACCAGTGGTTCAACTGCGCGACGCCGTCGTACACCTACTCGGTGCAGTTCCCGGTCTACCCGCCGGACACCTACGCCGAGTGGACCTTCCAGATCCGCGTGCGCGACCTCGCCGGCAACACCGGCACGGCCTCGTGGAACTACTCGACGGGCATCGTCATCTGAGCCGCGCTACGCGCGCAGCGAGTCGTCGCCGGCGTCCTCGCCGGCGCCGGCGTAGAGCGCCTCGATCTCGGCGGCGTACTTCTGCGCGATCGGCTTGCGGCGGAGCTTCATCGTCGGGGTGAGCTCGTCGCCGCCGGGGAGCCACTCGCTCGAGAGCAGCGCGTAGCGCTTGATCTGCTCGACGCGCGCGAGGTGCCCGTTGGCGGCCGCGATGGCGCGGTCGAGCTCGGCCTTGACGTCGGCGTGGTCGACCAGCTCGGCCGGGGTCGCCGTGAGGCCCCGGGCCTTGGCGAACGCGGCGGCGCCGTCGGGGTCGAGCACCAGGAGCGCGACGTTGTAAGGGCGGCCGTCGCCGATCACGACCGCCTGGCCGATGAGCGGGCTCGACGTCTTGATGCGGGCCTCGATGTTCGCCGGCGACATGTTCTTGCCGGCGGCGTTGATGATGAGCTCCTTCTTGCGATCGACGATGCGCAGGAAGCCCTCGGCGTCGAGCTCGCCGATGTCGCCGGTGTGGAGCCAGCCGTCCTGGTCGATGGTCTCGGCGGTCTGCTCGGGCAGGTTGCGGTAGCCCTTCATGACGATGGGGCCGCGCACCAGCACCTCGCCGTCGCCCGCGATGCGCACCTCGACGCCGGGCATCGCCTTCCCCACGCTGCCGATCTTGATGCGGTCCGGCGGCATGGCCGTCGCCACGCACGAGAGCTCCGACATGCCCCAGACCTCGGCGATGGGCATGCCCAGCGCGTGGAAGAACTCGAGCACCTCGCGCGGGGTCGGCGCCGCGCCGACGAAGTACGCGCGCGCCTGGTCGAGCCCGAGCGCGGCGCGCAGCGGCGCAAACATCATCTGCTCGGCCCGCGCCACCCCCTCGGCGAGCTGCGGCGGCACCGGCTGGCCGGCCTGCTCCAGGCGGACCTTGGCCAGGCTCGCCTCGATCGCGCCCTTGATCGCGGCCTTCTTCGCCGGCTCCTCGCCCGCGAAGCGCGCCTCGAGCGCGGCCTTTAGCTTCTCCCAGACGCGCGGCACGCCGGTGAACTCGGTCGGCTTCGCGTCGGGCACGTGCTCGAACAGCTGGCGCGGATCCGGACACGTCGTCACCTGCATGCCGGCGCACATCGCGAGGTAATGGGTCGCCATGCGATCGGCGATGTGGGCGTGGGGCAGGAACGAGATGACGCGGCTGTCGGTGTGGCCGCGCCCGCACGCCCAGAACGAGCGCAGCTCGGACATCATGTTGGCGTGGGTGAGCTCGACGCCCTTGGGCGCGCCGGTCGTGCCCGACGTGTAGATGATCGTGAGCAGCGCCTCGGGCCGCACCGCGCGCCACGTCGCCTCGAAGTCGAAGCCCGCCGGCACCATCTTCGCGAGCGTCGACAGGCCGACCGTGCCGTCGGCCTCGCCGTCGACCAGCACGATCGTCTTGACCGACGTCCCGGCGGCGGCCTCGCGCAGGAGCGGCAGGAAGGCCTGCTGCGTCACCGCGATCTTCGCGCCGCTGTCGACGAGGAGGTGGCGGATCTGCTCCGCCGTCGACGTGTTGTAGATGGAGAACGGCACCGCGCCGAGATGGATCGCCGCGGTGTCGACGAGGTTGAACTCCGGGCGGTTGACGAGAAGGATCGCGAGCGTATCGCCCGCGCCGAGGCCCAGCCCGGCGAGCCCGCCGGCGTAACGCCGGACGCGTTCGCCGTACTCCGCCCACGTGATCGAGACGGCGTTGCCCTTGGTGCGCAGCGCGACGTCGGCGCCACGCTCGGCGGCGGTGCGCTGGAACGCGCCCGCCAGGGTGTCTTCACGCAGCGCCGCGGGGGCGCCCTCGAGCAGGGTCTTCCAGTCCATGTCGGTCTCCTCCGTCTGGGCCCGGCCCGACGGTACACCACGAACGTGCCCCGCCGATCGGGTCGCGTTAGCTTCGACGCCTGAGCGACGTCGGCACCGGGCTCGCGATCCTCGGCACCCGCCGCATGGCGGCGGCGCTGCTGCTCGGCTTCGCGTCGGGCCTGCCGCTCTACCTCACCGGCATGGTGCTGGTGACGTGGATGGCCGACGAGGGCGTGTCGCTCGAGACGGCGGCGGCGTTCGCGTCGGTCGGCCTGCCGTACACGTTCAAGTGGGCGTGGGCGCCCGTCTTCGACCGCTTCGCGTGGCCGTGGCTCGGCCGCCGCCGCGGCTGGATCGTCGTGCTCGAGATCGCGCTCGCCGCCGCGATCCTCGCGCTGGCCGCGACCGGCCTGGCCGCCGACGCCGAGACCATCGCGGTGCTCGCGGTCGGCGTGGCCGCGCTGTCGGCGAGCCACGACGTCGTGGTCGACGCCTTCCTCGCCGAGTCGCTCGCGCCCCACGAGCGCGCGGCGGGCGCCGCCGGTTACGTCTTCGGCTACCGGGCCGCGATGCTCGTGGTCGGCGGCGCCGGCTTCGTCCTGGCCCACCACACGTCGTGGCCGGTGCTCTACGGCGTCGTCGCCGCGCTCCTGCCGCTGGGCGTCGCCGGGGCCTTGCTCCTCCCCGAGCCGCCGCCGCCGCCCGAGCCGCCGTCGTTCTACAGCACGATCGTCGGCTCGATCGTCGACCTCCTCACCCGCCCCGGCCTCGTCGCCGTCGTGCTCGCGATCGCCACGTTCCGCTTCGGCGAGCACCTCGTGCTCCACGTCCAGGGCTATTTCCTGCGCCAGGTCGCCCAGGTCGACGCCCAGACCATGGGCTGGGTGCTGCCGCTGGCCGGCTTCACGGGGCTCGCGGTCGGCGGCCTCGTGCTCTCGACCGCCGCCCCGCGCCTCGGCCCGCGCGCGTCGCTCTACGTCTTCGGCGCCACCGCGGCCGCCGCCAACCTCGGCTGGGCGCTGCTCGCGTGGGTCGGCGCGCCCTTGCCGCTCTTCCTCGCCGCCGCCTTCGTCGACAGCTTCGGGACCGCGCTCGCGTCGAGCGCGTTCGTGGCCTTCCTCATGGGCCAGACCTCACCCGGTCACACGGCGACCCAGTACGCGCTCCTCAACGCGCTCTCGTCGGTCGGCGGCCGCGTCTTCGGCTTCACCATCGCGCCGCTCGTCGCCGAGCTGGGGTGGGCCGGCTTCTTCGCCGCGACCGCGGCCATGATCGTGCCGGCGCTCGCCGCCTTCGCCCTGGTGCCTCGCGCGCGCTTCGCCGGTCATGCATCATCACCGTCATGACGCGCCTGGCGCTCCCGCTGCTGCTGTCGCTGCTCGCCTGCAAGAAGTCGTCGGCGCCGCCGCGCGACGCCTCCCCGCCCGCCGGCGCGGACGCGGGCGCGCCGGTCGACGAGCCCGAGGAGGCGGACGTCCGCGCCGGCAAGCCCACCGGGCTGGGCGCGCCCGACGAGAAGCCCGAGGTCGCCACCGAGGATCTCGCGCGGGCGCTCGTGCGCGAGACGGTGCCGTGGTCCAGGGTCGTCGATCGCGCCACCGGCGTGGTCGAGCTCGCCGACGGCAAGGTCACGCACCGCTGCGGCGCCGCCCTCGACGCGGCGCTCGCGGCGCTCGCGCTGGGCGCGGCCGCCTCGCTCGACGATCCGGCCATGCTCTACGACATCGCCTGCGACAACGTCGGCCTCGCCGTCACCATCCCCGGCGTGACCTCGCACGCCGTGTGCTCGATCGCGAGCCCGTCCGGCGAGGGCTTCGAGCACGACCTCGTCTTCGTGCCCGACGCGGTGCGCGGCCTGCGCCTCATCGGCATCTCCACCACCGACGCCCTCACCACGGACGACGCCGTCCGCGACGCCTTCGACGAGGCGCTCGGCCGCCACGGCGCGAAGTGCCCGTAGTCAGCGCTCGTGGATGTCGATGGCTCCGGTGGAGTCCTTGACGGACTCGAACGCCGAGCCGAAGAAGGCCACGCCGTCCGACGTGCCGATGATCTCGTCGGGGACGGTGATGATGAGCGCGCCGGCCCTCGCCTCGAACATCGAGGCGTGGATGTCCGGCTTGATGTGCTCGAGCTGATCGGTGCGACCGGTTCGCCGGTAGAGCCCGAGCGAGAGGCCACCGACGAAGAGCTCACCGGCGAACTTGATGACACACGCGAACGGGAGCCGATCGTCCATCGTGCTGGTGATGATGTTCGAGCTCGTCGCGTTCCCCTCGATGAGCAAGCCGGCGTAGGTGGTCGCGTAGATCTCGTCGGGACCCGCCACGAAGACATCGGAGAAGATGTCGCCCGTCGGCATCGGCACCTCGTGCCAGGCACGCCCGTCCCAGCGCGCCATCCCGCCTCGTCCCGCCGCATAGATGAGGTCGGGCGCGAGGCCGTGCATCTTCGTGATGTAGAACCCCGGCGTGGGGAGGTCGGTCCACTCGCGGCCATCGTAGGCCGCCAGGTGCGGGACCTGCGCGCCGTGGGTCCCGCCGATCCCCCAGGCGTAAATGTATTGCTCGTCGAGTCCCCAGATCCCCTCGGGCGCGAAGGTGAGCGGCAGGGTCCGGACCCCGGCTTCCACCGTCATGATGTCTTCGTAGACATGGATCGAACACTTCGAACCATCCGCGACGTACGTCCGGCCGGAAGGAAGCGCACGCCAGAGCGCGGAGAAGATGTTGGGCGTCGGGCCCCAGGTCTGGACCTCGTCCGCGCCGATCCCGCAGACGAAGAAGTCGCTGTCGCTGAGCCTCGTCCCGTACTCGTCCCGCCAGCGGCGGGCGAGGAAGGAACAGTCCTCGTAGCTCGATCCGGACGCCCACGAGTACTCACAGTGCAGATCGTCGAACGACATGGTGAGGGCTCCTCCTCCGGCGACCGCGTCCGGCGGCCGCGCTGTTCCGATCTCAGGGGCGCGACAGCGCGACGGTGAGCCGCTCGGTCTCGACGTGGCACCCGCCGTCGTCGACCTCGACGTCGTCGACGACGCGCGGCGCGTAGCCCTCGGCGCTGATCTCGAGCCGGTAGGTGCCGGCGCGTTCGCCGGCCCCGACGTGGCGGTCGCCGACCACCATCAGCTCCTCGACGTAATCGCCGTCGCGGGCGACGACGGTCGCCGCGATCGGCTGGCCGGTGTCGGCGCCGGTGACCTGGACGCTCAGGCCCCAGCGCAGCTCCGCGGTGCAGACGAAGTCGACGCAGCCGCCGAGCAGCATCAGCGACAGGAGGAGCGGGAGGAGCAGGGCGGCGCGCATCACTTGAGCAGGCGCGACAGCGCCTTGAAGTCGTCGGTGCCGGCCTTGCCCAGCAGGTCGAACACGACGGTCTCGGTGTTGGTGATGATGGCGCCGGCGCGCGCGCACAGGTCGAGGCCGTTCTGCCAGTTGGCGTCGGTGCGGCTGGCGACCGCGTCGGCGATCACGTGGACGACGTGGCCGGCGGCGCGGAGCGCGCGCACCGTCTGGTAGACGCACACGTGGGTCTCCATGCCGGTGACGAGCCACACGCGCCGGTCCATGCCGGTGACCGCCTCGCGCCACGCCGGCGCGGCGCAGGCTGCGAACTCGACCTTCTCGAAGTAGCAGACGCCCTTGACCGGCTCGAGCGCGCCGGCCACCGACGCGGTCGTGCGCCCCAGGCCGCGCGGGTACTGCTCGCTGACGATGACCGGCAGCGCGAAGCGCTCCGCCGCCGCGGCCAGCGTGATGAGGTTGCGCTCGACCGACGCGCGCGCGGGCTCGGGCATGGCGGCGATGAGGCGCTCCTGGACGTCGATCACCAGGAGCGCGCAGCCATCAGGGGTCAGGGTCAGCTCGTCGCCCACGCTCACATCCTACCCTCAGCCCAGCTGCCCGAGGGCATCGATGAGGCGGCCCTTGCGGGTGCCCTCGTCGTCCAGGCGGCCGCGCAGCTCCGCGACCACGTCCTCGGGGGCTCGCTCGAGGAACTGCGGGTTGGAGAGCCGCTTCTCCAGGTTCCCGATCTCCTTCTCGGCCTTGGCGATCTCCTTGGTCAGGCGCGCCTTCTCGGCCTCGATGTCGATGAGGCCGGCGAGCGGCATCACCACCTCCGCCCACGCCCCCACCACCTGCTTGGCCGACTGCGCGACCACGCCACCGCTCGCGACCAGGCTCATGGTCACGCGCGCCGCGTTCTCGACGAGCGCGCGGTGGCGGTCGATGAGCCCGCGCTGCGTGTCGTCCGCCACGCGGACCTCCACCGGCACGCTCCACGAGGGCGGCACGTTGTAGGTCGAGCGCAGCATGCGCACCGCGACGGCCACCTGTTGCACCGCGGCCATCTCCTGCTCGGCGGTCTCGTCGACGAAGCGGGCGTCCCCCTTGGGATAGATCGTCACCATGAGCGACGCCGGCAGGTGCCCGGGCTTGGGCAGCTTCTGCCAGATCTCCTCGGTGACGAAGGGCGCCATCGGGTGGAGCATCCGCAAGGTCTGCTCGAGCACCAGCGCCAGCGTGCCCTGCACGTAGCGGCGACGCGGGCTCGCGGGCGAGCCGTCGTTGGGCAGGTGCAGGTGCGGCTTGGCCAGCTCGATGTACCAGTCGCAGAGCTCGTGCCAGACGAACTGGTAGAGCGCGTTGGCCGCGTCGGAGAAGCGGAAGCTCTCGAGCGCGGCGTCGACGTCGGCGGCGACGCGCTGCGCGCGCGACAGGATCCAGCGGTCGGCGAGCCCGAGCTGCGCCGAGCCGTTGTTCATCGACGCCTCGAACGCGTCGGCCTCGTGGCCGTCGAGGTTCATGAGCGCGAAGCGCGACGCGTTCCACAGCTTGTTGATGAAGTTGCGGTACCCCTCGACGCGCTCGACCGACAGGCGGATGTAGCGGCCCGACGTGTTGAGCGCGGCGAGCGCGAAGCGGAGCGCGTCGGCGCCCATCGCCGGCACGCCCTTGGCGAACAGCTTCCGGATGTTGGCCTGGGCCGCCTTGCGGTTCTTCTCGTCGGCGATCTCGGTCTCGGCGCGCTCGAGCAGCTCCTCGAGCGTCGCGCCGTGCACCACGTCGAGCGGATCGATCGTGTTGCCCTTGGTCTTGGACATCTTGTCACCGTTCTCGTCGGTGACGATCGACGTCAGGTACACGGTGCGGAACGGCACCTTCCCCATGAACTTGAGGCCCATCATCATCATGCGGGCNNGACCCAGAAGAAGATGATGTCGGGGCCGGTGACGAGGACGTTGTTGGGATAGAAGGCGGTGAGCGCGCGGTTCTTCTCCGGCCAGCCCAGCGTGGAGAACGGCCAGAGCGCCGAGCTGAACCACGTGTCGAGGATGTCCTCGTCCTGGCGGAGCCCGGCGCCGCCGCAGCCGCCGCACGCCGTCGGATCCTCGCGCGACACCGTGATGTGCGCGCAGGCGTCGCAGTACCAGGCCGGGATGCGATGGCCCCACCAGAGCTGCCGCGAGATGCACCAGTCCTTGATGTTGGTCATCCAGTGCATGTACGTCTTCGTCCACAGCTCGGGGACGAAGCGCGTGCGTCCGCTCTCGACCGCCTCGACCGCCGGATCGGCGAGCGGCTTGGTCTTCACGAACCACTGCTCCATGAGCATCGGCTCGACCACGGCGCCCGAGCGCTGCGAGCGGCCGCGCGGCACCTTGTGGTCCTTGATGTTGCCCAGGAGGCCGAGCACCTCGAGATCGGCGACCACCGCCTTGCGCGCCTCGTCGACGGACATGCCCACGTACTTCTCGGGCACCGGCGCGCACATCTTGCCGCGCGCGTCGATCACCTGGATCGCGGGCAGGCCGGTGCGCTGGCTGGCCTCGTAGTCGTTGAAGTCGTGCGCGGGTGTGACCTTGACCGCGCCCGAGCCGAAGTCCTTCTCGACGAACGTGTCGGCGACGATCGGGATGCGGCGCCCGGTGAGCGGCAGCAGGACCTCCTGGCCGACGAGCTCCTTGTAGCGCTCGTCGTCGGGGTGGACGGCGACGCCGGTGTCGCCGAGCATCGTCTCGG
>DDTA01000096.1:0-12942 GCA_002344285.1 Myxococcales bacterium UBA2376
GATCTCGAAGAAGATCGGGCCGATGACGGTCTTGGTGAAGATCTGCAGCAGGATCCCGCCGCCCTGCGTCGGCGCGCCGTCGATGAGGATGCGGCGCGCGCGGAGTTCGGCCACCGGCTCGCCGTGGCCCGGCAGGCGCCTGTCGATCGCGTCGTAATAGGGCTCGGGCGTGTCCTGGAATACGACGCCGGCCTTCTTCATAAGGTCGACCGTTCCGTAGATGTCGGCGGTCGAGAGCGCGATGTGCTGGATGCCCTCGCCTTTGTAGGCCTCGAGGTATTCCTGGATCTGCGACTTGTCGTCGGAGCTCTCGTTGATCGGAATGCGGATCTTGCCGCACGGGCTGGTCATCGCGCGGCTCTTCAGACCGGTGAGCTTGCCCTCGATGTCGAAATACTTGATCTCGCGGAAATTGAAGAGGCGCTTGTAGAACTGCGCCCACGGGTCCATGCGGCCGCGGTGGACGTTGTGCGTCAGGTGGTCGATGCCGGCGAGGCCGGCGCCGGGACCGTGCTCGCCAGTCGGCTCGAAATCGACGTCGTAGATCGTGCCGCGCGGCCCGTAACGGTCGACGAGGTAGATGAGGCTGCCGCCGATGCCGGAGACCGCGGGGACGATCTCGCTGCCTTTCGCCAGGTCGCCGTCGACGATCGTCGCCCCACGGGCCGCGGCGATCTGCGCCGCGGCGTCGGCGTCGGCGACGCGCCAGCCCATCGCCGGGATGCACGGGCCGTGCTCGCGGGCGAAGCGCCCGGCGAAGCCGCCGTCGGCGCGGTGCAGGAGGAACGTCATGTCGCCCTGCTGGTAGAGGTCGAGGCCACGCGCCGGGTGATGCAGCGTGCGCGAGAAGCCGAACGCGACGAGGAGGCGGTGCAGGCGATCGGGCTCGGGGCCGGCGAGCTCGACGAAGTCGAGGCCCTCGAGGTCGCACGGGTTGTTCGTCGACTCGGTGCTCATGGCGTCGGCTCCTTGGGCTCCTGCCAGCTCTGCCAGTAGTCGGGGCGCTCGATCGCCAGCGCCGCCGCCGTGGGATGGAGCGGGCGGCGCGTGTCGATCATCACCGCGATCTCGTCGGTGCGGCTCGCGTCGCGCACGCGCTCGGCGGCGCCGGGTTGCGGGCCGTGGTGGATGCCCTGGGGATGGAAGGTCAGCATCCCGGGCGCGATGCCGGTGCGGCTGAAGAACGAGCCGCGGTGGTAGAAGAGGACCTCGTCGTAGTCGATGTTCGAGTGGTAGAAGGGCACGCGCAGCGCGCGCGGATCGCCGGTCTCGAGCGGCCGGGGCAGGAACGTACACACGACCGCGCCCGGCGCCGCGAAGGTCGCGTGCGCGGTCGGCGGCAGGTGGTAGCGCTCGCTCGACACCGGCCGGATGTCGGCGACGTTGAGGCGCTGCGGCGTGAGGGTGCCCTTCCAGCCGATCACGTCGAGTGGATCGTGGCGGTAGAAGATGCGGGTCAGCGCATGTTCGCGCTGGACCACGACCTGCCACTCGCCGCGCGCGTCGGCGGCGAGCGTGCTCTTGCCGGTCGGCGTCGGCACCTCGATCACGGCCGGATCGAAGAGCGCGTGCTGGCCGAGGAGCCCGCGATCGGGGACGCGCAGCTCGCCCGCGGTCTCGATCGTGAGGAGGCGCGTGGTCGTCGCCGGCACCAGCCGGTAGCAGGTGCCGCGCGGGACCAGCAGGTAGTCGCCCTCGCGGTAGGCCAGCGGGCCGAAGTCGGTCTCCAGGCGCCCGCTGCCGGCGTGGACGAAGAGGAGCTCGTCGCCGTCGGCGTTGCGGAAGAAGTAGGGCATCGCGTCGGCGATCGCGCCGACGTGGACGCGGACGTCGGCGTTGGTGAGGACCGCGACCCGATCGAGGTGGTCGGCGCCGGGCGCGAGCTCGCGGCTGTCGTACGCGCGCGGCCGCAGCGGCCCTTCGATGCGGCTCCACGCGACGGGGGGACGCGCGCGGTAGAGGTGGGCGTAGCGGCCGGCGAAGCCGTCGCGCGCATACTCTTCCTCGACCGTGCCGTCGGGCAGGGCGACGTGCGCCTGGGCGGCGACCTTGCCGCGCATGTACGGGATGTCCATGGCGAGACCCTGGCGCACGGCCGGTGTGCGCTGAAAGCACAAAAAATCGTCATATAATGTCAGCGTTGTGAACATCACCCTCGACCAGGCGCGGGCGCTCGACGCCCTCGATCGCCACGGCACGCTGGTCAAGGCGGGCGCCGCGCTCGGCAAGGGCCACCCGGCGATCCTCCATGCGCTGCGGCAGATGGAGGGTCACGCCGGGCTCGATCTGGTCGATCGCCGCGGCTACCGGCTGAAGCTGACGGCGGCCGGGCGGCGCGTGCTCGAGCACTGCCGGCGGTTGCTCGCCGCGGAGGCAGATCTTGCGGCTGCGTGCGCCGAGATGCGCACCGGCTGGGAGCCTTCCCTGCGCGTCGTCTACGACGGCATCTACCCCGACGCGGCGGTCCTGCGCGCGGTCGGCGAGATGGTCCGGGAGGGTGCGCCGACGCGCATCCACGTCTCGGCCGAGTTCCTCGGCGGGGTCGAGGCCGCGTTCGCGCGCGACGACGCCGATCTCATGATCGCCGTCCTGCCCGCGGTCGCGCCCGGCGTCGTCGCCACGCGCCTGGCGCCCTTGCGCGCGCTCCTGGTCGCGCACCGCGGCCATCCGCTGGCGCGCCGGCCGGGCGAGCTCGACGACGACGCGCTCGCCGAGCACGTGCTGGTCACCGTCCGCGGCGGCGATCCGCGGCTCGCGCTCCCCACCGCCGGCCTCGAGCGTCGCGTGACCATCGACCTGAACGACTTCCACGCCAAGCGCGCCGCGATCCTCGCCGGCATCGGCGTTGGCTGGCTGCCCGAGCACCTGTGCCGCGCCGAGCTACGCCGCGGCGCGCTGCGCGTCCTCCGCTACGCCCGCGGCCACGCCCACGTCTTCACGCCGCGCCTCTATCACCGCGCGGGTGCGCGGCTCGGTCCGGCCGCGCGCCGGGTGATCAGCGCACTCGCGGCCTGACGAACGGGCTGGCGCGCGACTTGCGTCGCAGCTCGTCTGGACGCTGCTCGCTCACGATCCGCGCATGCGCTGCGCTCGCAGCGACGTTCGTGCGCATGACTTGCGCGAGCGCGCCGAGGAGGATCATGCGGAACCGTGCCTACGAGCCGATCCCGACGAGCTGTCCGACCGCGTGGACGACCGAGTACCGCCCCGAGGATGCGCGGCTGCGCGACCTGTACGACAAGGCGAAGCAGTCGCAGTGGGACTCCGACATCGCGCTCGACTGGAAGCAGGACGTCGACCCCGAGCGGCAGAACTTCCCCGACATGCAGATCCCGATCTACGGGACCGAGCTCTGGCGCGCGCTCGACGACAACGAGATCGCGACGCTGCGCCAGCACTCGACCGCGTGGATGCTGTCGCAGTTCCTCCACGGCGAGCAGGGCGCGCTGCTCGCCTCGTCGCAGGTGGTCGACACCGTGCCCTGGGTCGACGCCAAGCTCTACGGCGCGACGCAGGTGATGGACGAGGCCCGTCACGTCGAGGTGTACGAGCGCTACCTGCGCGAGAAGATCCAGCTCACGTACCCGGTCAACCCCGAGCTCAAGTCCCTGCTCGACGCGATCCTGCGCGACGCGCGCTGGGACATGAAGTATCTGGGCATGCAGATCCTGGTCGAGGGCCTCGCGCTCGCCGCGTTCCAGTTCGTGCACGCGTTCACGACCGAGCCGCTGCTCAAGAACCTCACGCACCACGTGATGCGCGACGAGGCGCGCCACGTCGCCTTCGGCGTGCTGTCGCTCGGCGACTACTACCGCACCGAGCTGTCCGAGGCCGAGCGCGACGAGCGCGTCGAGTTCACGTACGAGGCGTGCCGGCTCATGCGCGACCGCTTCCTGCAGCGCGAGGTGTGGCAGACGCTCGGCTTCCCCGTCGAGCGCTGCGTCGAGCTGACGCTGACGTCGCCGGCGATGACCGAGTTCCGGCGGCTGCTCTTCTCGCGCATCGTGCCCAACGTGAAGAAGCTCGGCCTGCTCACGCCGTGGCTGCGCGAACGCTTCGGCGAGCTCGGCATCCTCGCGTTCGAGCACGGCCAGGCCGACGCCTGATCCGCGGCGTCGTCGGAGCGAGGCCGAGTCGCCTTCGATCCGATCCCGATCCGCCACGGGCGCTACACAGTTCCGCCACCGGCGCGTAACCGGTTTCGCAGGAGCGGCGCCGGTTTGCGCGGTCCGACCATTTGATTCCGAGGGTTTACGCGGCGCGTCGTCGGGCCGGCTTCTTGCAACCCGGGGGGCCGTCTTCCTGGAGTCGTAGCCATGCAGATCGGCGTCATCACCAACCCCAACAGCCGCAAGAACAAGGGCAAGCCCGATCGGGCGGCTCGCTTGCAGTCGATCGTCGGGGAGCTGGGTGAGGTCCACGAGACCTCGACCCTCGATTCGATCAAGCCGGTGCTGCGCGACTTCCTCCGCAAGCGCGCGCGCTACTGGGTCGCCGACGGCGGTGACGGCGCGCTGCACTGGATGCTGCGCATGGGCATGGAGGTGCTGCAGGAGGAGGAGTTCGCCGGCCAGCAGGTGTCGATGCCGCTCACCATGCCGACCAACGGCGGCACGATCGACTTCATCGCGAACAACGTCGGCATCAAGGGTGACGCCGAGGGCCTGCTGGCGACGTTGCGCCGCAAGATCGAGGGCGGTCATCGCGTCGAGGAGACCGAGGTCGACTCGATGGTGATCGACGGCGTCGAGGTCACCGAGGACGGCGAGCGCGCGTTCCGCACGTACGGCTTCGCGGCCGCGGCCGGCGGCGTCGGCCAGCGCTTCTTCTCGAAGTACTACGAGGACGCCGATCCCAACCCGCGCACGATCGTGAAGGTCCTGGGCCGCACGATCATGTCGATGCCGATCGCGATGACGCCCTTGCGCCACATCCCCGGCGTCGCGCGCTGGGCCGAGTACGCCGACCACATCTTCCGCCCCACGCGTGCGCGCATCACGCTCGACGGGATGATCCTGCCCGGCGACGAGTACACCGGCATCCACGTCGCGTCGATGTCGATCAACCTGGGCAACGTGCTCAAGTTCTTCGGCAAGGCCGACCAGCCGGGCCTGATGAACGCGATCGTCGGCACGCCGTCGCCGCTGGCGGTGGCGCGCAACCTGCCGCGCATGGCGCGCGGCGACGAGATGGTCGGCCGCCAGGTGCTCGACCGTCCGTGCCGCACGATGGTGCTCGAGGCCGTCGGCGGCGAGCTGATGGAGCCGGTCATCGACGGCGAGTTCTATCGCAACGTGAAGTCGCTGTCGGTGCGCGTCGGCCCGCGCGTGCGCATCCCCAAGGTCGTCAGCGTTCGCGCCCGGGCGTGAACGCCGCCTGACGGCGACCGTCGACGGACGGTGACGATCCGACGCCTCGGCGCGAGGTGTCGCGTGGTTGAGCGCGGCGCGGGGCTTGCTTCGTTCCTGGCTCCATGAGGGAGCTGCTCGTGATCGCGGCCGTCGGCACCGCTGCATCCAGCGTGGCGTGTGGCGGGCCGTGCAAGGAGGTCGCCGCGGCGCGCGCGACCTTGTCGCAGCGCCCGGCCGTCGCCGCGGAGGCGCCCCACGCGCGCGTGCGGGTGCCGTTCGCGGCGGCGAACCGCGCCATCGCCGAGGTGCTGGCCGACGAGGTGGCGGTGCCGGTGCCGCTCGGGCGGATCGGGCGGCTGGGCGTGGTGCGGCGGCTCGTCGGCGACGTGGAGGCCGTCCCGCGGTCGGTGCGGCTCGGTCCGGCGGGCCCGGGGCGCGTGCGCGTCGACGTGACGATCGAGGTGCGCGACGGGCGCGGCGTGGTGCTGACGTTCGACGCGCACGCGGAGGTCGCGCCGGTGCTCGAGCGCGCGGACGGGGACGTCTTCCTCGGCGTCGGGCTCGACCCGCGGCGTATCGAGGGGGTCGAGCTCGAGGTCGGCCCGCGGTTCACGACGACGGTGCGCGGGCTGCTCGCGGCGCGCGCGGTCGAGGAGCTCGGCGAGGAGGCGTGGAAGGTCGTGCGGGCCAAGGTGTTGCCGCGGGTCGAGTCGCTGACGCGGATGCGCGTCCGGCTGCCCGACGTGCCGGTCGAGCGCGTCGTGGTGACCTCGGTGGACGGCGCGGTGCCGGCGGTGGACATCGCGATCATGACGAGCCTGCCGGTGCGCGCCGGGCTGGCGCCGGCGTCTTCGGACGCGGCCGGCGATGGCGTGGTGGACGCGGACGCCGTCGACGTGCGCCTCGCCGGCTCGACGGTGGCGGAGCTCGCGAACTGGGCGATCGCCACGGGTCGGGCCCCGCAGCGCTACACGCGCAAGCTCGAGCCGCGCGCGAACGGCGACTACGTCCCGCTCCTCGACTGGCGTCCGGGCCACGCGCGCCCGCTCGTCGTCAGCATCTTCCAGGTCGCGCGCGGCTGCTCGTGCTTCTCCGCCGGCGTGCGCGCGCGCGTCGAGGTGCGCGGCGACGACGTCATCGGCACGATCGAGGAGCGCCGCCTCGAGCTCGCCCTCGGCCCGCCGCACCTGGAGACGCTGGCCTGGCTCAAGGACGCCGTCGATCGTTCGATCCGGCGCAGCAAGCGCGCCGCGGCGCACACCGAGCTGCGCATCGGCGACCGCGTCGTCGGCGCGCGCCTCGTCGACGCGGACGTCGACCGCGACGAGCTGCACGTCGCCGTGCACCTGGCGGTGGGCCGGCGCGTGGCGGCGCGGTAGCCGAGCGGGCGCGGGCGCGACGGCCCGTCGCGCGAACTCCGGATCGACGGTGCGCTCGGATGGCGTCCGACGGCGCTCATGAGGGAGCTGTGCGCTGACGGCTGGCTTCGCGGACGGTTGAGCGGATGGGGGCTTCGAAGGCGTCGTCGTCGCCCACGTGGGCGGCGGGCGGAGGCGCGCCGTACGCCCGGCCGTCGGCGTGGGTCACGCGGATCGCACCGCCGGCGCCAGCGATCGTGATCAATCCCTCGTGGTGCTGCGAATGGTGGAGCTCGCAGAGGGTCGTGAGGTTGCTCATCCGGTCGTCCCCGCCGTTCTCGCGGTGGCGGATGTGGTGGACATCGACGTACGTCGACGACGTGCACCCCGGGACGCTGCAGCGGTGGCGGTCGCGCGCGAGCACGGCCTTGCGGATCCGCGGCGCGATCGTCCACTTCCTCAGTCGCGGCTGCTCGGTGTCGTCGACGCGGCCGAGCTCGACGGCGTCGCAGCGCGCCCGGTCGATCGCCGCGGGTGAGAGCTCGACCGAGCGGTGGGGGACGTCGTGCCAGCCGCGCTTGCACTCGTCGCAGACGACGATCGCGACCTGGTGTGGCGGCAGGTTCGCGCGCGGCGCATCTGGCTCGCCGGCGCTCGGGCTCGCACCCAGCACGGCGCGACAGGCGACGGCGAGGAACTCCGCGTCGCTCATCGCGTGGCCGACCTCCTGCGCCAGCCTCCGCCGCGCGTCGAGGAACAGCGCGTACGTCTGCGGCGGCACCTCCATGCGCAGGATGCGCGGCTCGAGGTCCGGATCGGGGCGGTCCGCCGGCCGGTCGCCGCGACGTCGGCCGCGGACGGCCTGCTCGACCTCGCGCACCGTCAGGCCGTTCACGAACGCGAGCCACTCCACCTCGGTGTCCGGCGTCGCCACGCGTGTGATCTCGCGGACCGTCGAGAAGGAGATGGAGCCTTCTTCCAGGGCGAGTCGGAGCTCCGGCAGGCCGTCGAGCGCCTCCGCGACGCGCACGCGGTCGCGCCCGGTCGTTGGCGCGTAGCCCAGCGCGCGCTCGAGGTACTCGTCGAAGGATCCATACCCGAGCCGACGGTGGATCTCCATCCGTCGCGCGATGACGAGCAGTCGCGCCTCCTCGGCGTCGAGCGTCGACCGCCGCGCCGCGAGCCGCCGGATCCGCCGATCGATCGTCTGCCAGTCGTCGCCCACGTGGGCGGCGCCTCCCATGATCCGCCCGTCGCCGCCACCCACGTCCCTCTGCTCCTCGTCGAACATGATCCCTCCTCCGTGTTCGCCACCATTACCACGATGATTTTCGGCTCGACGTGCTGCCCGTGGCGCGCGTCCTCGCGGTGCGAACGCGAAATTCTCCGTCGAGGTCGCCGACGTTCAGCAGACGCGAGGAGGATGCATTCTGGAGACGATCTTTCGATGGTTCCCGATCTCGCGTCGCGTGCACGCTCGGAAGCCGTCAATGAAAATCGACGCGTGTGTCGTAGCAAAGCGAGAATGTCACCCCGTCAATCGGCGCTAGGATCGAGCGGTGGAGCGTGAGGTGTTCGCGCGTCATCTGCAGGAGGCTGCCGCTGAGGCGCTCGCGTTCGCGCGGACGCTGATCGCAGAGCCGTTACCCGACGCGATGCGCTTTCGCGTCCGGCTGAACAGCTCGTACGACGGCAACCCGCTCGTCGGTGACGAGGTCGTGTTTCCCGAGGACGGCACGATCGCGCGGGCGCTCGAGCTCCAGGCCTGCGACGTCGACATGGTGGTCGACACGCTCTGGCGAGATGGGCGGGTGCCGGAATGGATCGACGTGGCGGTGTTCGACGAGACCGGCGCCGAGACGCTCATCGAGCTCACGTGTTGCGGGCGGTACTCGGCGCAGGAGCAGCTGCTCTATCACGCGCAGCGTGGACGGCCACCGTTCCATCCTCTCGGTCCTACGTTGCCCGCGCGCTATGAGCCGGGGCGCAAGTTCAGCATCCATCACCGGTCGGAGTGCTGGACGCCCGCGGACGTCCGGCGCCTCCGCGATCACGCGAGCAAGGTCTGGTCGCTCTGCCTCCTCGGTGACCGGTTCGACGACGGCATGCTCGCCGGCGTACCCGACCTGGCGAACCTCGAGATCCTCGAGGTCCGCGGCAACGCGCTCTCCTCCGCCGAGCTCCTCGCGCTGTCGCGGTTCCCGAAGCTGCGCGTGCTCGGGATCGGCCTGTCGGAGATGCGTGATGCTGACGTCGACGCCTGGCTGCGGCCGGTCGAGCACCTCGACGTGCTCAACCTCGCTGGCACACCCGTCGGCGACGGTCTCGCCGAGACACTGCCTGCCCGTTTCGGCCTCTCCGACCTGAACCTGTGCGAGACCCGGGTGACCGCCGACGCCGTGAGGCGCATCCGCCGCGAGCACCCGGGGTTGACGCTGCTATCGGACGTCGAGTGAGCGTCCGGTCCGGCGCGCCCGCCCCGCGCCGCGCTACTCGCAGCGCACGCGCGCGGGGCCGGCGCCGTCGAGGACGCACTGCTTCTTGCCGCAGCGCGCGGCCTCGCAGGCGGCGGCGCGCTCGGTGTAGCAGCGCCGCTTCACGAGGAAGAAGCAGTCGTCGCGCTTGCCCTGGTAGCGCCAGCCGCCCCACTTCTTGCCCTTGCCGCTGACCGGGTCCGCGTCGGCCTCGCCCTTCTCGGCCTTCGCGCGCGCGGCCGCCGTCTGCGGCGCCTTGGCGCCCCCGGGCGACTGGGTCTCGCCGCACGCGCCGGCGAGGCACACGAGCCAGACGACGACGAGGGCCGGAGCGACGTGAGCGACGCGCACGACGGGATCATGCCATAGTTCGGGCGGTGCCCGCCGCTGACGACGATGAGCTCCAGGCACGCCTGGAGGCGCTGGAGGCCGAGGTCAAGGCCGAGTCCGACGCCAAGCGCGCGGTCCGGGCCCAGGCCGAGGCGAAGGTGCGCGCGCAGCGGGCCAAGCAGCAGGCGGAGCGGGACGAGCTGCGCGAGCGGCAGACCGCGATCGTCAAGGCCAAGGCCGGCAACCGCGGGCGCGAGCGCGATCGGACCGAGGACCTCGAGACCGCGCTCACGCTCGCCCGCAAGGCGTCGGACGCGAAGCACGAGCTGACCAAGCCGCGCGAGGCCGGCGAGAAGTCGTGGCTCATCTCGGGTGCCCTCTCGTTCTTCCTCGGGCCGCTCGGGTGGCTCTACGCGGGCGCGTGGCGGGAGAGCATCCCGGCGTCCGTGAGCTGGCTGCTCGCCGCCGGCCTGATCAGCAAGATCGTCCCCATGTTCCTGCTCATGCCGGTGCTCATGGTCGTCATGCCGCTGTCCGGCGTCGCCGGCGTGGTCTACGCGATCGGCCACAACCGCCACGGCTCGCGCATCCGGCTCTTCGGCGACGAGGACGACAAGGGCGAGGATCCGCGCATCGGCAAGCTCGGCGCCGGCCGCGGCCGCGACGACGACGAGTAGGGCCATGTTCTCCGACGTCACCCGCGCGTGGTTCGCCGAGAGCTTCGCCGCGGCGACGCGCGTGCAGACCGAGGGCTGGGCGCGCATCACGGCCGGCGAGCACACCCTCATGCTGGCGCCGACCGGCAGCGGCAAGACGCTCGCCGCGTTCCTGGCGTGTCTCGACCGGCTGACGTCGGCGCCGCCCGCGAGCCGCGGCACGCGCGTGGTCTACGTGTCGCCGATCAAGGCGCTGGCCTACGACGTCGAGAAGAACCTGCGCGCGCCGCTGGCCGGGCTCGAGCGCGTGGCCGCGTCGCGCGGCGTCGCGCTGCACGTCCCGCGCATCGACGTGCGCACCGGCGACACCCCGGCGGCCGAGCGCCGCCGGCAGCTGCGCGAGCCGGGCGAGATCCTCATCACCACGCCCGAGTCGCTCTACCTGGTGCTGGGCAGCGCCGCGCGCCACGCGCTCGCCACGGTCGAGACCGTGATCGTCGACGAGATCCACGCGCTGGCGCCGACCAAGCGCGGCGTCCACCTCGGGCTCTCGCTCGAGCGCCTGAGCGAGCTGGTGACGTCCGCCGGCGGGCGCGAGCCGCAGCGCATCGGCCTGTCGGCGACGCAGCGTCCGCTCGCCGAGGTCGCGCGTTACCTCGGCGGCGATCGCCCGGTCGCGATCGTCGACGCCGGCGAGCGGCCGCACCTCGACCTGCAGATCATCGTCCCGGTCGAGGACATGACCGCGCCGCCGCCGCCGGACCCGGCGTCGCCCGTCGAGCTCGAGGAGGCGCGCGGCGCGCCCGGCGGCGGGATGTGGCCGTCGATCTACCCGCGCCTGCTCGAGCTGGTGATGGCGCACCGCTCGACGATCCTGTTCGTCAACAGCCGCCGCCTCGCGGAGCGCCTGGCGACGCAGCTCACCGAGCTCGCGCGCGCCACCGGCCAGGCCGGCCCCGAGGAGGAGCTGGTGCGCGCGCACCACGGCTCGGTCGCGCGGCTGCAGCGCCTCGCGATCGAGGAGGAGCTCAAGGCCGGCGTCCTGCGCGCGATCACGGCCACCAGCTCGCTCGAGCTCGGCATCGACATGGGCGCGGTCGATCTCGTGGTGCAGATCGAGTCGCCGGGCGCGATCGCCCGCGGGCTCCAGCGCATCGGGCGCGCCGGGCACCAGGTCGGCGCGGTGAGCCGCGGCCGCATCGTGCCCAAGTTCCGCGGCGACCTGCTCGAGGCGGCGGCGTGCGCGCGCGGCATGCTCGACGGGGAGGTCGAGCCGATCCGGCTGCCCGAGAACTGCCTCGACGTGCTCGCGCAGCAGGTGGTCGCGATGTGCGCGACGCGGCCATGGGAGGTGGGCGCGCTGGCGAAGGTCGTCGGGCGCGCCGCCAGCTTCCGCGGCCTCGGGCGGGCGGCGCTCGATGGCGTGCTCGACATGCTGTCGGGGCGCTATCCGTCCGACGAGCTGGCCGAGCTGCGCCCGCGGCTGGTCTGGGATCGCGCGGCCGACACGGTGACGGCGCGGCCGGGTGCGCGGCTGCTCGCGGTGGTGAACGGCGGGACGATTCCGGATCGCGGCCTCTATCCGGTGCACCTGGGCGAGCGCGGGCCGCGGCTCGGCGAGCTCGACGAGGAGATGGTCGCCGAGAGCCGGCGCGGCGAGACCTTCCTGCTCGGCGCGACGACGTGGCGCATCGAGGAGATCACGCGCGACCGCGTGATCGTCCTGCCGGCGCCCGGCGAGCCCGGCAAGATGCCGTTCTGGCGCGGCGACGGCCCGGGACGACCGGTCGAGCTCGGGCGCGCGGTCGGCGCGTTCACCCGGCACGTCGACGAGCTGACGGCCAGCCGCGGCGCCGACGGGGCGGCCGCGGCGCTGCGCGAGAGCCATCACCTGGACGAGAACGGCGCGAGGAACCTGGTGGCCTACGTCGCCGGGCAGCGCGAGGCGGCGGGCGCCTTGCCCACCGATCGCACGATCGTCGTCGAGCGCTTCCGCGACGAGCTCGGCGACTGGCGCGTGTGCATCCTGTCACCGCTCGGCGCGCGCGTGCACGCGCCGTGGGCCCACGTGATCGCGCGGCGGCTCGAGGCGCGGCTCGGCTACGCGGTGCACGCGATGCACAACGACGACGGCATCGCGCTCCGGTTCTCCGATGGTGACGAGCTGCCCCAGGTGGCCGAGCTGTTCCCGGCGGCCGACGAGGTCGAGGAGCTGCTGGTGGCGGAGCTGGCGCGCTCGGCGCGGTTCGCGGCGGTCTTCCGCGAGAGCGCGGCGCGGGCGCTGCTCCTGCCGCGGCGCCGGCCGGGACAGCGCACGCCGCTCTGGGTGCAGCGGCAGAAGGCGCAGCAGCTCATGGGCGTGGCGCTGCGCTATCCGTCGTTCCCGATCGTGCTGGAGGCGTACCGCGAGTGCCTGCGCGACATCTTCGACGTGCCGGCCCTGCGCGACCTGCTCGCCGCCGTCGAGCGGCGGGAGGTGCGCGTCGAGGAGGTGACCACGGTCGCGCCGTCGCCGTTCGCCACGTCGCTGGTCTTCGACTACGTCGCCGCGTTCCTCTACGAGGGCGACGCGCCGGTGGCCGAGCGGCGCGCGCAGGCGCTGTCGCTCGATCGCGGGATGCTGCGCGAGCTGCTCGGGCAGGAGGAGCTGCGCGCGCTGCTCGATCCGGCGGCGATCGAGGCGGTCGAGGACGAGCTCGCCGGACGGGCGCCGAGCTGGCGGGCGCGCACGGCCGACGAGGTGAGCGACCTGCTCCGGCGCGTGGGCGAGCTC
>DDTA01000096.1:12967-13226 GCA_002344285.1 Myxococcales bacterium UBA2376
GCTGCCGGCGAGCGTGCCGGCGGCGCTCCTCGTCGCCGCCGACGCCGACACCGGCGGCGACGACGCGCTGACCGGCCTGGTCGCGCGCTGGGCGCGCACCCACGGGCCGTTCACGCCCGACGATCTCGCGACGCGCTGGGCGCTGCCGCGGGGCGCCGTCGCCGCCGTGCTCGACGCGCTCGTGCAGCGCGGCGCGCTCGTGCGCGGCGCCCTGCGCCCGGGCGGCGCCGACGTCGAGTGGTGCGACGCCGAGGTGCTG
>DDTA01000096.1:13236-17712 GCA_002344285.1 Myxococcales bacterium UBA2376
GCGCTCGGTCGGTTCCTGCCGCGCTGGCACGGCGTCGGCGCCGGCCGGCGCGGGCTGGGCGCGCTGCGCGACGTGCTGCAGCAGCTCGAGGGGGCGCCGCTGCCGTTCGGCGAGCTCGAGGCGCGCATCCTGCCCGCGCGCGTCGCCGACTTCGCGCCGCGCATGCTCGACGAGCTCGGCGCGATGGGCGAGCTGGTGTGGATCGGGCGCGGGCTCATCGGCGCGCAGGACGGCCGCGTCACCGTCGTGCGGCGCGCGCGCGCCGGCCTCGTCGTCGTCCCGGGCGAGCTGCCGGCGGACGCCGGGCCGGTGCACCGCGCGATCGTCGACCACCTGCGCACCGCCGGCGCGTCGTTCCTCGTCGCGATCGAGGCGGCGGTGCCGGGCGAGAGCCGCGAGGCGGTGCGCGCGGCGCTCTGGGATCTGGTGTGGGCGGGCGTCGTCACCAACGACACGTTCGCGCCGCTGCGCAGCCTGCGCGCGAAGCCGAGCAAGCGCCCCGGGCGCACGACGCGCACCAGCCCGGGCGCGACCTTCGGCGGCCGCTGGTCGCTGGTGGCGGCGCTCGTCGGCGGCGCGGTCTCGCCGACGCAGCGCGCGCACGCGGCGGCGACCACGCTCCTCGAGCGCTGGGGCGTCCTGACGCGCGAGGCGGCGCTCGCCGAGGACGTGCCCGGCGGCTTCGCCGCGCTGGTGCCGGTGCTCGACGCGATGGAGGAGTCGGGCGCCGTGCGCCGCGGCTACTTCGTCGAGGGGCTGAGCGGCCGGCAGTACGCGCCCGCCGGCGCGGTCGATCGCCTGCGCGACGACGTCGACGGCGGGGACGCCGGCGTGCTGGCGCTGGCCGCCGTGGATCCCGCGAACCCGTGGGGCGCGACCTTGCCGTGGCCCGAGGCGACCGGCGGCGCGCGTCCGTCGCGGCGCAGCGGCGCGTCGGTGGTGCTCGTCGACGGCGCGGTGGTGCTGCATGTCGAGGCGAGGAGCGGGAAGGTGATCACGTTCCAGAACGCCGGGCCGCACGCGGTGGCGCGCGCCCTGACGCACGGGTTGCCGCAGCTCGCGGCAGCGCTGCGCCGGTCGTTCGTGGTCGAGAGCGTGGACGGCGAGAAGTCGATCCTGTCGCGGTGGGCGGGGGTGATGGAGCAGGCCGGGATCCGCAGGGACTACAAGGGGCACGTGGTGACGGCGGCGGGCGCGGCCGTGTCGGTGGCGGTGGCTTCGGCGACATCCGAGACACCTGTCGCCGACGGCTGACAAGATTCCGGACGTTGCCACCAAGGCGCGCGGGCGCGGGCGAGTCGAACGACGCGATGACCTACCGCGACGATCTCGACGCCGCTCGCAACCGCCGCGAATCCCTCGCGCGCCAGCTCGCCGACGTGCGCGCCCGCCTCGGCGACCGCGAGGCGCTGCTCGACGAGGAGCGCCGGCTCGCCGCGGCGCTCGAGGACACCCAGGCCCACATCGAGCACGCGCGGAAGCGCGTCGACCTGCCGCTCCTGCGCGACGTGCAGATCGCCAGCCCGTGCCACGAGCGCTGGGACGCGATGCTGGGCGACGAGCGCGTGCGCTTCTGCGGCCGCTGCGAGAAGGAGGTCTTCGATCTGTCGGAGATGACCGCGGTCGAGGCCGAGTCGGTGCTCGCCGCGCACGGCGGCGCCGCGTGTGTCCGCTTCTACCGCCGCGCCGACGGCACGGTGATGACCTCCGATTGCCCCGACCGGCAGCGCCGCCGCACCCGCCATCGCGCCATCGCTGTCGGCGCCGGCCTTGTCGCCGCCGGCGCCGCCGCGATCTCGATCGTCGCGCTCTCCCCGGATCCCGTGCGCACCGACGAGGTGCACGAGTACATCATGGGCGGCACGGGCGCGCCGCCGCGCGAGATCGCGGCGCCGCCGGTCGACGCGATGCCGACCGACGCGATGCTGCCGGATCACCCGTCGCTCACCGACCCGAGCTGGCAACCCGATCCGCTGCCACCTCCGCGCGTCCGGTAGCCATAGCGCGTTCCGCACAGGTCCACGCGACACGCTCCGGGCCGAGGCCCGAGGCGCCCGAGGCCCGAGGCCCGTCGTTCGACTCGCCGTCGCTGGCGCTCCGGCTCGCTCAGGATGAACGGAGGCTCAAAGGTTGCTGTTGCCCTCGATGAACGGGTCGGTCGCGAGCTCCTGCTCGAACTTGCCCCGGTACTCGAGGACGTAGAGGCCGTTGCGCGAGTCGATCACGTAGATGAGCCGGTCCTTGATGACCGGGTAGCTCCACATCGAGACGAGGTGGCCGCCCAGCGTCGGGTCCTCGTACTCGACGCTCGGCACGGGCTCGGGCCGCAGCTCGGCGAGCGCGACCGGCAGCGCCGGATCGGAGACGTCGACGACGTGGAACCCGCCCGCGTACCAGGTGACCAGCGCGAGGTTGGTCGTGGTCGTGACGTTGTGCGCGGTGAAGGCGACCTTGGCGTCGAGCGCCACGTTCGCGCAGTACGCCGGATCGTTCTCGGGCAGCTTGAACTCGCCCAGCAGGACCGGCCGCGTCGGATCGGAGACGTCGGCGGTGCGGAGGTAGCCCCACGGACAGCCGGGCCCCAGCGGCACGGGGTAGACCTCCTCGGTCAGGACCAGGATGTGCTCGCGCCCGACGAGCGGGACCGCCGAGTGCGGCCCCTTGGCGGTGAGCGGCGGCCAGGTGAGCGCCTGGTCGGGCGGCGTGACGAGGTGGACGTTCGCGAGGTCGGAGACGTCGGCGAGGAGCAGGCCCGCCTTCAGGTGCGAGACGTACATCGTGCGCCCGTCGGGGGAGACGCCGACCGAGTGGATCGTGTGATCGTCGGTGAGCCGCACCACGCCCTCGCGCGTCGGGTCCCACTGCACGGCGCGCACGACGTTGCGCGGATCGGTCGCGTCGAGGATCTCGACCGACGGCGGCCCGGGCGGGGCGGCGATGAACACGAGGACGCGCGCGCCGTCGCGCCACAGGTAGAACTCGTGCGGGCTGCGCGACGTGCGGAGGCCGCCGACGATCGGCACGCTCGACAGCGCGACCGGGGCCCGCCGGTCGGTGATGTCGAAGAAGCGGAGGTTCTCCTCCTCGGCGATGCCGGTGGAGGCGCAGCCGTGCTGCTCGTCGCCGCACACCATGTTGAGCACGACGAGCAGGTTCAGGTCGGGCACGACCCGCAGCTCGCGCGGCGACATCCTCGGGGGCGCCGCGTCGGGCGGCCCGATCTCGCCGACCACCGACGGCGCCGCCGGGTCGGAGAGATCGACGATGAGGACGCCCTTCTTGTCGTTGCGCGAGCCCACATACGCGATGTCGTCGGCGATCGCGATCGCCGCGTACATCCCGCGCCCGCCGAGATCGCTGTGCCCGACGACGCGCAGCTCGTTGACCTGCGGGAGGTTGTCCCCACACGCGGCCAGCGCCGGGGTCAGTCCGAGGGCGAGCACGAGAAGCCACCGCCTCATGCGGCGATGATACGCCGGTTGCGCGGCCCGGAGCCCGCGACCACTCGCGTCAGAGCTCGGGGTCGGGCTCGGTGCGGCTCAGGCGCGAGAAGACCTCGCTGCCGTCGGCGAGCTCGGGAAGGAGGAGGTCCTGGACCTCGACCACGCCCACGAAGCGCCAGCGCACCATCTCGCCGACGGAGCTCTGCTCGTCGCGCTCGTTGATGCGGCCGATCGCTTCGGCGCGCTCGGAGGCCTCGGCCTCGTCGCGCGCGCGGATGAGCCGGATGCTCTCCTCGTAGATGTCCGAAGGAACCGGCTGGTTGCCGATATCGCAGCGGAACACGAGGCGGGCCGAGTACCACGTCTTGTTCTGTCCGTCGGTGGTCATGCGGGGGTTCTCGGGCGCGCAGGGCGCCGTCGATGGATCGATGATAGTCGAAGCTGGACCGTCGAGCTTCACCTCGCACGTGCGTGGGCTGGCGTACCGGGGCCAGGCATGGCAAGTTGCGCGCCCCGTGAAAGAACCGTTACCCGAGCGCTTCGCCGATCTCGGCCTGATCGAGCCGATCGCGCGCGCCGTCGCCGAGGAAGGCTACGAGCGCCCGACGCCGATCCAGGCGCGGTGTGTGCCGCACGTCCTCGCCGGGCGCGACCTGCTGGGCCTCGCGCAGACGGGCACCGGCAAGACCGCGGCGTTCGCGCTGCCCATCCTCCAGGGGCTCTGGAACCGTAAGCCGGACGGCCAAGCGCGCGGCACGAGACCGATCCGCTGTCTCGTGCTCACACCTACACGCGAGCTCGCGTCGCAGATCGTCGAGAGCTTCACGACGTACGGCCGTCACCTGCGGCTCAAGGTCGCCGTCATCTTCGGCGGCGTCGGCATGGAGCCGCAGAAGCAGACGCTGCGCCAGGGCGTCGACATCCTGGTCGCGACGCCCGGTCGGCTCCTCGATCTCGCCGGGCAAGGTTTCCTCGACGTGGCGCGGCTCGAGGTCTTCGTCCTCGACGAGGCCGACCGCATGCTCGACATGGG
>DDTA01000323.1 GCA_002344285.1 Myxococcales bacterium UBA2376
GTTGGCCGGGATGATGGCGCGGCCGCGCGCGACCTCGTCGCGCACGAAGGCGGCGTCGAGGCCCTCGCGCAGCGCGATGAAGCGCATCTCCTCGGTGATCATGCCCTTGCGGGCGTAGTGCATCTGGGTGCGGTTGCCGTCGTCGCCCTCGCGCAGGCGGCGCTCGATCCACGCCTTGCGCAGCTTGGGCAGGCCTTGGTGGAGGTCGTGGTTGGCCGGACCCGAGGTGTCGTACACGTCGAACGGCGGCTCGCCACCGGCGAGGTGGACGCGCCGCACCGGCACGCGCAGCTCGCCCTCCTCGACGTACACCTTCTCGGACGACGGGAAGCCCTCGACGGGCGACAGGTCGGCGACGGGGTCGTCAGCCGAGGAGACGGTGGGCAGGGATCGCTTGTTCGTGCTCATGCGCTTTCCTTCGCCGGCATTACCCGGGGCAGGTTCAGGGGTCGCACGCGCCATTCGGTCGCGTGCCTCTCAGCCGTGATGGGCTCCCCCAGCTATGGAGTGGTTCGTGGCGGTTCGAGGGACCATATCGCAGAGGCCCCCGAATGCAATGGTCGCGGGTATCATCGAGCGATGCGGGGATGGCTCGTGATCTACGCGGCTTGCGCAGGCTGCTACACGGGCGCGCGCGCCACGCGCGACATCAACGCCGCGTGGCAGGGGCGTGCGGTCGCCGAGCTCCAGGCCCGCTGGGGCGCGGGGACGGTCGCGGCGACGGCGGACGGCGGCTCGACCGTCACGTGGTGGCGGACGAGCACGAGCTACACGCTGCCGTCCATCTCCGGCCACCTCGACGCCGGCGGCGCGATCGGGCCGGATGGCGCCGAGGGCCACGTCGACGCCGCGCTCGACGCCAGGCCCGGTGAGATCCGGAAGACCCGCACCGATCTCGTGGCGACGATCGACGCCTCCGGTCGCGTCGTCGGCATCGTCGGCCCCACCCTCTACCTCGGCAAGGGCCCGCCGCCGGGCGAGAACCTGCGCTGGGGGACGATCTTCGGCCTGCACGCGGGCGCCGGCGCGCTCGACGACGCGACCTCGCCGTTGCCGTCGCTCGGCCTCTACATCGGCGGGATGATCGGGCCGCGCCTGGGGCTCGTGGGCAGCTACGCGTTCGTGAACGGGACCTCCGACGGCGGCGCCGCCATGGGCCACGCCTGGAGCTTCGGCGCCCAGTACTGGCCGGCGGCGCGCGTCTGGGTGCGGGCCGCGCCGGCGCTGGTGCTGGCGCTCGAGCCCGGCCTCGAGTCGCCGTCGCTCCAGCCCGGCCTCGCCACCGGCGCGAGCTACGCGCTCGTGCGCGGACGCGTGTTCGTCCTCGACCTGCGCGTCGACGCGATCGCCGCGACCGGCGCCACCTTCGGCACCGTGGGCGTCGGCGTGAACGTCAACTGACGCGCGCATCAGCGCGGGCCCGCGCACCAGCGCGCAAGCCCCACGCAACGCCCCCGCAGCTCCGGCTGCTCGGCGTGCCGCACCGTCCGCCGAAGAACGGCAACCGCCACGGCGGCCGCCGCGAAGGCGCCGGGCGCAAGCCCAAGAACGGCGTCCGCGCGGGCGTCTCGCACCTCCGTCGCCCGAAGCAATCCCGTCACATCCCGCTCCACATCACGATCCGGCTCGTCGACGGCTTGCGCACCATGCGCCGGCGTCGCGGCTACCAGCTCGCGCGGCGCGCGCTCGCGCTGGCCAATCGCTTCGAGGAGGCACGCCTGTGCCACCTCTCGATCCAGCGCAACCACTTGCACCTGATCATCGAGGCGGACGATCGGCACGCGCTCACGCGCGCGATGAAGAGCTTCGGCATCAGCCTCTCGAAGAACGTGAACGGAGAGCTGCGCCGCCGCGGGCGCGTGCTCGCGGACCGGTACCACGTCGAGAAGCTGTCGACCCCCGCCCAGGTGCGCGCGGCGATCGCGTACGTCCTCGGAAACTGGCGCAAGCACGGCGAGGATCGCGACCTGCCCGGACCACCGCGGACGATGGACCGCTACTCGTCGGGGCCCTACTTCACCGGCTGGGACACGGGGCCACCACCGGACGTCATGCGCTTCGACCGGCTACCGTTCCCGCAGGACGGCCCGCTGCCGATCCGCTTCCCACGATCCTTCCTCCTGCGTGAGGGCTGGAAGCGGCACGGGCTCCTCTCGCCCTGGCACGAGCCGGGCCCGCGACGAACACCCGCGCGGTGAAAGCCGCGTACTGTAGACCGGCATGGCGCCCTGCCCGACCACCTCGCGGCAGCGCCGCACCTCGCGCAGTGGCGGGCGCGACTCGACCAGCGACAGGATCAGCTCGCCGCGATCGCGAACGACGTGAAGTGGGAGACGGGCCCCGCGGCGCCCGCCGAGCTCCGCGCGCTCCTCGCGCGCTGACACCGCGCGCGCGTCAGTTGATCGTGTAGGTGAGCGAGTACGCGCCGGACGCGCCGCTATAGCCGTCGACGATCAGCCAGAAGAGGCCGGCGCCCGCGGCCGTCCCGCCGGTGAAGCTCGACAGCCGGATCGGCGAGGCCGAGCCGCAGGGCGCCGCGCCGTCGTCGTTGCAGGCGAGGTCGGTCGCCGAGGGCGCCTTCTCCAGGTAGAGGACGGTGTCCCAGCTCGTCGCGGTGCCGCACGTGCTCGCCGCGACCGTGCGCGTGGTCGACGGGCACACGGTGAACCAGTAGCCGACGTCGGGGCCCGTCGCGAGCGTCGTGCAGGTCGCGGTGCTCAGGTTGCTGCCGCCGACGGTCGTGCCGTTCAAGGTCGCGCTGCCCGGCGCGCTGATCGACGTGCCGGTGCGGCCGCCGCGCGTGAAGGTGAGCGACGCGTTGCCCGCCGTCTGCGCGCTCGAGTACTGATCGAGCACGAGGCAGTAGGTGCCGGCGGCGAGCTGCAGCGCCCCCTGGCTCTGCGCGCCGCTGCACTGATCGTCGACGCACACCTGGTGCGCGCCGAGCGCGGTGCACGAGCCGGCGAAGATGCGCACGACCGTGTCGAAGTTGGAGCCGAAAGTGTCGACGTAGACGACCTCGGCCGCCGGCAAGGTGAACGTGTAGTAGACGTCGCGACCGCCGGTCGAGCCGCAGAACGTGCCCGAGTAGTCCTGGTTGTTGCGCGCGGCCGTCAGGTCGACCGTGAACGTCCCGCCGGCCGAGATGTTGATCGCGCCCGACGCCAGGTCGTTGGTCGGGCACGTCGCGTCGCTGCCGTTGCAGTCCTGATCGATGCCGTCGCCGCAGGTCTCCGCGGTCGGCGTGCCCTGGGTGACGTTGCACTGCACGCCGTTGCCGGCGGCGTTGCACACGTACTGGCCGCTGCGCAGGCACGCGCCGACGCCGACCGCGCACGCGCCGCCCACCGCGAAGCCGTCGTCGATGCCGTTGCGGCAGTCGTCGTCGACGCCGTTGCAGGTCTCGACCGTGCTCGAGGTCATGTCGCTGCACTGGGTCCCGCCCCCCGCCGCGCACTGGATGACGCCCTCGACGCACGCGTCGCTGTCGCCGCCGTCGCACGGCATGCCGAGGTCGAAGCCCTCGTCCATCGCGGTGTCGCAGTCGTCGTCGAGCCCGTTGCAGGTCTCGACCGAGTCCGCGGTCAGGTCGCTGCACGTCGTGCCGCCACCGGTCGCCGCGCACACCACCATGCCCTCGCTGCACAGGTCGGCGTCGGGTCCGTCGCACATGACGCCGAGGCCGAAGCCCTCGTCGGTCATGCCGTCGCAGTCGTCGTTCACCCCGTTGCAGGTCTCGGCGCCGCCGGTGCCTGGCATCGCGCTGCAGCGCACGCCGGTGCCGTCCTCGTCGCACTCGAACACGCCGGTGGCGACACACGCGCCGCTGCCGGCCATGCACGCCGTGCCGAGCGTCGGGAAGTCCTCATCGACCTCCGTGTCGCAGTCCTCGTCGCGGCCGTTGCACAGCTCGGCGCCGGGGACACACGCGTCGACCGCGTCGATCTCCGCGTCGGTGGGGGCGTCGGTCTCCGCGTCGACCTCGGTCGCGTCGACCTCCTGCGCCACCTCGGAGCTGGCGCAGGCGACGAGCGCGCAGGTCATCAGGACGACTGCTCCCCGGAACATCCGCGCATCCTAACCACACGTGCTACGAAAACGGTAGGCTCTTCATCAGATCGGCATCCCTGCCCCAGAGGCCTCGAAGATGAGCAATGATCCTCCGCACCTGCCCGTGATCGGGAACCCGCCGTCGGCGCCTGTCGTCGAGCCGCTCGACCTGACCGAGCAAGAGCTGGAGGAGGGCATCGCGCGCCTCAAGCAGGAGCGCAACGCCGTCATCCTCGCCCACTACTACCAGGAATCGGAGATCCAGGACCTCGCCGACTTCGTCGGTGACTCGCTCCAGCTCTCGCAGGCCGCGGCGAAGACGCAGGCCGACGTCATCGCGTTCTGCGGCGTCCACTTCATGGCCGAGACCGCGAAGATCCTGAACCCGACCAAGATCGTGGTCGTGCCCGATCTCGAGGCCGGCTGCTCGCTCGCCGACGGCTGCCCCGCGCCGCTCTTCCAGCGCTGGCTCGAGGGCTACCCCGGCCACACGGTGGTCAGCTACATCAACTGCTCGGCGGAGGTGAAGGCGCTGTCCGACGTGATCTGCACGTCGTCGAACGCGGTCAAGATCGTGAAGGCGCTCGGCGACCAGAAGATCGTGTTCGCCCCCGATCGCTACCTCGGCGCGTACGTGAAGAAGCAGGCCGGCCGCGACGACATCGTCCTGTGGCAGGGCACCTGCATGGTGCACGAAGCGTTCAGCGAGCGCCGCCTGCTCGAGCTGATGGTGAAGCACCCCGACGCCGAGGTCATCGCCCACCCCGAGTGCCACGAGGGCATCCTGCGCCACGCGCACCACATCGCGTCGACGTCGGGCCTCATCAAGTACGCCAAGGAGAGCCCCAAGCAGACGTTCATCGTCGCGACCGAGGCCGGCATCCTCCACAAGATGCAGGCCGAGGCGCCGGGCAAGACGCTCATCGCGGCGCCGCCCGAGGACGAGAGCTGCGCCTGCAACATGTGCCCGCACATGCGGCGCAACACGCTCGAGAAGCTCTACCTGTGCCTGCGCGATCTGCGACCGCAGGTCGACGTGCCCGAGGCGACGCGCGTACGCGCGCTGCAACCGATCCAGCGCATGCTCGAGATGAGCGTGTAGTGCGCCTCGCGCTGCTGCTCGTCGCCCTCGCGGCGTGCTCGAGCAAGAGCGGCGCGCCCGCAGTCCCACCCGCGCCACCGCCTGACGCGTCGGCCGCGGACGCCGCGCCGACCGCCGCGCGTGTCCGGATTCCGGACGACACGCGCCAGCTGCTCGCGGCCGTCGTCGCCGACTGGGACACGACCGACGCCGAGCTGACCCTCTTCACACGCGACGCGCCCGGCGGCGCGTGGAAACCGGCCGGCGCGCCGTGGCGCGGCACGGTCGGGCGCACCGGCGTCGCGTGGGGCCGCGGCCTCCACGGCGACGGCGTTCCCGCCGGTCGCCCCGGCCCGCTGAAGCAGGAAGGCGACGGCCGGAGCCCCGCCGGCGTCTTCGCGCTCGGCCCCGCGTTCGGCTACGCGCCCGCCGCACCCGCGGGCGCGCGCCTGCCGTACACGCCGGTCGACGCCCACTGGCGCTGCGTCGACGATCCGACGTCCGCGGTCTACAACCGCGTCCTCGACGAGCGCACGGTCATCCGCGACTGGTCGTCGTCGGAGGACATGCGTCGCGCCGACGCGCTCTACGCCTGGGTCGTCGAGGTCGCGCACAACACCGCCGCCGTCCCCGGCGGCGGCAGCTGCATCTTCCTCCACGTGTGGGGCGGCCCCGGCGATCCCACCGTCGGCTGCACCGCGATGGAAGAGCCTCGCCTCGCCGCGCTCCTCGCCACGCTGGATCCCGCCGCGAAGCCCGTCCTCGTCCAGCTCCCCGCCGCCGAGTACGACGCGCTCGCGCCGGCCTGGCACCTCCCCGCTCGCTGACGCCCGCTACCGCAGCACGCGCGCCATCCCCGCGATGAGCTCCTCGCGCGAGAACGGCTTGTCGAGCGTGACCGCGACCGCCTGCGCCGCGGCGTGATCGGAGTAGCCGGTCATCAGCAGGACCGGCACCGGCGGCGTCATCGCGGTCAGCTCGCGCGCGAGCTCGACGCCGCTCATGCGCGGCATCGTGACGTCGCTGATCACCAGATCGTACGGGCCGCGCGCGCCGAGCCGGTCGAGCGCGTCACGCCCGTCGACGGCGGTGTCGACCTCGTGACCTTCGCCCTGGAGCAACATCGCCAGCGCTTCCCGCACCGCGGCGAGATCCTCGACCAGGAGGATGCGCAGCGGCGCGACCGCGCCGGCGACCGTCGGGGTGCGCGCCGGCGAGCTCCGGACTTGCGCACCGGTCACGGGCAGGAGGAGCTCGACGGTGGTGCCGCGTCCCGGCTCGCTCGTGATGTGCACGGTCCCGCCGTGCTGCCGCGTCGTCCCCAGGACGGCCGCCAGCCCGAGCCCCGTCCCGCGATCCGTTGGCTTGGTGCTGAAGTACGGCTCGAACACGTGCGCCAGATGCTCGGCGGCGATCCCGACCCCCGTGTCGCTCACCGCGAGCCGCGCGTACGGGCCCGGTGACAGACGGCCGTCGAGGCGCGCGTCGCCCACCTCGAGCTCCAACTCGTCGAGCTCGATCATGAGCGTGCCGCCGTCGGGCATCGCGTCGCGCGCGTTGACCAGGAGGTTCATGAGCGCGCCGTCGAGCTGCGTCGCGTCGCCCTGCACCGCCGACCGGGCGTTCAGCCGGAGCACGATCCGCACCGACGGATCGGTGACGCGCTCGAACAACGCGCGGACGCTCTCGACGCGCGCCGCCAGGTCCAGGCGCTCGGGCCGGAACGGGTGCTTGCGCGCGAAGGCGAGGAGCTGGCGAACCAGCCCGGCGCAGCGCTCGAGCGCGACGTTCATCGTGTCGAGGTCGCTCGGCCGCGCGGCGCCGCCCTGCAGGCGCATGAGATCGAGCTGAGCCGACAGGACGGTGAGGTAGTTGTTGAAGTCGTGCGCGACGCCGGCGGCGAGCGCGCCCACCGCCTCGGTCCGCGCCACGTGACGGAGCTCCGCCTCCAGCTCGACCCGCGTGGTGACGTCCTGACTGACCCCGACGATGCAAGGACCGCCGGGACGCTGCACCAGCCGCGAGATGGATTCGAGGTAGATGATCTTGCGGTCGGAGGGACGGACCCAGCGCACGAGGAGCGGGGGCAAGGCCGCGCCGGTGAAGAGCTGGGCCGCCCACTCCCGCTGGCGCGGGCGGTCCTCCTCGTGCACGAGGCTCTCGGCGAACGCGCCGTCGACCGCCGTACCCGGCGGCACGCCGAGCAGCCGGTAGAGCTCATCCGACCATTCGAGCCGGTTGGCGTTGACGTCGTAGGAGTAGCTCCCGATGCCCGCGGCCCGCTGCGTATCGGCGAGGAGCGCGTTCACCTGCGCCAGCCGTTCGGTCGCGAGGTGGACCTCGGTGATCCGCACGATCGTGCCGATCACGCGCGTCACGTTGCCGTCGGCGTCGAGCTCGACGCGGGACGGCCCGATGACCCAGTCGAAGCTGCCGTCGGGGCGCACGATCCGGTACGGAAAGGTGTCGACCGTGCCGCGGGTCACGACCGCCTTGGCGGCCATGATCACGCGGGCGCGGTCGTCGGGATGGACGCGCTCGTAGTACATCTCCGGCACCGCCGGGATCGTCGGATCGAGCCCGAGCAGGCGATAGAAGCCGCGGGACCACGAGATGGTCTGCCCCAGGACCCAGACGAACGTGCCCAGGCCGACCACCTCTTCGATCACATCGATCAGCTCGGCTCGCTCCGACGCCGACATCGCCGTTGCAGTCACCACGCGGCGATAGTACAGGAGCCCGGGACGTCAGGGACCGACCGGGTCGCCTTCGAGCCAGCGCTCGATCAGCCAGTCGTCGCCGGCCCCGGACACGGTCACCACGGGCGATACGAAATATCCGCGGCGCTGCGAGCTCGCGATCGCCTGCGCCGACGCGAGCTCCTCGTCGCTCACGACCTGATCTCCGGTGTAGCTCGCGTGCACGAAGCGCACCTCGCGGCCGCGGACGACGACCAGCCCGACGTGGACGTCGAGGCCGATGATGTAGAGGCCATCGTCGAGCGCCGCGAGCTCGGCGGCGAGCTCGGCGGGCGGGATGCTGAGGAAGCGGTGGACCGTGCCGGCGCCGCCGACCAGCGACTTCTGGATCTTCAGCGCCGCGGCCTGGCCGAGCCGGAAGCGATCTCGCAGCTCGAAGCCGGCGCCTTGCAGCACCGCGCCGACGAAGTAGCTGCACGCGATCGTCTTGCCCGCCTGGTGCGGGCGCGTCGCCGTGCTGTGCTTGCCGAGCCCCCACGGCATGCCGAGCCAGGGCGGCAAGAGCTCGTCGATGATCGCCGCGCTCAGGTAGCGGCTCGCGCGATCACGCACCGCCGCGCGCTCGGCCGGCGTGGACGCGGCGCGCCACGCCGCCGCGAGACGGACGCGCTCCTTCGCGATCGCGTCGACCGCGTCATCCCACGCGTCGGTCGCCGCGGCGACATCGACGGCGCCGCGCGCTGGCGGCTCCGAACGGGCGCTGCCGCAGCCCACCCCGAGCGCCAGCAACCAGAAGCCGCTCGACCACCTCGACCGGGACGCGCGTCGGCCCATGAGACGCGAACGCGCGGGCCCGGCCGGCTATTCGTCGGCAGCGACGACGCGGAGGCCTCGGGGTCAGTGATGGCCCTTGCCGTGCCCCTTGCCGTGCCCCTTGCCGTGCCCCTTGCCGTGCCCGTGGCCCTTGCCCTTGTCGTCCTTGTCCCGCCCGGGCGCGCGGTCGCGGCTCGCATCCAGGCCCCACAGCTCCACCTGGGCCTTGCCGCCGCCGGGCAGGTTGCCGTACCGGAACTCGACCTTCTTGATGTAGCGCGCGTCGCCCGGCAGATCGATGACGCGGCTGCGCGAGTCCTTGCCGAAGATGGCACGCACGGGCGGCGCGAACGTCGAGCCGTCGCCGAAGGTGATGACCATGTCGTACATCTCGAGCGCCGAGTGCTCGACGACGATGGCGATCGCGACGAAGCGGCCGTCCTTCTTGCCGACCTTGATCGTGTCGCGGTCCACGCGCCCTTCGACCCAGCGCTCGCCGAGCTTGTCCCAGTCGCTGCGCTTGTCGAACATGCGATCCGACCGGTGATCGTCGCGCGGCCCCGGCCGGTGCGGCGGCGGCGGCGGAGGCGCGGGGGGCGGCGGCGTCGGCTGCACCACCGGCGGCGGCGTCGCGGGCACGGGCGCCGCCGGCGGCCGCGCGGGCGGCGGCGGTGGTGGCGCCGGCTGAGGCGGTGGGGGCGCCGGCTGCACGACCGGCGGCGGCTGCACGACCGGCGGCGGCTGCGCCGGCTGCGGTTGCGGCTGTGGCTGGGCGGGCGGCGGCGCGCTGGCGACCGGGCCCGAAGGCGGCGGCGCCGGCGCGGTGCGCACGACGCACCCGGACGCGAGCAACAAGGCGATGGACAGAGTCGTGGTGGTCCTCATCACGGGTTGGACGATACCACCACCGGGAGATTCGAATCGGAAACCATGTCGGTGGCACACTCACCCGCGCGATGTGGCGCTTCGTGCTCGCGCTGTTGCAGGCCGAGCCTCCACCCGAGGAGGTGGTCGGCGCCGCCGGCGTCGAGGTGATCGAGATGGAGGGACGCGCGCCGCTGGTCGCCGAGCCACCGCGCGAGGTGCTCGACCCCGACGAGCTGCGCACGCTTCCCGCCGCCGGCAACGATCCGCTGCGCGCGGTCGCCAGCCTGCCGGGCGTCGCGCGCGTGCCGTTCGGCCTGGGCGGGCTCGCGCTGCGCGGCGCCGCGCCCCGCGACTCGTCGGTGTTCCTCGACGGCATCGAGGTCCCGCTCCTCTATCACTTCGGCGGGCTCGCGTCGTTCATCCCGATCGGCGTGATCGGCGAGGTGGCGCTCGAGCCGTCGGGCTTCGGCGCGCGATGGGGCCGCGCCACCGGCGGCGTCGTGGTCGCGACCACGCGCGCGCCCCGCACCGATCGTCGCCGCCACGCCGGCGAGCTCTCGCTCATCCACGCCGCCGCGCTCACCGAGGGACCAGGCCCCGGCGGCGGCAGCATGCTCGTCGCGGCGCGCCGCTCCTACGTCGACGCCGTGCTCGCCGCCGCGCCCGTCGATCTCACGCTCGCGCCGCGCTACCTCGACGCGCAGGTGCGCTGGGAGTCGCGCACCGGCCGATGGATGGCGCTCGGCCTCGTCTCCGACGACCGTCTGAAGCTCCTGCGCGAGCCCGGGATGGGCTCGACCGGCGGCGTCGACACCAGCCGCGTGCGCCGCCTCGAGTACACGTCGCGCTTCGCCCGCGTCGCGCTCCGCTACCGCGCGACCCGCGGCGCCGGCCGGGTCGAGCTCCTGCCGTCCGTCGGGCTCGATCGCGTCGAGGCGTCCGCGAACCACCAGGACGTGGACAAGGGCATGGTGCGCTGGAACGCGATCGCCGCCCTGCGCGCCGAGCTGANNCACGCCTACGAGCTCGACACGACGCCGCCGCCCTCGCCGATGGATCCCGATCCGCCCGTCGGCGTCGTGCACCGCGAGGGCGTCGCGTGGGCGCCCGACACCGGCGCGTGGATCGAGCAGCAGTGGTCGCTCGCCGACGACACGATCGCCGTGCGCCCTGGCTTGCGCGTCGATCGCTTCGGGCTCTCCGACGAGCTCGCCGTCGGCCCGCGCCTCAACGTGACCGAGCAGCTACCGCGGTGCATGACGCTCACGCAGTCCCTCGGCGTCTATCACCAGCCGCCGTCGCCCACCGATCTCGACCCGGTCTTCGGCAACCAGACGCTCGGGGGCAGCTGGGCCGTGCAGGGCGCGCTGGCGTGGAAGGCGCCGCTCTCCGACGTCGCCCAGCTCCAGGTGACCGCGTACGGCCAGGAGAAACGCGACCTCTCGGTCGACGTCGTCACCGGCGCCACGCCGATCGCCGACAACGGCAGCGGCCAGGCTGGCGGCCTCCTCGCCGTCAGCCGCGAGCTCGTCGACGAGCAGTTCGGCTCCTACTCGTACCGCGAGGCGGTCGGCAAGGGCCGGGCGTACGGCGTCGAGGTCCAGCTCAAGCGCGAGCTGGGCACCGTCACCGGCTGGCTCTCGTACACGTGGTCGCGCTCGTTCCGCACCGGCGACCCGCGCGTCGACGCGACGTACTACCCGTACGTGCTCGACCAGCCTCACGTCGCGACGCTCCTCGCGACGCGCCCCGTCGGCAGGTGGCGCTTCGGCGGGCGTCTCCGCGTCGCGAGCGGCAACCCGATCACCCCGGTCGCCGGCCGCTACTTCGACGAGACCCACCAGGAGTGGGTCGCGATCTCGGGCCCGATCCTGTCGGAGCGGCTGCCGCTCTTCCTCCAGCTCGATCTGCGCGTCGATCGCACGTGGCGGCGCCCGTGGGGCACGATCAACCTCTTCCTCGACGTGCAGAACGCCACCCACCGCACCAACCCCGAGGGCGTCACCTACAACGAGGACTTCACCGAGCGCCGCTACACCCGCGGCCTGCCCTTCTTCCCCGCGCTCGGCGTCGAGCTGCTCCCGCCGCCGTAGTCGGATCAGCGAACGCCGAGGAGCCCGCGCGCGGCGGCGAGCTGACCCTCGTGGCGAACGTCGACGTCCAGCGGACCGACCGGCGTCGAGAAGCGCAGCCGCGCCGACAGCTGGTACGTGCGCGCGCCGCGCGCGATCTGCTCGGCCACGACGATCGCGTCACGCGCGTCGATCGTGAGCGACGTGCTCACCGGCGCGACCCCCTTGGCCGGGATGGTCTGCGACAGCTCGACCGACCCGGTCACCGCGCGCGCGCCACCGACCGAGAGCTGCCAGTCGATGCCCGCGAGCGGCACGCCGAAGCCGTTGGGGTTGGCGACGTCGAGGTGCAGCTCGCCGGTCATCCCGGTGAACCCGGCCGACTGCACCGACACGGTGCGCACGTCGGCGGTCGGCCGCTCGATCGACCGGGTGAAGATCGAGCAGGCGGAGAGGAGGAGGCACAGACCGGCAAGGAGCAACGAGCGCATGGACCACCTCCGGAGCAAGTCGCGCGCCGCGCGCAAGTCCTCGTCGCGGCTGGGCTCACCGTGAACGCGCCGTCACGACCGGCTCAGAAGCGCGACAGCAGTCCCTGGAACGTGACGCCCCAGCCTCGCAGCGCGCCGCGCTCGGTGCCGAGGGGGACCTCGCCGGTGGTGTAGGCGTTGGCCTCGACGCGTAGCGCGAAGTCGATCGACGGGGTCCGGCGGAAGACGAACGACGCTCCGGCCAGCGCGCGGTGCTGGCCCGCGCCGGCGGACACGCCGTCCTCGGCGCCGTCGGGGGTGACGACGAGCGAGCCGAAGCCGCGGCCCAGGCCGCCGTGGACGTAGACGCGTCGGCGGAGCCCCCAGTGGAACGCGACGCTCGGCGCGAGGCCGCGGTACGAGACGGTCGCGTCGTCGTACCAGAGCGTCTGGAACAGGTAGCCGGCGGTCGCGGTCACCGCCCAGCGGTCGCTGCGCGGCACGAACGAGACGTCGAGGTGCGGCTCGCCCGTGGTGCCGAGCGTGGCGGCGCGAGCGGCGAAGCTCCCGTCGGTGACGCCGAGCTTCGTGCCGAACATGACCTTGAAGCCGGGGCCGTCGCGCTTGACGTAGCCGTCGCGATAGACCGCGCGGCACCAGCCGACGCAGCCGGGCTCGACGTACGTGCCGGGGCCCTTCACGCGGACGATCCCGGCCGCGCCCGGGCCGGGCGCACCGAACCCGGCGGCGCATGCGGGCAAGAGCCCGAGGATCGCGATCCCGGCGACGAGCACCACGATGTGCGAGGAGCTGCGCATGATCTAGATCCCCACCAGCACGAGCTCGAACAGGAGCGCTCGCGCCTCCACGTTGCGTGGCTGGCCCAGCAGCGTGATCTCCCCGGTGCGCGCCAGCTGCGCCTCGGTGGTGAGCACGAGATCGTTGCCGTGGACGCGCGCGACGACCCAGTCGAGGCCCGCCGCCGCGCGCCACGCGCCGGTCGTCGCGTCCTCCTCGACCATCGCCTCCTCGAGCGTGGCGCGGCCGTGCAAGCGTCCGCCCGCCGTCCGCAACGACAGCGAGTCGGTGACGCCGAGCTTGACGGCGAGCTCGCCGCCGGCGCCGACGTAGCGGGCGCTCGACGTCGCCGCGCGGTCGCCGGTACCGTAGCCGACGGCGAAGAGGCTCGTGCCCAGGACGACGCGATCGCGCAGCACGGCGTGGAAGAAGCCGGCGTGGACCTCGAAGGCGTACACGCGCGCCGACCACGCACCGTCGCCGGCGCGCGTCTGGCTCACGCCCTGCTTGATGCCGACGTAGTAGCCGCCGCCGAAGGCGTACATCGGCGTCTCTCCGCCCCCGAGCTCGCGCACCCGCTGCCGCTTCGCCGCCTGGTGCGCCGCGCGTCGCTCGGCCTCGTCGAAGTGCAGGTCAGCGCGAGCGCCCCCGGCGGTCGCGTACGCGTCGCGCCGCGGCTGGTACGGCCCGACGCCGAGCCCGCAGCCACCCGCGACCAGCGCGCACGCGGCGGCGAGGCGTGCCGCGGCCGTCACCGGCAGGCCGCCGGCATCGGCGTCTTGCCGACCTTGGCGAGGATGCCGGCGCGCGTGGCCAGCTCGAGCTTCACGAGCTGGTCGACGTCGGGCGCGACGATGAGGAGCTCGAAGACGCAGTTGCCCTGCTCCGCCGCCTTGATCGCTCCGATGAAGCTGCCGTTCGAGGTCTGCTCCTCGATCGTGGGGACGTCGAACGACGCCATCACCCCCTTGAAGTACTGCGGCTTGCGCCTGACGTTCAGCTTCCGCAGCTCCTCGGCGATGAGCGACTTCGAGGTCTCGCCCGGCTTCTTCGGCCGCATCGTGAGCTCGAAGTCCCCGTGGATCGGGTCGACCACGCCGCCCTTGGCGCTCGAGACGACGAGCTGCTGGGGGGTGTTGATGACGTCGACCGACGCCGGATCGACGAGCAGGGTGACATCCCACTCGTCGACGACCATGGTGCCGGTGCCGAACACCTTGCCGTCGACCTCGGCCTTGGCCGGCGGCCCCGACTTCTTGCCGGTGCCCGGCATGGGAAACAACGAGATGCAGCCGCCCGCGACGGAGAGCGCGGTGGCGGCGAGGAGGAGACGCGCGATGGACTGGTTCATGCCGCTCATCACGTGGGGGCGAGGCGATCCGTCAGACAGATCCCGCGGCTGACGGATCGCCTCTGCACCTCGTGCTCACCGGGTGGAGGACCCAGATGAAGCTCACGTTCGTCTTCAGCATCGCCGCCACCATCGTCATCACCACCGCGCTCGCCGGACCCGCCGAGGCCGGCCAGCCGCTCGTCTGCAAGGAGGCCGCGCTCGCGGCCGAGCCGACGCGCGAGCAGCTCGAGGCCTGCGTGCGACCGGCGCCGGTCAGCATCGAGATCGCGCTCGGCTATGCGCTCGGCGGCAGCCTCACCGGCGCCGCCCGCGCCGACAAGAAGCTGGGGCCGTTCTGGGCGACCGGCCGCGTCCGCTACGACGTCAGCGGGCTCGGCCAGCTCGACGCGCTCGGGGGCCTCGTCATCTGGAGCCGGTACGGCGTCGCCTGGGACACCTGGTCGTCGGCGCCGTCGGGCGGCACGCGCATCGTCACGTCTCACAAGACCGTGATGCGGCGCGCGCTCATGCTCGCCGGCGGCCTGAAGGGCGTGCTCGTGCCCGCGCCTGACGACCCGATGTCGACGGCGCCGTCGGGCTTCACGCCGGTCGCCGCCGGCGGCCTCCAGTACCACTCGGTCGGCGGCTTCCGTGACCACGCGATCCGCGAGCTGTACGCGCTCTACAACCTGTCGAGCGGCAAGCTGGGCGCGGCGATGTCGTGGCACGAGGCGATCCCACCGCTCGGGCCGTGGGTGATCGGCATGGAGCTCGCCGCGATCCCGACGGAGGGCAACCACGACTTCTACCTCGGCCTCGAGGTCGGCTACGCGATGGATCTGTGATCCACCCGGCGCTCGAAGAGCTGCTCGCCGGCACCGCCGCGAGCCGCGCCCACCTCGCCCGGTGCGCGGCATGCCGCCGTCTCGCCGCGCTGGCCGGGCTCGAGCCACCGCGCGCGGCGAGTCCCCCGGGCGTCAGGCGAAGAGCGGCGCGCGTCCGCGAAACCGCTCGCGCAGCCGCGCCTGACCCGCACGCACGAGCGCGCGCGCCTTCGCGGCGTCGGCGAGCGCGAGCTCGGCGGCGATCTCGTCGAAGCCGTGATCGTCGAGCCACAGGCTGAGCGCCGACTGCATGGCCTCCGGGAACGACGCCATGTACGCGCGCACCTCGGCGACCAGCTGCGACACGGTGAGCCGGTCGGTCATCGGCGGCCGCGCGCCGGCGTCGGCGCCGGTGTCGAGCGGCATCGCGTCGCTGTGCAGATCGCGCTTGCTCGGACCGTCGCCCGCCTGGGACCAGCCGAAGCGGCGGCGCACGTGATCACGCGCGGCGTAGTCGACGAGCCGGAGCAGCCACGCCTTCGCCGGCTGGTCGGCGGGCGCGTCCACCGGTTCCTCCTCCTCCTCCTCGTCCTCGAGCCGGCCCAGCCGCGCGAGCTCGTCGACGAGCTCGTCGCGCGCCGCGTCGTCGTCGGCGCGTTCGCGCGCCTGGAAGGCGCGCAGGTTGGCGTGGTCACCGGCGGCGAGGCGCTCGAGCACCGCGACCATGACCGCGCGCGCGTCGTCCTCACCGGCGAGGCGGCACCGCCGCAGGAGGCGGCTGCCACGCGCCCAGGCCTCGACGTGCGGCGCGATCAACGCCATCAGGCGGCGCCACGACGCGAGTCGGGTCGGCCCCCCGGCCACGACCGCGTCGATCAGCAACCTCGCCTGGTCCTCCGTCTCGGAGCTCCAGCGACTCATCTTTCCCGCGATGATAGGCCAGATACGGGCGCGGCGCGTGATTGCCGTTGACTCGGCGCTCGCCGCGAGTACCTTGTCGCCCTGACCTCCTCCGGAGGTGGACCGTGATGAACCCCGACCCTGCCTTCCTTCGCTGACCGGCCTGGCTCCGTCCAGGCTCCGTCCATCACCGTCCACTCGTCTCTGTTCAGAGGAGTCCATGTCTTCAGGATCCCGTGGCCGACATGGCCACAAGGATCGACAGGTCTGCCGTCAGGTCGCCGACGCCGTGGCGTGGTACCTGGCCGACACCGACGATCCGCTGCTCGCCGACCTGCTCGTGGTCCAGGTCGATCCGGCGCCCTCCGCGGCCCGGGTCCTGGTCACGCTCGCGGCGGCGCACGGCGGGATCGATCCGGTGGAGGTCATGTCCCACCTGCGCGAGGTAGCCGACGAGGTGCGCGAGGAGGTGGCCGCCGAGGTCCACCGCCGCAAGGCACCGGAGCTGTCGTTCCGCGTCATTCCCGCCGTCCGGCTGGAGTGACGGCTCCCACCCCAGGCGTCGGGCCTGCGGCCTTCAGGCCCCCGCCCGACGCCTGGCGCCCTTTCTCTCGCGTTCCTTCCGACCCGCCGGATCGGTATCCTGGACTCATGAGGGTCTGCCACGCCTGGCGCGTGCTCGCGATCGTGTGTCTGGTGTCGGCTTGCGGCGGCGATGACGGCGGGGGAAGCGGCACGCCGTGCACCGGTCCGAACGACTGCCCGACGGGCGAGGTGTGCGAGAACGGCGCCTGCGTTCCCGCGCGGCCCTGCGCCACCGCCGCCGACTGCGATCCGGGCGAGATCTGCAGCACGTCGGGCGCGTGCATCCCGGAAGGGACGTGCCTCGGCGACGGCGACTGCGCCGACGCCGACTTCTGCAGCGTCAACGGCACGTGCATCCCCGACGGCACGTGCGCCGTCGACGAGGACTGCCTGCCGGGCATGGAGTGCGACGCGAGCAACACCTGCGTCCCCGGCGGCGAGTGCGGGGCGACCGAGGTGACGATCGAGCCGGTGCCGCCGAACATGCTCATCGCGCTCGACCGCTCGTGCTCGATGCGCAACAACGCGGGCGGCGTCCCGAAGTGGACGTCGGCGGTCACCGCGATCAACCAGCTCACCACCAACTTCGCCGGCGACATCCGCTGGGGGCTGACGCTCTTCCCCGACACGGCGACGCCGAACTGCGAGCAGGCGACGATCCCGATCCCGGTCGCGCCCGGCAACGAGACCGCGATCCAGACGCTGCTCACCAGCTCGCTCATGACCAGCGATCCCAACTACCCCGACGGTCCGTGCGTGACCAACATCGACACCGCGATGCAGCAGGCGGCGACCGAGCCCGCGCTCGACGATCCGACGCGCAAGAGCTTCGTCATGCTCATCACCGACGGCATGCAGGCCGGATGCAGCGCCGCCGGCGGCGACAACGGCACCGAGATGATCATCTCGGACCTGAACACGATGCGCGACGTGAAGACGTTCGTGGTCGGGTTCGGCGGCGCGACCGACGCCGCGCAGATGGACATGTTCGCGGTGAACGGGGGCACGGCCCTGCCCCAGAGCCCGCGCTACTACCAGGCCGACGACGCGATGGAGCTCGAGATGGCGCTCGCGGCGATCGCCGACCTGGTCCTCGGGTGCGAGTTCGTCCTCGTCGATCCCCCGGCGGATCTGCAGGAGCTCTACGCGTTCTTCGACAACGTCACGTCCGTGCCCCGCGACCCGACGCACATGAACGGCTGGGACTACGACCCGGCGACGATGACGATCACCTTCTACGGCAGCTACTGCGACCAGCTGAGCGCGGGCCAGGTCACCGACGTCGACATCGTCTACGGTTGCGCCGGCCCGACGCCCGACTGAGCGCCGGCCGTGCGATGATGCGCGCATGTGGAAGACGATCCTGGTGCCCCACGACTTCTCGAGCTGCGCCAACCACGCCGCGGCGCTGGCCCGCGACGTCGCCAAGCTCCACGGCGCGCGCGTGGTGCTGCTCCACGTCGCCGAGCTGCCGCCGATGCTGGGACCGGGCGCGGCGGTGGTGCCCGACGAGGGGGGCGCCCCGATCAACGTGAAGGACTACGCCATGCGCTCGGCGGAGTCGCACCTCGAGGATCTGGCCAACCGCCTGCGCACCGACGGCGTCGAGGTCAGCACGGTGGCGCGGACCGGCAACGTCGCCTCCGAGGTCGCGGACTGCGCGAAGCGCGAGGGCGCGGACCTCATCGTGATGGGCACCCACGGCCGCACCGGCCTCGCCCACGTCGTCCTCGGCTCGGTCACCGAGAAGGTCGTGCGCCACAGCATGGTCCCGGTCCTCACCGTGCGGGTTCCGGACGGGGACTGATCTTTCTTCGCGGGGGCTGTCGATCCGGCGCGACTCGTTCGACTTCAGGGCGCAACGCCATGAAGGAGACAACGATGAGCGTGATCGAAGGCAAGTTCGTCTGGTTCGAGCTGTTCACCCGCGACCCGAAGAAGGCGCAGGGGTTCTACGGCGAGGTGGTCGGCTGGAAGGTGACGCCCATGCCGATGGGTGACACCACCTACGAGATGATGAGCGCCGGCGACAAGCCGATCGGCGGCTACGCGGCCGCCGACAGGAACGCGGCGCCCCACTGGACCTCGTACCTCGCGGTCGCGGACCTCGACGCCGCGATGGGCCGGGTGAAGGCCGAGGGCGGCAAGGTCCTCGGCGCGGTGGAGACCGTGCCGGCGGTGGGGCGCATGGTGCGGGTCGCCGACCCGACCGGCGGCAGCTTCCACCTGTTCCAGCCCGCGTCGGCCAGCGAGCCCGACGCGCCGCCGGCGCCGGGCACGTTCCACTGGAACGAGCTGCACACCCCGGATCCGGCGCGGGCCGTCGGCTTCTACACGCGCGCGCTCGGCTACCGCGTCAAGGAGATGGACATGGGCCCGGTGGGCACGTACCACGTGCTCGAGCAGGGCGGCGCGCCGCGCGCCGGCGTGATGAAGGCGCAGGGCGACACGCCGACGATGTGGCTGCCGTACGTCGCGGTCGACGACGCCGACGCCGCGAGCGCGCGCGCCACCCGCGCCGGGGGCAAGGTCGTGACCCCGCCCGAGGACATCCCCGACATCGGGCGGTTCGCGATCCTCGCCGACCGCGAGGGCGCGGTGTTCGCGATCATCCGTCCGGCCTGAAGGTCCGGCTTGACGTATTAGTGTCTATGTGACACTAATACGTCTGCCATGAAGACCCTCCCCATCACCGACGACACCCACGTGCTGGTGCTCACGGGCGCCGGCGTCTCCGCCGAGAGCGGCGTGCCGACGTTCCGCGACGCCGGCGGGCTGTGGGAGGGCCACGACGTGCACGAGGTCGCGTCGCCCGACGGCTTCGCGCGCGACCCGCTGCTGGTGTGGCGCTTCTACTCGCAGCGCCGCGCCGGCATGGAGGGCATCACGCCCAACGGCGGACATCACGCGCTGGTCGCGCTCGAGCGCCGGCTCGGCGACCGCTTCCTGCTGGTGACCCAGAACGTCGACGGGCTCCACCGCGCGGCCGGCAGCGAACGTTTGATCGAGCTACACGGCGAGCTCATGCGCTCGCGCTGCACCGTCTGCGATCGCCCACCGTTCGAGGACCGCCAGGCCTACAAGCCGGGCGTCGCGCCGATGTGCGGCCGCTGCAAGGCGGCGGGCAAGGACGCGCTGCTCCGGCCCCACATCGTGTGGTTCGGCGAGATCATCGACCGCGCGTACCTCGCGCGGATCGAGCGCTTCGTCGACACGGCCGGTCGTCGCCTCGTGTTCCTCGCCGTCGGGACGTCGGGGCTCGTGTACCCGGCGGCCGGGCTGGTCGACGCCGCGCGCCACGCCGGCGGCACGAGCTGGCTGGTCAACGCCGAGGCGCCGGCCAACGTCGAGCGCTTCGACCACGTGGTGCTCGGCCCGTCGGGCACGGTGCTGCCGGGGCTGCTCGCGAACTGAGGTGCGCGACGGCGCGGCGGGGCGCAGACCGCGCTTGCGGCGGCGGCGCGGCACGACCAGCATCGCCCGCGATGAGAGGACTCGCGCGAGCGTTCGGATGGATCCTGGCGGCGGCGTTGGCCGCGGCGTGTGGCGCGTCGCCCGGCGGTGACGACGACGGCGGCGACGACGACGGTGGCGGCTCGTCCGGTCCGCTGGCGGTGTCGCTGCCGCAGGCGCACGCCGGCGCGTTCGGCGCGAGCCCGTGGGTGTACGCCGAGGTGCCGGTGCGCGTCGTCGTCGACGGCGCCGCCGACGACCTCACGGTCACCTTCGGCGGCGTGGAGATCACCGCCGCGCGCGAGGGCAACGACTGGGTGGCGCGGGTCCCGCTGGTCGCGGTCGAGGACGGCGACCACGAGCTGGTGGCGACCGCGACGAACACCACACACACCGCCAGCGCGCGGGCGACGCTGGTCGTGCGCGCCGGGGGCATGGCGATCACGGAGGTGAGCCGCGACGGCAACGCCGGCACCCCGCGGATCCACGACCTCGACGGTCGCTGGTACCTGACGTGGACCGACTCGCGCGACGGCGCGCGGCGCGTGCGCATCGCCGAGCTCGACGGCGCCGGCCGCTTCCTCGCGCCGCCGCGCGTCCTCCTCGCCGCCGCCGAGGACATCCTGTACGCGCGCACCGCGCTCGGACCGAGCTCGGTCGGCGTCCTCTACCAGCACCCGGGCGGCGGCCCGTACAAGAACATGTTCACCGTCGTCGATCACGCGGGCGCCGAGCTGGTCGCGCCGATCGCGCTCGACCCGGCCGGCATGTACGGATCGTACGGCGGCGACGTGGTGTGGACCGGCGACGCCTACGTGCTCGTCTACCGCGTCAACAACGGCGCCGGCTCGAGCCACATCCGCTGGATGCGGGTGACGCCGGGCGGCGAGGTGGCGGGCCCGGTCGTCGTCGCCGCCGCCGGCATGGACGACCCGCACGGCGGCTTCGATCCGATCACGCACATCGACGTCGCGCGCAGCGGGACGACCTCGCTCGTCGCCTTCAAGCGCGAGCTCCACGACGCCGCGCTCGAGCTCTCGATCCCCAAGTGCGAGGTGATCGCCGTCAGCGACGCCGGCGTGGTCGGCGAGCTCGTCTACGCCGCGACCTCCGGCCTCGACTGGCACCACGAGTGCCGGCTGGTGACCGACGCGCGCGGCACGCTCGTGGTCTGGGGCGCGCAGGACCTCACCGACGCCAGCGACGAGCCACCGACCGCGCTCCGCGCCGCCGCCGTCGACGGCGCGACCCTCGATCCGTCGCGCGGGCGCGGCGCGCTCGTCGTCACCGCCCCGCTCCACCGCAGCGAGCCCGCGCTGGTCGGCGGCGTCCTGGCGTGGCTCGATCAGCGCTCGTACCAGAGCCTGACGACCGGGCGCATCGAGCTCTACGCCGCGCCGCTCACGGCGCCCGGCTCCACCGGCTTCACCGCCGGCACGCCCACCGTCATCGGCCACGCCCGCTTCATCGAGGGCACCGCCGAGCTGGGCGGCGTGTCGTCGGGCACCAACCGCGTGCTCGTCTGGATCGACGCGCGCCACGGCGGCGGCGTCGTGAACCCGAAGCCCGAGATCTACCTCGACACCGTCTGGTTCTGATCCGACTCAGTCGATGTCCGCGGCGATCGTGACGTACCCGCCGGTGCCGCCCATGTGCAGGCCCGACACGATGACGCCCTGAACCGTCGGCAGCGGCACCGCGCCGAGCAGCGGCGAGAACGTCGCGATCTCGCTCTCGACGGCGCGCGGCAGGAGCGCCTCGAGCGCCTCGTCGGGGATCCCCTGGACGTTCTCGATGATGTCGGCGCGCAAGGTCGGCGTCTCGATCGAGATCCTGGCGGCGTAGGTGTTGGCGGCCGGCTCGACCTTGAGCTTCATCTCCACGGTGATCGCGGTGCGGGCCAGCATCTGACCGTGCTTGCGCAGCTCGAGCATCAGGTCGGGCATCACCAGCTTCATCGAGCCGTCGGCGTCGGTGGACACCACCGGCGGCAGGAGCGCGTCGAGGCGGAGCGCGTCGAACATGCCGAGGTCCATCTCCATCTGCATGTTGAGGCCGCCCGCGCCCCAGAAGCCGGCGAGGAGCTGGTTGATCGTGTCGTCGGCGACCGCGAGGGCGACGCCCGCGCCGCCGCGGCCGGGCGGCGTCTGGTTCTCCGTGTACACGAACCTGGCGCTCGTGCCCTGGACGACGAGCGAGCCGTCGAGCACGACCTCGGCGCCCGACGCGTCGAACGCGACGCCGGCCGGCGCCACCGCGACGCGGAGCTGCTGGCCGAGGAGGCTCACGTTCTGCGGACCGACCTCGACGCCGGCGAGCGCCTTGTTCACGAGCGGGGCCATGAAGCGCTCGACCGCCCACGCCAGCGTGTCGGCGATCTCCTGGTCGAGATCGAGCAGATCGAGCACGGCGCCGGGCACGCCGCTGGCGTGGAGCATGAAGCCGGTGAACGTGACCGTCGGGTTGACCAGGCGCACGTCGAAGCGGCCGTCGACCACGACGATCTCCAGGTTGCCGCGGATGCGCGCGCGCTGCGCGGTGATCGAGATGTCCGTGTTGCCGTTGATACACGCCGCGGCGTAGCGGGCATGGAGCGGGATGTTCACGCCGACGAGCTCGGCGTCGAGCGAGAGGCCGTTGTTGTTGGGGACGAGCGCGAGGAACGCGTTGGCGACGTCGAGGCCCGGCTTGACCGAGACCTTGCCGAAGAGGCAGTCCTCCTGGCCGTTGGTCAGGCCCTTGGCGATGACCGGGTTGTAGGGCGCGACGAAGGAACCGAGGTCGCTCTGCGCGACCAGCGCCGCCGCGGTGTCACCCAGCTTGTCGAACGCGGCGGCCGAGAGGCCGGCGGCGATCGCGTTCTCGATCGTCGTGTCGACCGGGCGGAGGTCGCCGGTGATGAGGCCGCGCGTGTCGTCGGCGACCGCGCCGGCCGAGTCGGTCGCGACCGTCCGGATGATGTTGGCGCCGGGGGCCAGCGCGATGCTGGCGCTCCAGTTGCCCAGGTCGTCGAGGCGGGCGGCGGTGCCGTTCACCTCGACCCGCGTGATCGTCGCGTCGCTGTCGAGCGCCGGCGTCACCGTGCCGCGCACCTCGACGGTGGCGAGCCCCGGCGTCATCGTGCCGCGCTCCGGAGAGAGGACCTGGAGCAGCGGCGGCTCGGGCCGGTCCTCGGTCTCGGTCTGGGTGCAGCCAAGGAGCGTGCTGGTGACGAATCCGAAAAGAATGAGCTGGCGCATTCCGGGTCTCCCGCGTCGGTGCGGGAAGAGCCCAGAGCAACAACGGTTCCAACCTCGCGAGATCCCGAGCCTGAACCCTATCCATCGAGGATGATTCAAGTCTTGGCCACCGGGGGAGATCCACGCCACGGGCGTCCAGTCCCCACGTGAAACTGGAGTTGGCGGCGGCTGATGTCGCCACGCGCCGCGTCAGCAACCGACCGTGTGCACGTCCGGGAGGAGTGTCACCACCCCTCCCGGCCGAGTCGCGGCGCGCGCTTCCGCGCGGCACGCGGCGCGCTCTACGAGCGACCATGTTGCTCGACACCTTCGCACTCACGGTCACCGGCCGCCGCCCGGAGAACGAGGACGCGGTCTGCGCGCGTCCGGATCTCGGACTCTTCGTCGTCGCCGACGGCATGGGCGGCTACGAGGGCGGCGAGATCGCCAGCCGGGTCGCGGTCACGACGATCGAGGAGCTGGTCAGCCGCACCGCCAGCGACCGCGACGTGACCTGGCCCTACCGGATCGATCCACGCCTCGGCGTCACCGAGAACGAGGTCGCGGTCGCGACCCGCCTCGCCGGTGACCGGATCGCCGCGCGGCGACACGGCCGCCTCGCGCAGATGGGCTCGACCGTCGTCGTCCTCCGGCTCGAGCCCGGCCGCGCGGTCATCGGCCACGTCGGCGACAGCCGCGTGTACCGCCAGCGCGACGGCGCGCTCGAGCAGCTCACGGTCGACCACTCGCTGTGGGCGCAGCTCGTCGCCGCGGGCTCGGAGCTGCCCGAGCGCGAGGACTTCGCGTGGAAGCACGTGGTCACGCGCGCGCTGGGCACGCCGGCGGCGGAGCCCGACGTCCGGGTCGAGGACGCGCGCGCGGGGGACGTCTTCCTCCTGTGCAGCGACGGCCTGTCGGAGGTGCTCGCGCCCGAGCGGATCGCGGCGTTGCTCGCGCTGCCGGCGGCGGCGGCGTGTCACGCGCTCGTCGAGGAGGCGTACGCGGCGGGCAGCCGCGACAACATCTCGGCCGTCGTCGTGCGCGTCGTCTCGGAAAACTGAGAGGTGGCGACGTGATCCCGCGCGCTTGCTCGCGCCGGCGCGTGGGCCCGGCGCTTGCTCCGGCAGTGCGGCATGCGGGGACCCATCGTCGATCGGATCTCGGACCTGGTCGCGGCCCTGGCCGCCGCCGTGATGCTCGCCATCACCGTGCTCGGCTTCGCCGGGTGCGCGACGCACGACGACGACGCCACGCACCCGGCCCAGGTCGAGCGGCTGCGGCGCCATTTCGCCGCGGTCGACGCCGAGCTGCACGCCGCCGACGTGTCGCGGCTCTCGGCGTCGCAGCGCGCGGCGCGCGCCGAGGCGATCGAGCGGCTGCGCGCGTACGCGGCGCGCGGCGAGTTCCCGCACAACCACGTGCGCGCGGATCGCCTCCCGGTCTTCGTCGACGAGCACGGCACGCGCTGCGCGATGGCGCACCTGATCGAGGAGGCCGGCGGCGCCGAGCTGGTCGCCGCCGTCGCCCGCACCCGCAACCTGGCCTACGTGCCCGAGCTGGCGGCCGACGAGGCGTTCGAGCCGGCGCTGGTGGCGTGGCTCGATCGCAACGGGCTCACCGCGGCCGAGGCGGCGCGCATCCAGCCGGCCTACGACGGCTGCGGCTTCGAGGACTGCACCAACGACGTCGACCGCTCGGCGATGGTCGCGAGCGTGGGGCTGGCGGCGGCGAACGGCTTCGCGATCGCCGCCAACCTGCGCGACGACGCCGGCAACGGCGCCGGCGGCGCGGGCCTCGTGGTCGGCGGCCTCACGATCTTCGCCGGCTACGCGATGCAGCGCGACCTCGACGAGCGGCGCGAGCTGCAGCAGGACATCGCGTGGATCGACATCGGGCTCGGCGCGATCACCGCCGCGCTCTCGCTCCGCACGCTCACGCGCGCTCGTGCGCCCGCGGCCGTCGCACCGCCGGCGCCGGTCAGCCCCGGCGGCTGGTCGGTCTCGCCCATCCTCGGCGAGACCCGCGGCGTCTCGGTCGCGACACGTTTCTAGCCGCCGGTTCCCCGTGCGCGTGCCCGTGCCCGTGCCCGTGCCCGTGCCCGTGCCCGTGGCCGATCAATCTTCGTCGTCGCCGGGGGTCGCCACCAGGCCGTGGCGGCGGGCGAGCGTGCGGAAGTGCTTGCGGTCGACCTGCGCGTCACGGGCGGCGGCGGTGATGTTGCCGTCGTTGCGGGCGAGGAGGTCGGCGAGGTAGCGACGCTCGAAGGTGTGGATGACCGCCTCGCGGGCCTCGGCGTACGGCAGATCCGCGCGCACTGCCACGCCCTCGTCGGCCGGCTGCGCGGCCGCCGCGTCGATGCGGATCGTGAGGTCCGCGAAACCACGCGCGCCCGGCGCCAGCGCGACGGCGCGATCGATCACGTTGCGCAGCTCGCGCACGTTGCCGGGCCATCCGTGGGCGTGCAGGCGATCGAGGCCGAGCCCGGCCGGTCGCGCGGCGTCGAGGCCGCGCCGGCGCAGGAGCTCGGCGACGAGCAGCGGCAGGTCCTCGCGGCGCGAGCGCAGGGGCGGCAGGCGCACGCGCACGACGCCCAGGCGGTAGAGGAGATCGGCGCGGAAGCGGCCGGCGGCGNNGCGACCTCGGCGTCGAGGTCGTCGCGCGACGCGGCGACGACGCGCACGTCGACGGGCCGCTCGCGGTCGGCGCCGAGCGGGCGCACGACGCGCTCCTCGAGCACGCGCAGGAGCCGCGCCTGCACGCTCGCCGGGATGCGGCCGAGCTCGTCGAGGAACAGGGTGCCGCCGTCGGCGCGCGCGAAGAGCCCGGCGCGCGGCGCCGCCGCCCCGGTGAACGCGCCCTTCACGTGGCCGAAGAGCTCGCTGTCGAGGAGCGCCTCGGGCAAGGCGCCGCAGTCGACGGCGACGAACGGCTTCGGCCGGCGTGCCGACGCGTCGTGCAGCGCGCGGGCGACGAGCTCCTTGCCGGTGCCGGTCTCACCCTCGACGAGCACGGTGACGTCGGCGCCGGCGACGCGCTCGAGCACCGCGAACACCTCGCGCATCGCCAGGCTCTCGCCGACCAGCTCGCCGAAGCGGCGCGCCTGGCTCGGCGGCAGCTCGAGCGGCTCCGCCTCGGGCTCGATGCGCAAGGTCGTGCGCCCGACGCGCACGGTCGCTCCCGGCGCCACCTGCACCTCGCTCACGCGCGAGCCCTCGTACCAGGTGCCGTTGGTCGACGCGAGGTCGCGCACGACGAACCGAGCGCCGTCGGCGCGCACGGCGACGTGCTGCCCCGACACGCGATCATCCGACAGGCGCAGGGTGACGCCGGCGTCGGTGCCGACCGTGACCTCGCGATCGCCGAGGCGGCAGGCGCGCCCGCGATCGGCGCCGTCGATCACGACGAGCTGGCAGCGGAAGCGGCCGGCTCCGTCGAGCGCCTCGCTGTACACTGTCGCGGTCGCGTCGCCGGCCACGGCGAGATTGTACGATGACGAGCCACCGCGCCAGCCTCGGTCCCCACGCCATCGTGCGCCGCCTCGGGCGCGGCGGCATGGCCGAGGTCTTCCTCGCCGTGGTCCACGGCGCGAGCGGCTTCGAGCGCAAGGTCGCGGTGAAGACGCTCGTGCCCGAGCTGCAGGGCGAGCCGGCGCTCGAGCGCGCGCTGGTGCACGAGGCGCGCCTCGCCGGNNGTGATGGAGTGGATCGACGGCGGCGACCTCGACACGCTCACGCGCGCGCGCCCCCTGCCCCTGCCGCTCGTCCTGCTCGTCGCCGAGGAGCTCGCGCTCGGGCTCGACTACCTGCACCGGGCGACGGACGATCGCGGTCTGCCCCTCGGCCTGGTCCACCGCGACGTGTCGCCGTCCAACGTCCTGGTGTCCCGCGCCGGCGAGGTGAAGCTCGCCGACTTCGGCATCGCCAAGGCGACCGCGCTCGCCGACCTCACCGGCGGAACGCGCAAGGGCAAGTACGCGTACATGTCGCCCGAGCAGCTCGCCGGCGAGCCGCTCACCGGCGCGAGCGATCAGTTCGCGCTCGGCGTCACGCTCGTCGAGCTCGCCACCGGCGTGCGCCCGTTCGACGGCGAGACGCCCCTGGCGACGATGGAGAACGTGCGCCGCGGCGTGCGCCCCGATCTCGCCGCGTTGCCCGAGGCCGTCGCGGTGCTCGCGCTGCGCGCGCTCGCGCCCGACCCCGCCGACCGCTTCCCGTCGGCCGAGGAGCTGCGGCGCGCGATCGCCGACGCGCGTCGCGACCAGCCGCCGGTGGCGCTCCCCGATCTCGCCGCGTGGGTCGCCGCCGCCCTGCCGTCTCAGCGGCAGTAACCGGCGTCGAACATGTACGTGAGCGTGTACGGCGAGCACTCGAAGCCGGGCGGGTTGTCGCCGTAGATGCGCAGGTAGACGGTGTAGTTGTCGCTGCCGGGGCACGAGCCGTCGAGGTCCTGCGTGAGGTTGATCGTCTGCCCGGCGGCGACCTCGAAGCAGTAGCCCGCCGGCCAGCTGCACGTGTTCGTGTTCATGCAGATGATGTACGAGCCGGCGTCGGCGGGGACCGTCAGCGAGACGCGCGCCGTGTAGTCCTCGTCGGTCCACGGGAACCCGCAGGAGCACGAGTTGTCGGTCTCGTTCATGGGGATGGCGTAGTAGTCGTTGTCGCCCGAGCCGTACACCGTCATGCTCGAGTACGTGTTCGACTGATCGGAGCCGACGGCGCCGAGCACGCGCGCCGAGCCGCAGTCGGCGTTGGGCTCGTACGTGTCGCTGAAGGCGCCGTTGTCGACGGTGCCGTCGCAGTTGTCGTCGATGTTGTTGCAGGTCTCCGTCGTCGGCGAGCCCGGCGTACACGCGAGCGGCGCGCCGTTCTGGCACTGGTTGACGGTGCGCGTGCAGGCGCCGACGCCGCAGGTCTGGGTGCCGGGGTTGACGTTGGTGCACGCGCCCGCGCTCGTCGCCGTGCAGGTCGTGAGGTTGGGGTCCTGACAGTTGGCGTCGCACGTCGTGGTCACCGGACCGACCGTGGTCTGCGCCGCGCACTCCTGGGCCTGGGTGCGGCAGGCGCCGGCGCCGTTGCAGCTCGCCACGTTGGCCGGCACGTCCGCCTTGCGCCGGCAGCTGTCGCCGAGCCAGCTGTGGTAGTAGCCGACGCACGAGATCGCGCCGCACTCGTTGTCGATGTCCTGGAGGTTGGGCACGGGCGCGCACGTCCCCACGGAGCCGGGCACGTCGCACGCCATGCACGTGCCGCCGCATGCGCTGTTGCAGCACACGCCGTCGACGCAGGTGAGCCCCGCGGCGCAGTCGTTCTGCACCATGCACGATCCGCCCTGGCCCTGATCGGGGACGCACATCCCGCCCGAGCAGTGGGCGGAGGCGTCGCAGCCGGCGTCGTTCATGCAGGTGGTCGCGCAGGTCGGCGGCGTCTGCGCCGTTCCGTTCGTGCACACGCGCGCCGGGTACGGGCCGCACGCGTTGGCCTCGATGCCCGCGCAGCCGGAGTCGTCCTGGATCGTCGTCGTGCCGCACTGGAACGTCGGGCTGCACGCGCCCTCGACCTTGGTGCCCTGACACGTCGATGGCGTGTCGCACACGGCGGCCTGATCGTAGGCGTTGCAGTCGTTGTCGCCGGCGCAGCAATCGCCGCTCGCGCAGCAGAAGCCGTTCTGGCAGTGACCGCTCACACACTCGGCGTCGTCCTGGCAGACGCCACCGTTGGGCTGGTCGGGCACACACTGCATGCTGGTGTTGCAGTACGCGCTGGTGTCGCACTCCGAGTCCGACGTGCACATGGTCGCGCACGGCGGCGCGGTCTGCGTCGCCGCGCCCGAGCAGAAGACCGGCCGATACGGGCCGCAGTCGCTGGCCTGCGTCGTCGACGTGCACGCCGAGTCGTTGTCGACGTCGAAGGCCGTGCCGCAGATCGACGCGACGCAGGTGGCGACGTCGGACTCGCCGTCGCAGGCGGTCGGCGACGTGCACACCGGCGCCGAGCTGTAGCTCGCCGGGCAGTTGCCCGCGGTGGCGCAGCAGTCGCCGCTCGCGCAGCAGAAGCCGTTCTGGCAGTGGCCGCTCTTGCAGCGCTGGGCGTCGGTGCCGCACGCGAGGCCGTCGTCGAGATCCTCGCGGCACGTGCGGCTCACCGGATCACACCAGCCGCCGGGATCACACTCGGCGTGGCTGTTACACGTGGTCGGGCACGCGGGCGCGGTCTGGGTGACGCCGCCGGTGCAGTAGATCGAGCGCCACCAGCCACAGTTGCTGGCCTCGACGCTGGTGGTGCACGCGGAGTCGTCGGGCACGCCGTTCTGCGTCGCGCACTGGAAGTTGGCGTTGCAGACCGCCTCGCCGCGCGAGCCCTGACACGTCGACGGGTTCTCGCAGATCGGCTGGAACGTGCCGTAGGTCGGGCAGTCCATGGCGACGCCGCAACAGTCGCCGCCGGCGCAGCAGAACCCGTTCTGGCAGTGGTCACTCTCGCAGTCGGAGTCCTCGTCGCACGCCTGGCCGTTGGCGAGGTCGGGGAGGCAGACCGACGCGTCGCAGTGCGCGGCCGGGATGCACTTGGTGTCGACCTCGACGTCGCACGCCGTGGCGCACTCGTCGCCGACCTCGCCGCCGCCCGAGCAGGTGTAGAGGCCGCACATGACCGCGGGCTGCTGCTGGCATCCGGCGGCGCCCGGACACATGTCGGGCGCGCGCTGGAAGTAGCCGAGCTGGCCGAGCTCGCACCGCGCGCTGGCGCAGTCGGTGGGGTTGTCGTCGACGCCGCCCACGCAGTCGTTGTCGAGGCCGTCGCAGGTCTCGCGGTTGCCGACGTAGATCTGATCGTTGGCGTCGTCGCAGTCGGCGTCGAGGCAGCCGCCGCCCACGCCGTGGCGATCGTTGTCGCCGTCGATGCAGCACACGCCGTTGATCGGCAGGCACTGGCGGCGCGTGGTGTCACCGACCGAGGCCACCACCTGGCACGAGAAGCCGGCCGGGCACACGGTGGCGTCGTTGAAGCAGTCGATCGCGCAGAACTTGCCCGCGGTCAGCTGCACGCAGGCGTCGCGGTCGTCGCCGCAGTCCTCGTCGGTCTGGCAGGCGTCGCAGAACGTCTCCTCGGCCGGGATGCAGATGCGGCGATCGAAGCCGCCCTGCGAGATCGTGCGGCAGGCGAAGCCCGGGGGGCAGTCGAACATGCACTCGCGCGAGCACGTGCCCGTGGTCTCGCCGGTAGGGATGTGGCAGACCGTCGTCGCGCAGTCGGCGTCCTCGTCGCAGACCTCGCCGAAGCCGCTGCCGGTGGGCGCGTCGATCTCGACGCCGCCATCCCCGTCGTTGTTCGCCGGGCGGCTCGAGGCACACGCCGCGAGCGCGACCGCGAAGATGACCGAAAGCAGGCCGAGGACGCAGGACAGGCGATACGGCATGGACACCCCTCGCGCGGAATGTCTCTCACGCGCGCCTCACGGAGCAACGGGAAACCGGCGGCGTCAGAGGGGGATCGTCGTCCGGTCACGCACCGGCAGGGCCTTGCGGGCGGCCTCGACCCGCGCCGTAACGTCCCAGATCGACTCGGTTTCGACGAGCTCGCGCAGGAAGACGTGGTCGGCGGCGACGGCCGTGGCGTCGAAGAACCAGAACATGGAGAGCAAGGGCGAGAGCCACACGTGCGGGCCCTTGTCGCCGAACTCACCGGCGCACGCGCCGGCGATGCACGTGTGGACGTGGCTGCGCTTGAGCGCGGCCTGCCCGGCGAAGACGTGCGCGATCGCGTCGACGTAGAGGTCGCCGCCCGGCGTGCCCGGCAGGAGCGCGGCGGCGCCGAGGAAGGCGCGGCGCCGGGTGAGCGCCGCGATGCGCTCGAGCGCGTCGGCGTGGCAGATGCCGTCGCGCAGCTCGGCGCCCATGCCGACGCAGGCGAGCACGCGCGTGAGCCCGGGCGCGGCGAGCGCATGGACGGCGGCGAGCGAGGCCAGATCCTCCGACGGCGTGCCGATCGAGCGCTCGTCACCGCGCAGGAGCGCGTCGATGCCACCGTCGACGAGCACGATCGCATCGATCGCGAGCCGCTCGACGAGCGCGGCGTACGCGGCGCGCAGCGGGCGCACGCCGGTCTTGTCGAAGCTGTGCACCGTGTGCGGCGCGTGCTGCGGGTGACGCTCGTCGAGGAACGCGGCCAGCCACGCCTCGGGGCAGTACTTGCTCTCGGTCGCCGCCGCGCCCGTGACCGCGTACAGGTTCGGATGCGCCCCGTCCTGCACCGCCCCATCGAGCCCGTTCAGGTACGCGAACGACAGGCTCGCCAGGTGCACGTTCGCGCCGCCGGCCCGCAGCTCGTGCACCAGCGGCACCGCCCCCATGACGTCATAGCCACCCCCGCACCCCGCCAGCAGCACGTTCTTCTTGCCGGCGAGCACCCCACTGATCGGCTGAGCGAGCATGCTCCAATAGTGTCACCACGACACCATCTGGGGCAAGCCCCGTTAAGTTGTCAAAGTTGACACCGTCCCCTTCTAGAACGCGTTTCATTTGGGGACGGTGTCAACTTTGTCAACTTTGGCCCGTCAGTCGAGGTCTTCGTCCAGCACGAGGGCCGGCATGACGGCCCACGGGTGGCGCCGCACGCCGTAGACCGAGACGCGCGGCGGCGGGAACGTCGGATCGGCGAACGCGCCCACGGGCACGGCGATCAGCCCCGGCATCACCTCGTTCTCGTAGTAGACGGTGTCACCGCAGGTCGGGCAGAAGCGAAAGGTGGCCGCGGTGCCCTCGTCGCCCACGCGCACGTACGCCTGCGCGCGGCCCTTGATGGTCACGCGATCGGCGGGCCACCGCGCCTGGACGCCGAAGATGCTGCCCGTGCGCTTCTGGCACGCGAGGCAATGACACATCGAGATCCTGACCGGCTCGCCCTCGCAACTCACCTTGAGCTGTCCACACGTGCACGACGCGGTGCGCATCCCGCGTCTATTGCCGCTCGGGCAGCGTCGCCACGCCCGAGGTCAGGGTGGCGTCGACGGCGGGGCCGCCGCCGCCGGTGATCGAGAGCGAGCCGCCGATCGTGTCGCGGTGGAAGCGGACGGTGACGGTGCGGCCGTCGGCGAGCGTGATCGCGACGCCGTCGTCGTTGCCCGAGGGCGAGGCGGTGGCCGAAGCGACCGGCGTATCGACCGAGACCACGTGCAGGTGGCGCACCGAGCCGGCGGCGCTCGTCTCCTCGTAGCGGAAGCCGCCGGAGAAGTCGCCGTCGAGGGCGACGCCGCGGGCCGTCGCCGACGCAGGCAGGATGCGCTGCACGGCGAGGCTGTGGCTGCCGCCGACGGTGCCGGCGCCCGAGCCGCCGAGCACGAACATGTCGGGGCTCACCAGCTGCCACACCTGCTGCGCGGCCGAGTCGGCGCGGTCGTAGACCACCACCACGTCGGGCTCGATGAAGACGAGCTCGCGCTGCCACAAGGTCACCGGCGCGCTGGCTCCGAACGCCGGCGTGAGATCACCCGCGGCGTGCAGCCAGCCCGGACCACGCGCCACCGCCGCCATCGTCGACGTCGTCGACGCGCGCATCGGCACGGTCGTCCCGCCGTTGACGAAGCGCAAGAGGCTGTGCGCCTCGGGCTCCTGGGTCAGGCCCGACGTCGAGTCGACCACGCCGTCGTACGCGAGCCAGCCGCCCTTGTAGATCATGAACGAGCCCTGGTCCTGGTGCGCGTGCGACTCGGTGTACGGACCGGCGATGAAGTTGAGCCACGTCGCGCCCGCGTCCCAGCCCGAGCGCGCGAAGAGCTGCCCGGTCCCCGGCGCGAAGTACACGCGGCCCAGCCCGTCGAGCGACGCCGGCGTGACGTCGCTGTCGTAGAGGAAGTCGAAGACGAACATGAACCGCTGCTCCATCTCGGGCACCGACGAGCTCGCGAGCAGCTGCGCCGCGTACGGCGTGATCGGGTCGTCGGCGTGGAGGTGCATGAGCGTCTGCAGGTAGTGGCGGTGGTAGTCGAACCAGTTCGCCTCCGAGTCGCGCGCGTGATCGCCCACCGGCGCCACGCGGTCGAGCGTCGGCACCGTCTGGTGCATGAGGTGCAGCATCGACGCGCGGGCGTGCCCGGTGTCGTCGGCGAGGTTCTCCCCGGTCGAGCCGAGCCAGAGGTCGTACAGCTCCCAGAGCCGCATCATCGCGATCCCGTAGCCGGTGCCCTCGCGCGAGCCGCCCCCGGTGAGGTCACGCTCGAACGTCGGCACCAGCTGATCGCGGATCTTCTGGTCGCGGAAGATGTCGATCCACTGCTGTCCCTCCGGCGTCTCGCCCCGCGTCGCGAGGCCGAGCGTCATCGTCGCCCGCAGGAACGAGTAGTAGTAGTTGTTCGACGGGTTGTCGATCGACCACCCCGTCCACTCGAACACCTGGTCGCCCCAGCGCGCCTCGTCGGGGTGCCAGACGTTCCACACCGCCTGGTTCGCGTACGCGACCCACCGGCGCTTCTGCTCGGCCGACGCCTGCTCGAAGCACCAGTCGTACGTGAGCGCGAGGTCGCCGATCCGCGGCCCGACCTCGAGGTAGCTGTCGTAGGCCACGTCGGCGCGCTCGCCGCCGGCGATGAGCTGCTCCTCCTCGCGCACGGTCTCGTCGATCTGGCGCACCGCGAAGTCGCAGTAGCTGGTGTCGCCGGTGAGCTGCGACACCAGCGCCGCGTTCCACGCCTCGAAGGCGTAGATGTCGCCGCCGCCGACCTGAGCGTCGACGATGTTCTTGAACCGCTGCCAGGCCGGCGTGTTCGCGTTCACCATCGCGACCAGCCGGTCGCGGTTGCGCGGCAGGTAGATGCGCGGATGATCGTCCTGGAAGTCGGGACCATCACCACCGTCGTCACCACCGCACGCCGCGCCCAGCGACGCCGTACCGACGGCTACAACCATTACGAGAGCGAGTGGGAGGCTACGCACCGGGTGCTGTTACCACGGTCGATCGATCCTATCCAGCACCGGCTCGTGACTCACGACCCGCCACGAGAGGATGCGGCACAGCGGATCATCCGAGCGGAAGTCGAACGTATGGGCGGCGTGACCTTCGCGACACGCCTCCGCCGACACCCGCAGGTACTCGTAACCGTGGACCTCGTCAGCGTGGCAGATGCCGACCAGCCCGTCGTCGATCCCCGGCCCGGGGTAGAGCACCGTGCACTCGTCGGGCGAGAAGCGCTCGGCCACGCTCCCTTCCTCGGGTTCCAGCGGTTCGACGCATGCCACCAGCGCGGTCGCCAGCCACGCGACCAGCGCGTCTCGGCTCACCGTCATGACATCCTCCGTGTGACCTCGGTCAGCGCACGAAGCCGGCCGCGCGCAGCCGGTCGTACATCACGCGGGCGCGACGACCGATCGGCGCCAGCTCCTGGGGCGCAGGCTCACGAGCCTCGGCCACGTCGGGGGTGACCGGGAACTGGGGCACGAACGTGTCCACCCCGTCGTCACATCCGCCGGCCGCGATCACCGCCACGAACACCACTCCGATCGAGCGCTTCATCGAGAACGCCTCCCGCGAGTCTGCTTCTTACGTACCCCCTGACGACGGGAGCGCCAGCCGGGCTCACGGGAACAAGCGTTCCGTCGAGCGGCGCAGTCCTCACCAGGCGAGCAGCACCTTGCCGGTCGCCTGCTTGGTCTCGAGGAACGCGTGGGCGGCGCCCGCCTCCTTGGCGGCGAAGACCTTGCCGACGTGCGGCTTGAGGTCGAGCTCGTCGACGGCGACCAGCGACTTCGTCATGCGCTCGACCCAGACCGGGTCGCGCAGGACGTGCAGCGCGTTGAGCGCGTAGATGCCGGTGTTCGCGTCGAACAGCTTGAGCACGGAGATCCGCGGCGTGCGCAGCGCCGCCAGCGCGATGCGCGCGAAGTTGCGCCGGCCGTCCTTCACGCCCGAGCTCATGCCCAGGCACACCATGCGGCCGGTGAGGCCGAGGCGCCGGCGCTGGCGGTTGATGTGCGCGCCTCCCGACGAGTTGATGATGAGGTCGAAATCCTTCAGCGAGCTGTCGGCGTAGAAGTCGTCGAGCGTGTACGCCTTCGCGCCGAGCCCCTCGATGAAGCCCTTCTTGTGCGGGCTGGTCGTCAGCCCCACGACGTCGGCGCCCGCGGCGCGCGCCATCTGCGTCGCCAGCGTGCCCACGCCGCCGGTCGCGCACTCGATGAGGACCTTGTCGCCCGCCCGCACGCGCGCCATGTCGTGGAGCGCGAGCTGCGCGGTGAAGTAGTTCACGGGCAGGGCCGCGCCGGTCTCGAGCGTCGCGTTCCTCGGCAACGGGAAGACCTGCGTGGCCGGGATCGTGACGCGCGACGCATAGCCGCCGAAGTACGTGCCGGCCACGACCGCGTCCCCCCGCTTCACCGCGGTGACGCCGGGCCCGACCTCGGCGACCACGCCCGACACCTCGTAGCCGGGGACGAACGGCTTCTTCGGCGCGTCGGGGTAGAAGCCGAGGCGCATCTGCACGTCGGCGAAGTTGACGCCCGAGTACTTCACGTCGATCGCCACCTCGCCGGGCGCGGGCGGCGCGGGTGCGCGCTCGCGGAAGGTGAGGCTGTGGGCGGTTCCGAACTTCTCGATGGCGATCTCGTGATGGGTCATGGCAGGCGATCCTTGTTCGACGATGTGATGGGTTTCGAAGTATCAGGACAAAAAAACGGCCTACTTCGACGTGGCGAAGACGGCGCGGAGCTCGTCCATGACGTCGGGCTTCACCGAGCAGACGAGCTGCTTGCCGTCGCGCTGGGTCTCGATGAGCCCGGCGTCGGCGAGCTCCTTCACGTGGTGCGACACCGTCGGTGCGCCGACGTTGAGGTTGCCGAGGAGCTGCGCGAGGAAGCAGTCGTGGACGCGGCCCTTGGCGAGATCGAGCCGGCTCTCCTCGAGCAGGTTGAGGAAGAGCTGCAGCCGGTTCGGGTTCGACAGCGCATGGAACGCCCGGGCGAGGCGTTTGACGTCCGGCTGGGGCATGCCCGACATCAATACGACAGTTATCGAACTATGTCAAGCGCCGACCTCTCGCCTAGAACATGTTCCATTCCGGGATAGAACATGTTTCACTCCGGCCGTGGAAGAGGCCGACTACATCGTCGTGGGCGCCGGCAGCGCCGGTTGCATCGTCGCGCGTCGTCTCGCCGAACGCGGCGACGCGCGGGTCCTGCTGCTCGAGGCCGGGCGGCGCGACGACTCGCGCTTCCTGCGCATCCCCGGGATGATCTCGATCGTACACACCGTGCCGCAGGTGAAGAAGAAGTTCGACTGGGGCTACTACACGGTGCCGCAGAAGCACGCGCTCGACCGCCGCATCCCCACGGTGCGCGGCAAGGTGCTCGGCGGATCGAGCTCGATCAACGGGCTGCTCTTCGTGCGCGGCCACCGCGACAACTACGAGGAGTGGGCGCGCGAGGGCTGCGACGGCTGGGGCTACGCGGACGTGCTGCCGGCGTTCAAGCGCCTCGAGGACTGGGAGGACGGCGAGAGCGAGCTGCGCGGCGCCGGCGGGCCGATCGCCGTCACCCGCCAGAAGGGCATGACGCCCGCGTCCCACGCGTGGATCGAGGCGCTCGGCGAGACGCTCGGGGTGCCGTTCAACGAGGACTACAACGGCGCCTCGCAGGAGGGCGCGACCATCTTCCAGCAGTCGGCGAAGAGCGGCATCCGCTTCTCGGCGTCGCGCGGGTACCTCGGCAAGCACGCCGGGCTCACGGTCGAGACCGGCGTGACCGTCGGGCGCGTCGTCATCGAGCACGGCCGCGCCGTCGGCGTGGAGATCATCGACAAGCGCGGCCCACGGATCGTCCGCGCCACCCGCGAGGTGATCCTGTCGGCCGGCGTCATCGGCTCGCCGCAGATCTTGATGCTGTCCGGCGTCGGCCCCGCAGCCCACCTCCGCGAGCACGGCATCGACGTCGTCGCCGATCTGCCCGTCGGCCAGAACCTGCACGATCACCTGTTCGTGCCGATGACGTTCCTGGCGCCGACGGCGATCCACCGCGGCACGCCGCTCCACTTCCTCGGCGGCATGCTCGCCGAGGCGACCAAGGGTGACACCTGGTTCGGTCGCACCGTCTTCGAGGGCGCCGGCTTCGTCCGGTCCCGACACGCCAACGGCAAGCCCGACCTCCAGATCCACACCCTGCCCTGGTCGTACCCGACGCCCAACCAGGACCTGCCGGTCCGGCCCGTGGTCGACAAGCGCCCGGCGATCACCGTCATGCCGACGCTCATCTATCCCAGGAGCCGCGGTGAGCTGCGGCTGGCGTCCGCCGATCCGTCGGCGGCGCCGCTCATCGATCCCAACTACCTGGCCGAGCCCGACGACGCGCGCTTCCTCCTCGACGGCATGAAGCTCGTCCGCGAGGTGATGGCGAGCAAGCGCCTCGCCGACGTCGTCACCGGCGAGCTCCTCCCCGGCCCCGAGTTCGCCGACGACGCCGCGCTCGCGCGCGAGCTCCCCAACCGCATCCACTCCGTCTACCACCCGGTCGGCACGTGCCGCATGGGCGCCGCCGGCGACGATCGCGCCGTCGTCGATCCGCTCCTGCGCGTGCGCGGCGTCGAGGCGCTGCGCGTCGCCGACGCGTCGATCATGCCCAGCATCACCGGCGGCAACACCAACGCGCCGTCGCTCATGATCGGCGAGCGCTGCGTCGAGCTGATGCACGGCCGCGCCTGAAGATGATATGACCTCAAAATGATTCCGGTCCTGGTGCTCCTCGCACTGGGCGGCCTGATGCATGCCGCCAGGTCGTTCGCACCGGCCGGCGCCTCGATGGAGCTGGCGTTCGGGTTCCTGCTCCTGACCTCGTACTTCACCGGCACGCTGGTGGCGCGCGCCGCGATGCCGCGGCTCACCGGCTACATCATCGCCGGCGTCGTCGTGGGACCGAGCGTCCTGGTGCTCGTCGACCGCAGCACGACGTCCGAGCTGCGCATGGTCGGCGATCTCGCGACCGCCCTCATCGCCCTGAACGGCGGCGCGGAGCTCGAGGTCCGCGCGATCCGCCCGCTCCTGCGCACGATCAGCGCGATCGTGTGGTGGGCGGTGATCGGCGCGATGGTCCTGCTCACCGGCCTCATCTTCGCCATCCGCGACCTCATCCCGTTCATGTCCGACCTCTCCCTCGCGCACGCGCTCGCGGTGGCCAGCGTCCTCGCCGTGGCGCTCGCCGCACAGTCACCCGCGGTGGTGATGGCGCTCATCGGCGAGACCCGCGCCGACGGGACGCTCACGCGCACGGTGCTCGCGGTCGTCGTCATCGCCGACCTCGTCGTCGTCGTCGCCTACGGCGTCGCGTCGTCGATCGCCTCCGCCGTCGTCAACGGCCACACCGACGTTGCTCGCACCGCCTCCGTGATCGCGTGGGAAGTGCTCGGCTCCGGCGCGCTCGGCGTGTTCGTCGGCGCCCTCATCGGCGCGTACCTGCTCCGCGTCAAGCAGGGCATCGGGCTGTTCACGCTCCTCGTCTGCTTCACGATCGCGCAGGTCGGGCTGGCGCTCCACCTCGATCCGCTGATCGTGATGCTCGCCGCCGGCATGTGGATCCAGAACGTCTCGCGTGCCGATGCCCACACGCTCATCGACAACTTCGAGGCGGCGTCCTTGCCGATCTACCTCGTCTTCTTCGCGCTCGCCGGCGCCAAGGTCGAGCTGGCGGTGCTGGCCACGCTCGCCATCCCGATCGCGATCATCGCGATCGGGCGCGGGGTCGTCTTCCACTTCGGCGTGCGCATCGCCGCGCGCAAGAGCGACGAGCCCTCCATCGCACGCTACGGCTGGCTCGGGCTCCTGCCGCAGGCCGGGCTCGCGCTCGCCATCGCCGAGCTCCTGCGCCGCACCTTCCCGAGCTTCGGCGAGCAGGCGTTCGCCCTCGTCGTCGGCATCGTCGGCGTGAACCAGCTCGTCGCGCCGATCCTCCTGCGCGTCGCCCTGGTCCGGAGCGGGGAGGCCGGCGCGCGCCCCGTCAACGCGGTCGCGCACCCCGCTTGAGCGGCGGCGGCGACCAGGCGTAGTGGTCGACGTCCAGGAGGCGTCGCCGCGCGCCGAGGTGCAGGACCTCGACGTCCTCGGCAGCCAGGCGACGGGCCTGCGCCACGTCGCCGCCGGGCAGCTTGTCGATGAGGGTCCCGTCGTCGCGCACGACGCGCCAGTAGGGCGCGACCGAGCTCTTGCCGGCGGCGCGCTCCTCCTCGGCGGCCTCGCCGACGATGCGCAGGAAGATGCCGGTCGTGATCGGACACGTGTAGTCGGCCTTGTGGCTGCGGGCGAGCGCGCCGCGCAGCGCGCCGAGCGTGAGCACGCGGCCCTCGGGGATGCGACGCACGATCGCCTCGATCTCGAGCGGGGTCGAGATCAGCATCTTGCCCGGCGGGAAGTTCCCACCCCTGGCGGTGGTGAGCACCTCGACCTTCGCCGGGCCGGTCGTGTCTCGCTTGTCGATCGCCGTGCGCGCGGTCCGAGTCATGTTCACGCCTCCGTCATCATCTGCAGGAGCCGCGTCGTCGTGTTCCAGTTGCGGATCGTCATGCGCTGGTAGATCGGCAGCTGCGTCAACCGCGAGAGCTGGCTCGCCGACGCCCGGGCGACGAGGCGCGAGCAGTAGAGCACGCCGCGGCCGGCGTGCGCCTCGTCGACGCCCTCCTTGATCGTCACGTGCTTCATCGCCTCGGCCGCCGTGAGCGGCTCCTTGAGGAAGAGGACGTCGTAGCGGTACGTGGCGGGATCGCCGCCGAAGCCGGGAGGCGCCTTGTCGACGACGCGCCGCAGCTCGCGGGTGTCGCGGATGACGACGCTCGCCCGGTAGGCGAAGCGCTCGCCGAGGAGCTGCTCGAGCCTGCGGGTGAGCACGGGGCGGCGCGTCTCCGGGGACGAGATCAGCACGTTGCCGCTCTGGATGTACGTCACCACGTCCACGAACCCGGCCGCTTCCAGGCAGGCCGCCAGCGCCGACATCTTGATCAGGTTCTTGCCGCCGACGTTCACGCCGCGCAGCAAGACGACGTACCGGTGGTTCGCCATCGCCTTCGCGCGGACTCTACCCGAGCAGGCCGGCGTCGACGAGCGCGGCCAGCGACTGCTCCGCTCGATCGGGCGCGAGGCCCGCGGCCACGAGTCGCGCCTGGAGCGACGCGGGGGGACTCGGCGCGGCCTGCGCCGCCACGCACCGCCAGGCGGCGACGGCGTCGCCGCGGAGGACGTGCACGTCGCCGGTCGCGTGCACGTGGACGAGCAGCGCGTCGCCGATCGCCCGTTCGGTCGCGCGCACGGCGGCGAGGCGCGGCCTGCGCACGCTCGCGGCGCGGTGCGCGACCTGGCGCGACGCTGTATCGACCAGCGTTCTTGCCAGCGCGCCCAGCCCGAGCCCGGCGGCGCCCGCCGCGTCGAGGCGGCGAAGGTGGTACTCGGCCACGTGGGCCAGCGCGCGGCCGACCGTGCGCTCGTCCTCGTAGCGCCACCCCAGGCGCTGCCAGGCCCAGCGCTCGCGCGCCCCCGGCCGCGGCACCGGCAGGAGCGCCGGGCTGCCGAACAGCCGGCGGGCGAGCCCGAGCGCGCGCGCGACGCGATCGTCGAGCCCGAAACGCCGGGCGCGCTCGACGAACGACGCGCGCGCCGCGGCGTCGAGTCGATCGACCAGCATCCCGGTCTCGAGCAGGTTGCGCAGGAGCGGCGAGCCGATGGGATCCGCGAGCGCGTGGACGGCCGCGTGCAGCGCCTGCCAGGCCGGATCGAGCACGGCGGCGCCGCCGAGTGCGGGCAGCTCGCGGCGCGTGGCCCACAGATCGTCGAGCGCCGCGCGCGGCAACGACGACCGCATCAGATCCACGTGGAGATCGATCTCGAGATCGGCGACCTCGCTCACCAGCCCGAGATCGTGCGCGTCATCGGTCTCGGCGGCGCGCGCGTGCCGGGGGGCGTAGCCACGCGCGGCGAGGAGTGTCACGCCGCGGTCGCGCGCGGCGCGGTCGCGAACGAGCAGGTCGAGATCGTTCGACCTGCGCTCGGCGAGCTCGTCGTACGAGGTCGCCGCGACCGCCGGGCCCTTGAGCACGATCGCGCCGCCGACGGGCGCCAGCAGGTCGAGCACGGCGCGCAGCTCGGTCGCCCGGAACACGGTCTCGTGCGCCCACCGCGCCTGCGCCGCGCGCAGCTCGCCGGCGACCTCCTCCGGGACGGCGCCGCGCCGGGCGAGCGCCGCGAGGCGTGCGCCGGCGAACGGCGCGAGATCGTGCTCGTGCACGAGCTCGAGCCAGCGCGCCCACGCCACGCCGCCCCCTGGCTCGGCGAGCGACGCGCCCGGCAGCGCGACCAGCGCCGCCAGATCATCGGCGAGGCGCGCGAGCGTCGGCTCGAGCCGCATCACGGCGGGCCGAGCGCTTCCTCGAGCGCGGCGCGCGCCGCCCCCGCGGTCGCGTACGCGAGCTCGAAGGCTGGCCGCGCCGACAGCGCGACGATCACGTCGAGCGTCCGAGGATCCCGCTCGAGGCCGCCGAAGCTCTGGTGGATCAGGCGGAGGGCGACCTCCGCGCGCGCGAGGGGCGCCATCGTCGCCGCCTTCACGTCCGCGCTCCACTGCGGCCACACCAGCGCGCCCGCCGGGAGCTCGGCGCGCGACGTCACCGCCGGTTCGTGATAGCGCACGGGGCCGCGCAGCGGGTCGCGCCACGTCCGCGACCCCGGCGACGCCGGGAGCACGGCGAAGGCGCCGTGCTTGATCGTGGCGGCCTTGGGGAACGGCGCGAGCACGAGGTCCGGGATCCGGACGAACGCGATCTCGTCACCCAGGTACGGGAGCGCCGCGCCGAGCTGCGCGGCCAGCGTCGACTTGCCGCTGCCCTTGTCGCCGAGGAAGAGGACGGCACGCCCGGCCCAGGCGAGCGCCGAGGCGTGGAGCGGCACGACCCCGGCGCGGGTTCGCACGACCCAGCCGATCAGCGCGGCCTCGAGCGCCGGCGCCAGCTCGTCGTCCGCCACCGAGAACAGCGCCTGTCCGTCCAGGCTCACGCGCAGGGCGCCGTCGCCGCGGACGTGCGTCGTCAGTCGCGGCGTCCCCTCTGGCGCGACCACCTCGAAGGCCGGAAAGATCTCGGCGAGCGCGCCCGCTTCCGGGCTACCGCGACTCGCACGAACCACGACGCCCGGCGCGAGCTGCCAGGCTCGATCCATCACCCCGAGTGTACGCCCGGGTCAGCGACCGCGACCGCGACCGCGACCGCGACCGCGACCGCCGCCGGAGTTGCCGCCGCCCCCGGAGTTGCCGCCGCCGCTGTTGCCCCGGCCGCCGCCGCTGTTGCCGCGACCGCCGCCGCCCCACGAGCCGGCGGCGCGCGCATCTCGCGCGGCCACCGTCGTGACGAGGCCGGCGCCGACGATCGCGGCGCCCTTCTTGATCACGGCGCGACGGCTCGGCGCCGCCGCGGTGGACTTGGTCGGGGTTGCCGTTGGTCGCTTGGTCGCCATGTAGGTCCAAGACTCTACCGGAATTTCGCAGGGACCCGAAAGTGAAATCGTCATCGCGAAGGCGCGTCGATCTTCTCCAGCGCGACCGCGCAATGTTTGTAGGCCGGCTGACGGGAGTAGGGGTCGAACGACGCGAAGGTCAGCACGTTGGTCTTCACCGTGTGCATCGCCGCGAACACGCTGCCCCGCGGCACCCCGCGCGTGAGGAACGCGCGCAGCTCGACCGAGCCGCGTCGCGACGAGACCCGGACCCAGTCGGTGGGCCCGATGCCGAGCGGCGCGGCGTCGTCGGGATGGATCTCGACGTGCTCGGCCGCCGGGGCGAGCCGACGCAGCACCTCCGACTTGCCGGTGCGGGTCTCGGTGTGCCACTGGCTCGCGCTGCCACGGCCGGTGAGGAGCGTGAACGGGTACGGCGTCCGTACGGTCTCGGCCGGCGGGCGCGGCGCCTCGAACACGAAGCGCGCGCGCCCGTCGGGCGTGAAGAACGTCCCGTCGGCGAAGAGCCGACGCTCGGCGCCGCGCTCGACCTTGGTCCCCGCCGGCACCGGCCACTGCACGCCGCCCTCGGCGTCGAGCTCCTGGTAGCCGCCGGCCCCGGTGAGATCGCACGGCTGACCACGCGACAGCTCCTTGAGCAGCGCGAACGCGGCCTCGGGCGAGCGCCAGCGGACGAACAGGTCGCCGCATCCCCACGCGTCGGCGACGAGCTGGAAGATGCGGAAGTCCGACAGCGCCTGCCCCGGCGCGCGCCGCACCTGCTTGATGACCCCCAGGCGCCGCTCGCTGTTGATGAAGACGCCGTCCTTCTCGCCCCACCCGGCCGCGGGCAGGACGAGGTGCGCGAGCTTCACGGTGTCGGTCGTCGTGTACATGTCCTGCACGACGAGGAAGTCGAGCCGCGACAGGAGCTCGCGTGCGTCGCGCTGGTTGATCCACGAGTGCGCCGGGTTGGTGCCGGCGATCCACAGGCCGCGCACGTCGCCCCGCGCGATCGCCGCGAAGATCTGATCGTAGGTGAACCCGGGCTCGCGCTGGATGCGCTCGTCGTCGACGCCCAGCACCCGCGAGACCTTGGCCCGCGCCGCCGGGTCGTCCCACGCGTGGCCGCCGATCAGGTTGGTGGTGTTGGAGAACAGGCGCGAGCCCATCGCGTTGCACTGGCCGGTGATCGAGTTGGCGCCGGTGCCGGGCTTGCCGATGTTGCCGGTCATGAGCGCGAGCGCGATCAGCGCCTGCGCCGTGCGCACGCCCTGGTGGCTCTGGTTGACGCCCATGGTCCACCAGAAGGACACGCGCTCGCGGGTGTGGATGAGGCGCGCGAGGTGCTCGATCTGCTCCATGGCCACGCCGCAGCGCTCGGCGACCACGCTCGGCGCGAAGGCTGCCACGTGGGCCGTGAACGCCTCGAAGCCGGTGGTGTGCGCGTCGATGAACGGCCGATCGATCCAGCCCTCGCGGACCAGGACGTGAGCGACGGCGTAGAAGAAGTCGAGGTCGCTCTGCGGCAAGAGCGCGACGTGTCGGGTCGCCGCCTGGGCGGTCTCGGTCCGGCGTGGATCGATGACGACGATCTCGGGCTGTCGCTTGTTGCGGATGACGCGCTCCCACAGGATCGGGTGCGCGATGCACGGGTTGGCGCCGACGAACACCAGCAGGTCGGACTCCTCGAGATCCGCGTACGTGTAGGGTGGCGCGTCGAAGCCGAACGTCTCCTTGTAGGCGGTGACCGCGGTGGCCATGCACTGGCGCGTGTTGGCGTCGCCATGGACCATGCCCATCCCGAACTTGGCGAGCGCGCCGAACAGCGCGAGCTCCTCGATCGGCATCTGCCCGGTGCCGAGGAACGCGACCGCTTCTGGACCGTGCGCCTCCTGGATGGCGCGGAAGCGGCGCACGAGGCGGTCGAGCGCGGTCGGCCACCGCACCTCCTCGAGCGCGCCGCTCGCGTTGCGCAGGAGCGGCATCGTCGCGCGGTCGGCCGCGGCGAGCGGCGTCAGCGCTTCCCAGCCCTTCGGGCACGCCATGCCGCGGTTGACGGTGTACTCGACGGTCGGCGTGAGGTTGACGGCGCTGCCGTCGCGCAGGTGCGCGGTGAGCGCGCAGCCGGTGCTGCAGTAGCCGCACACGAGCGTCGTCGTGCTGTCGGGGACGCGGCCGCGCGGCACCTGGCCCAGGCCGAAGCCGCCGGGCGCGCGCTCGAGCAGCTGCGAGAGCTTGCCGTCGCGCGCATGCCACAGCTCGCCGACGCGCTGGCGGATCGGACGGCGCCTCACGCGAAGCGCCCCGGCATGCGCGGCGCCGCCGCTGCAGCGAAGTAGAGGACGCGCTCGAGGAGCTCACCACCCGTGAGCGTCACCAGCGCCCCGACCGCCCAGGGCACGGGCGCGGGGGAGGAAGCGGCGAGGGCGGCGAGGGCGACGCCGAGCGCGGCGAGCGCCACGCGAACGACGAACGGACGGCGAAGGTGCGTGATGAGGAGCAAGGCAGACCGCTTGAGCTCGCCGTGGGTGTGGTCCTTCAGGTGGCCGAGCACGGCGAGCTCGGCCACGAGCTTGATTCCGAGCGCGACGGCGAGCGCGCGAACGAGATCGCCAGCGCCGTCGGCGCCGCCTTGCAGCGACGCGGCGACGACGAGCGCGCCGAGGCCGAGCACGACGGCGGTCCCGGCGAAGCGGGTGAACGTGCGGGCGAAGCTCCACCACCGCCGGTGGGTGACGGCGTAGAGCATGATCGAGCAGGCGACGCCGGCCACGCCGGCGACGGCAGCCGCCGCGCCGAGCAACGCGGAGCGCCCACCGAGCGCGGCGTGCAGGCCGGCGAGCCCCGCGAAGGCGCCGAAGGCGACGATCTCGCGGCTGACCCACGAGCGGCGCACGGCGCGCAGCGCGCGGAACGCGTAGAGCGGCCGCCCGAGGTGGAGCGTGCTCGCGGCGAGCGCGACCACGGCCGCGACGAGCGCGAGGGCGGCGGTCACCGGCGCCAGCGGCGCGACCAGCGCGGGCGCGACCGCGGCGAGGGCGCGCTCGACGACGAGCGTGCCCACCGCGAGCTGCGTGAGCACGAGCATGAACACGAGCGGCAGGTGGTGGTGCGACGGCCGCACCGAGTGGAAGTCGGCCGGGACGAGGTTGCGCGGCAGGACCTCGCGGGTCTTGAACTGCGTGGTCGGGATCGTGATGCCGGGCGAGGGCGCGCCCGGGAGGAACGCCTCGGTCTGCGCGTCCTCGACGGCGCGGCTGGTCTCGACGACGGTGATCGTGATCGCGCCCTGGGGGCAGGCCTGCACACACGCCGGCGCCTCGCCCGCGGCGAGCCGGCCCGAGCACATGTCGCACTTGCGCACGATGCCGCGCGCCGCGTTGTACTGCGGGACCTCGTACGGGCACGTCAGCGTGCAGTACTGGCAGCCGATGCACTGATCGTCGAGGTGACGGACGATGCCGGTCCGCGGATCCTTCTCGTAGGCGTCGACGGGGCACCCGCTCATACACGCCGGATCGACGCAGTGGTGGCAGGCGCTCGAGACCGTCTTGAGCACGGCCTGGTCGCGGGTGCCGCCATGGAGCGTTCCGACCTGGCGCCACGTCTCGCCGGGGTCGAGCCCGTTCTGGCTGTGGCATGCCGCGACGCACGCCTTGCAGCCGCTGCACGCGTCGAGGTCGACCTCGAACGCGTACTGCTGCCCCGGGCCGGGCGCCGTCGCCGGCAGGCGCTCGCGGTAGCGCGATTCGAGGAGCGGCGCGCCCGCGCCGGTGTGACACTGCGCGAAGCGCTCGACCGCGGTGAGCTCCTGCTGGTCGTGGAGCAGGCGCTCGAGAAGGCCGGCCGAGCGCGGACGGGGAGGCGCGGCTCCGAGGACCGGCAGGTGCACGCGTGCGGCGTCGGGCATCAGCTGGCTCGGGCGATGGTGGACGCGGGCTGCGCGGACGGCGCAGACGGCGCGGGGGCCGCGCACGACGCGCGCGACGGACAGAGATCGGCGAGGGTCTCGGGGGGCGGCAGCTCGACGAGGACGCGATCGCCCTCGATGCGCACCGGGAAGGTGCGGAGCGCCGGAACGTCGCCGGACAGGCACGCGCCGGTGCGCAGCGAGAAGGTCTTCTTGTGCTGCGGGCAGGCGACCTTGGGCTCACCCCCGGCGTCACCGAGCAGCCCGCGCGCCAGCACCATGTCGTGCTTGTGCGGGCACATGTGCTGGGTGGCGTAGAGCGCGTCGTCCTTGCCGTAGCGAAACAGCGCGAGCTGCACGTCACCGTGGCGGAAGGCGACGCCGCTGTCGGGCGACACGTCGGCGAGGCGCGCGACCTGGACCCAGCGCGTCTGCAGGACCGGCAGGTGCTTGCGTCCTTCGACTCGGGGCTCCGCCCCTCGCTCGGGATCAACGGGCGGGGGGGCCGTGCCCTTCACCCAGTCCGCCGGACGGGTCTGTCCGCGCTCGGTCACCCACTCGATCGTCTCGTCGGTGGCTTCGCTGTTGGCGAACGCGCGGAACCGGGCGCGCTTCTCGGGGTCACGCACCACGGCCGCCCACTCGCACTGGTACGTGTCGACGAGGGCCTGCATCTGACGTTCGAGGTCGGCGCAGATGCCGAGCGAGTCGCGGACGAGCACGTCGCGCAGGTGCTCGAGGCCACCCTCGAGCTGCCCCAGCCAGACCGAGGTGCGCGTGAGGCGGTCGGCCGTGCGGATGTAGAAGATGAGGAAGCGATCGACCAGCCGGACCAGCGCCTCCTCGTCGAGATCGGCGGCGAGCAGGTCGGCGTGACGCGGGCGCGCGCCGCCGTTGCCGCAGACGTAGAGGTTGTAGCCCTTCTCGGTCGCGATGATGCCGAAGTCCTTGCTCTGCGCCTCCGCGCACTCGCGCACGCAGCCCGAGACCGCGGCCTTGAGCTTGTGCGGCGCGCGGATGCCCTTGTAGCGCTGCTCGATCCGGATCGCGAGGCCGACCGAGTCCTGCACGCCGTAGCGGCACCACGTCGAGCCGACGCAGCTCTTCACCGTGCGCATCGCCTTGCCGTAGGCGTGGCCGCTCTCGAAGCCGGCGNNCCGGTGATCTTGGTGTAGAGGCCGTAGCGGCGCGCGATCTCGCCGAGCACGATCAGCTTGTCCGGCGTGATCTCGCCGCCGGGGATCCGCGGCACGACCGAGTAGAGGCCGCGGCGCTGGAGGTTGGCGAGGAAGCGGTCGTTGGTGTCCTGGAGCGCCGCGTGGCGATCGAGGATCATCTCGTTGTGGACGCTGGCGAAGAGCGACGCCGCGACCGGCTTGCAGATCTCGCAACCGTCGCCGCGACCGCGCGCGGCGAGGAGCGCGTCGAAGTCGCGGAGGCCGAGGCTGGCGACGATCTCGTACAGCTCCTGGCGCGTGTAGTCGAAGTGCTCGCAGATGCCCTGCTTGACGCTGGCGCCGCGCGCCTTCAGCTCGGCGGTGAGGAGGCGCACGAGCTCGGGCGTGCAGCCGCCGCACCCGGTGCCGGCGCGCGTGCAGCGCTTGACGTCGTCGACGGTGCCGAGCCCGCCCTGCTGGATCGCCGCGCAGATCGCGCCGGCGGTGACGTCGTGGCACGTGCACACGTGGGTGTCGGCGGACGGCGGCGCGCTCGCGGACGGGCCGGCGCCGAGGAGCAGCTCGTGCGGCGGTGCGGCGAGCGGCCCGGCTGCCCGCGCGAGCCCGGCGAGCCGCGCCCACGGCGACGCGTCGCCCACGAGCATGCCGCCGAGCAAGCGCGTGCCGTCGGCCGAGACCACGAGCTTGTGATAGACGCCGCGCACGAGGTCGTGGAACACGAGGTCGCGGACCTCGTCGCCGGTGGCGAACGGATCACCGAAGCTCGCGACCTCGACGCCGAGCAGCTTGAGCCTGGCCGAACCGTCGGCGCCGCCGAAGCGCGCGTCGGCGTCGCCCGCGAGCCGGCGCGCGAGCACGTCGGCCATGGCGTAGCCGGGCGCGACCAGGCCGTGGCACACGCCGCGGTGCGAGGCGACCTCGCCGATCGCCGAGATGGACGGATCGTTCGTCGCCATCCGGTCGTCGACGACGACGCCGCCGCGCGCCCCGACCTCGAGGCCGGCGGCGCGGGCGAGCTCGTCGCGCGGCCGGATGCCGGCGGAGACGATGACCATGTCCACCGGCAGCACGTCGCCGCCGCCGTCACCCGACGGCGCGGCGAAGCGCACCCCGTCGACGATGCCGTCACCGGTCAGCGCCGCCGGCGCGCGCCCCAGATGGACCGTGACCCCGAGCTTCGCGATCGCGTGCTCGAGCAGGCGGCTGGCGGCGGCATCGAGCTGCCGCGGCATGAGGCGGGGCGCCAGCTCGATCACGTGCGTGCGCAGCCCGAGATCGAGGGCCGCGCGCGCAGCCTCGAGCCCGAGGAGTCCGCCGCCGAGCACGGCGCACGTCCGCGCGGCGCCGGCGTACGCGATGATCGCCTCGAGATCGTCGAGCGTCCGGTAGACGAAGACACCCCGCTGCGCGACGCCCTCGATCGGCGGGACGAAGGGCGCCGAGCCGGTCGCCAGCACGAGCTGGTCGTACGCGAGGCACGCGCCGCGGGAGGTCGACACGGTGCGGGCGTCGCGATCGATGGCCACGACCTGCTCGCCCAGGCGTAACGCGACGCCGCGCTCCTGGTACCAGGCCGGGTCGGCGAGCGACAGCGCCGACGGGTCGCGGGACTCGAAGTAGCTGGACAGCTTGACGCGGTCGTAGGCGGCGCGCGCTTCCTCTCCGAGGACGGTGATCTGGTAGCGGCCGGGCGCCCGCGTCGCGAGGGCGTCGCACAGCCGCACGCTCACCATGCCGTTGCCGACCATCACCAGCCGGGATCCAGGCGAGGCCATGGTCAGCGTTGTACGAGCTGGCTGTTGCGGCGACGTTTCGTCGTGGATAAATGCGCGGCGCAAGTCTGCCTCACGTGCGGATCTCCTTCAGAACGCGAGCGGGACGTCGACCTGGACGATGTCGTACCCGCGCCCCCGCATCGGATCGTCGAGCGGGCGCGTGTACGAGACGCCGGGGCGCAGCCAGCGCTTGCCCGACAGCTTGAGGTGGCCGCGCAGGCCGGCGGCGGCCGTCATGTTGTCGCGGGTCACGCCGCTCGCGTCGCTGGCCACGGCGCGCGGGGTCGACAGCCAGCGCTGGTACCGCAGCTCGGCGCCGAAGGAGAGCCACGGCGTCGCGAAGTAGCCGGCGTGCAGCCCCGAGGTGAAGTTGGTCTTGTGGGAGTCGGGCTGGACGTCCTCGCCGCGGACCCGCGTGAGCTGGAGCACCGTGACCTCGGCCTGCACCGTGAAGCCGTGCTGCACGTACGCGAGCCCGGCGCCGGCGATGAGCGTGTGGTCGTTGACCGCGAACATCGCGTTGTCCATCGACGAGCGCGCCGCGATCGCGGCGCGGTTGGCCGCGACCGCCGACGGATCCGGCGTGTCGCCACCGCCCGAGCCGAGCGGCAGCGTGAACGCGCCGAACAGGCCGAGCTTCACCGCGGGCGCCAGCGCCTTGCCGTAGACGAGGCCGAAGAGCGGGTTCGACATCGTCGTCGCGCCCTCCCCGCCCGCCGGACTGTCGTCGATCACCGCGAAGCGGACGAGCGGCGCCAGCGACGGCGACAGCTTGTACGAGGCGAGGAACGTCGACGCCACCGTGGTGCCGTTGCCGTCGGGCATGCGGTACGCGGCCACCGTGGTGTCCGAACGCACCACCGTCCCCGGCCCGATCGGCCGCAGCTGGAACGGCAGCGAGTACGGCGCTGGCTTGGGCGCGACCTTGGTCACGACGGCGGTCTCCTCGGCGCGAGCCGAGTGAGGCGCCAGCGAGAGCGCCCAGACTGCGATGAAGAGGAACCCACGCGCGGTCTTGTTGTGCATGGCCGACACGGTAGCGACGGCGGGTTTCGCGCGCGTGTCGCCGACGAGAAACCTTCTGTCCGAACCTCCTTCTTGTCCGGCGTCCGGACAGACGCACGCTCACGCGGCGCGCCGATCGTGCGCGTCGAGGAACTCGATGACGCGCGAGCGCAGCTCGTAGTAGTCGGGGTGCTCGAGCACGTCGTCGCGACGCCGCGGCCGCGCGAAGGGCACGTCGATGATCTCGCCGACGTGCGCCGCCGGGCCGCTGGTCATGAGCACGATGCGATCGGAGAGGAACAGCGCCTCGTCGACGTCGTGGGTCACCATGATCGCGGTGCGGCGATCGACCTCGAGGATCGAGAGCAGCACCTCCTGCAGCTCCATGCGCGTGAGCGCGTCGAGCATGCCGAAGGGCTCGTCGAGGAGCAGCAGGCGCGGCGANNGCGGCGGCGCCGGCCAGGCCGACCAGCTCGAGGTGGTGCTGGACCACGGCCTCGCGCTCGGCGCGGGTCGCGCGCGGCATGACCTGGCGGACGCCGAGCAGGATGTTGTCGGCCGCGCTCATCCACGGCAGCAGCGACGGCGCCTGGAAGACGACGCCGCGATCGGGCCCGGGCCCGGCGATCTCCTTGTGCGCGACCACGACCGAGCCGTCGCTGATCGAGGTGAGCCCCGCGACCATCGACAGCACCGTCGACTTGCCGCAGCCCGAGTGCCCGAGGATCGAGACGAACTCGCCCTCGTCCATGCGCAGGTCGAAGCCGCGCACGATCACCTGCGGGCCAGCGGGCGTGTCGTAGGTCTTGCCCAGGTTGAACAGCTCGATGAAGTCGTGGCGGGTCATGCGGCAGAGGCCTTCGCGCTCGGCATGTGCTCGTCCGCGACGCGGCCGTCGGGCGCGACCGCGGCGCGGCGACGCACGTCGATGAGGTGACGGAGGATGGCGTTACGCAGCGCCTTGAAGCCCGGATCGTGCTGGAGCGCGGTGCGATCGCGCGGGCGCGGCAGGTCGACGCTGAACGCCGGCCCGAGCGTCGCGCCCGGTCCGGGATCGAGCGGGATCACGCGGTCGGCGAGCAGGATGCCCTCCTCGACGTCGTTGGTGATCATCACGACCGTCTTCTTGTCGAGCGCCCAGATGCGCGCGATCTCCTGCTGCAGCGAGCCGCGGGTCAGCGCGTCGAGCGCGCNNCTGGCGCATGCCGCCCGACAGCTCGCCGGGCTTCTTCTTCGCCGCCGCCCCCAGCCCGACCAGCTCGACGTACGCGCGCACGTGCTCGCGCCGGCGCGCCTTGGGCCACTCGGGGAACACGGCGTCGACGGCGAGCTTGACGTTGTCGAACACGTCGAGCCACGGCAGGAGCGCGTAGCTCTGGAAGACGAGCGCGCGATCGGGCCCGGCGCGCACCACCGGGGCGCCGTCGACGACGACGGTGCCGGCGTCGGGCGCGAGCAGCCCCGCGAGCAGCGAGATGAGCGTGGTCTTGCCGCTGCCGGAGAAGCCGACGATGGCGACGAACTCGCCCTCGTCGACGTGGAGGTCGATGTCGCGCAGGACGTCGATCTTGCGGCCGCCGCTCTGGAACGAGCGCGAGACGCCGGAGAGCTCGATGAGCGCCATGGATCTTCTCCTCTCTCCTCTGGGGTCTCGGGTCAGGCCGCCTCGAAGCTGACCAGGCGCTGCAGGAGCACCATGGCGCGGTCGAGGAGGAAGCCGATCACGCCGATGGTGAACACCGCGACCATGATCTGGGCGAGGGTCTGCGCGCTGCCGTTCTGGAACATGTCCCAGATGAACTTCCCGAGCCCGGGGTTCTGCGCCAGCATCTCCGACGCGATCAGCACCATCCAGCCGACGCCGAGCGAGATGCGCAGGCCGGCGAAGATGAGCGGCAAGGCCGACGGCACCACGATCTTCCGCACCCGCGTGCCCCAGCCGAGGCCCAGCACCTGGGCCACCGCCTGGTGATCCTTCTGCACCGAGCTCACCCCGAGCGCCGTGTTCATGAGCGTCGGCCACATGCAGCACAGCGCGACCGTGAAGGCCGAGGTGAGGAACGACTTCTCGAACCAGGCCTCCTGCGGCGGCGTCGTGTAGAGCGCGCCGACGACGATCATGACCAGCGGCAACCAGGCCAGCGGCGACACCGGCTTGAACAGCTGCACGAACGGGTTCACCGCCGCGGCGAACACCTTCGACAGGCCGCAGAGGATCCCGATCGGGATCGCGATGAGCGAGGCGATGAGAAAGCCGAACAGCACGGTCTGGAGGCTGGTGACGATCTGATCGACGAAGGTCGGGTTGCCCGCGAACTTCGCTGCCCGGTGGATCCGCGCCCGCTGCTCGAGCGCGGTCAGGTCCTCGGCCGAGACCTCACCCTCGCCGTGTGCCGCGCGCGCGCGCAGCACCTCGGCGGCGCGGGTGAGCTCGGCGGCCTTGGTCCGCTCCTTGGTATAGAAGTCGCGCTCGGCGCGGCGCATCGCCTGGTGCTCGGAGAGGAGCACCCCGGCCTGGTCCCAGACCTGGCCCGGCGTCGGCAGCGTGCCGTACTTGGTCTCGATGCGCTGCGCGACCGCGGTCCAGAGGCCGAGGAACACGAGGAACGCGACCAGCGGGATGCCGACCTGGAAGAAGATGCGGCGGACCTGCTCCGCGGGGCGATCGCGCAGGGCGAGCCGCACGAACGGCTCGAACGACGGCGCCAGCCGCACGGCGCGGAGCACGCGCTCGCGCGTCACGGGTTCGTCGCCCCGGACGCGGGCGTCGCCGCGACCTGGTCGGTGTCCTTGTGACCGATCTTGTGCTTGGCCAGGTACTCGAGCGGCTTCTTGCCGTCGTACTCGATGCCGTCGATGAACTCCGCCGTCGGCGGACGGTAGCCGTCGGTGTCCCACGGCACCTCGTCCTGCTCGATCTTGCCCTCGGCGAGCAGCGCCTTGGCCGCCTGCAGGTAGATCTCGGGCAGGTACACCTTCTTCGCGGTCTCGTGGTACCAGGCGTCGGGCTTGGGCTCGGCGATCTGCCCCCAGCGCCGCATCTGCGTCAGGTACCAGATGGCGTCGCTGTAGAAGGGATAGGTCGCGTGGTAGCGGTAGAAGACGTTGAAGTCGGGCAGCTCGCGGCGGTCGCTGGCCTGCGAGAGGAAGGTGCCGGTCATGCTGTTGGCGATCACCTCGTACTCGGCGCCGACGTACTCGCGGCGCGACAGGATCTGCGCCGCCTGCTTGCGGTGGTCGACGCTCTCGTCGAGCCAGCGGCCGGCGCGGATGAGCGCCTTGACCACGGCGACGTGCGTGCTCGGGTGCTTGTCGGCCCAGCCGCGGGTGACGCCGAACACCTTCTCCGGGTTGTTCTTCCAGATGTCGTAGTCGGTCGTGACCGCGACGCCGATGCCCTTCATCACGGCCTGCTGGTTCCACGGCTCGCCCACGCAGTAGCCCTGGATCGTGCCGGCCTCCATCGTCGCCGGCATCTGCGGCGGCGGGGTCACGCTGATGAGCACGTCGGCGTCCTTGACCCCGCGCGTGTCCTCCGGCGTGTAGAAGCCGGGGTGGATGCCGGCGGCGGCCAGCCAGTAACGCAGCTCGTAGTTGTGGGTCGAGACCGGGAAGACCATGCCGAGCTGGAGCGGCTGGCCCTTGGCCTTGCGGTCGGCCGCGACCTTGGCGAGCGCGTTGGCCGAGATCGGGTGCGGCGGTCGCTCGGCGCGGAGCGCGGGATCGACGGCCTGCATCTCCTTCCAGATCGCGTTCGACATGGTGATGCCGTTGCCGTTCAGGTCCATGCTGAACGCGGTCACCACGCTGGCCTCGGTGCCGATGCCGATCGTCGCGCCGATCGGCTGGCCGGCGAGCATGTGGGCGCCGTCCAGCTCGCCGCTGAGCACGCGGTCGAGCAGGATCTTCCAGTTGGCCTGGGCCTCGAGCGTGACGTTCAGACCCTCCTCCTCGAAGAAGCCCAGCTCCTTCGCGATCACCAGCGGCACGCAGTCGGTGAGCTTGATGAAGCCGAGCTTGAGCTCGGTCTTCTCGAGCTTGGTCTGGGCCAGGGCGCGCGCGGCGAGCTCCTCGGCCGACATCGCGGCGCTGCCCGACGCGGAGCCCGTTCCCGACGGCGTCCCGCCGCCACCGCCACCGCACGCGCTGATCGCGATCGCGATCACGGTCGCGGCGACGAAGCTCGGGATCGATGCGGCCGGTGCCGCCCTCCGGTTCCAGACTGGATCGTTGCGCATGGCCGACACTCTCGACCACGCGCATTTCGTCGGAGCATGTCGCCCGGTTTAATGTTCGTAACCGAACTGAGCGCGCCACGGCGATTGGCGCCCGTTCATTCGCGATCATCCCCACCACCCCGCCGGAAACCGATCGCCGTCGTGTTCGGCTTGTTTCCACGCCGGTCATGGTCGACCACGTGTTGACGAATCCCACAGCGGAAGCCGGCAGGCGGTGGCATCATCCTTGCCTTGTCCTCCTGCATGCGCTCCCTGACCGTCGTCTTCTCCATCACCGCCGCCGCGGCCCTCGCCGGCTGCGGTACCGATGACGACGGCGACGACCCGGCCGGCCCGACCTGGTACCGGGACGTCGCGCCGCTCCTGGCCGAGCACTGCATGGGCTGCCACCGCGAGGGTGGCGTGGCGCCGTTCTCGATGGAGGACTACGACGTCGCGGCGCCGGTCGCGCCCATGATGCTCGAGGCTGTCGAGGCGGGCCTCATGCCGCCCTGGGACGCGGCGTCCTCCGACGCGTGCGCGCCGCGCCACGACTGGAAGGACGACACCCGTCTCTCTGCCGCCGAGATCCAGCTCCTCCGCGACTGGATCGCGGCGGGCACGCCGGCGGGCGAGGTCGCCGACGTCCCGGCGCCGCCTGACCTGGCGCTCGGCGGCGTGACGCACTCGATGACGCCGTCGGTCCCGTACGTGACGACCGGCGATCACGACGAGTTCATCTGCTACCTGCTCGATCCCGGCATCACGCGCCTGTCGTGGATGACCGGCCTCGAGATCGTGCCCGGCAACGAGCAGGTCGTGCACCACGTGGTGGTGATGGGCTACATGCCCGGCCCGGTGCTCAACGCCGCGATCGGCGACCACGGCATCGGCCAGCCGTTCGAGTGCAGCGGCGGGGTCGTCACCCAGCCCGACACGTACCTGATGGGCGTGTGGACGCCGGGCAGCCAGCCGTTCGAGACGCCGGCGAACCTCGGCCTGCCGGTGCCGGCCGGCTCGCTCGTGCTCGTCCAGATGCACTACCACCCGGGCGGCGCGACGACGAACGCGCCCGACGCGAGCACCGTCAACCTGCGGCTCCAGACCACGCGCCCGATCAACACGTACACGATCGGCGCCGCGGGCAACGCCGCCGCCGCGCCGCAGCTCCAGCCGGGTCCCAACGATCGCTCGGTGCCCGAGTTCCGCATCCCCGCGGGCGCGACCGGGCACACCGAGACCATGCGCTTCCCGCTGTCGGGGCTCGCCGACGGTCGCTTCCGCCTGTTCGCCGCGTACCCGCACATGCACTACATCGGCGTCGAGCTGTCGGTGCAGGTCGAGCACCCGCTGCCCGGCGGCGGCGTCGACACCGAGTGCCTCGTGAACGTGCCGCGCTGGAACTTCGACTGGCAGCGCACGTACCAGTACGACGCGCCGGTGGCCGACCTGCCCTCGATCGGCAACGGCGACACCCTCGTCGTGCGGTGCTCGTACGACAACACGCTCGCCAACCCGTTCGTGCGCCGCGCGCTCGAGGAGCTCGGCCTGCAGGAGCCGGTCGAGGTGCTGCTCGGCGAGGAGTCGCTCGACGAGATGTGCCTGGGCATGTTCGGCGTGGTGGTCGAGCCCGCGCCGTAGCCGGCATCTCGTGCGATAACCGCGGGATGAAGCATCTCCTGTGGGGGGCGTTCGCCACGGGCCTGCTGGCCTGCGGTGGTGGCGCCAAGCCGGCGACCACGCCGCCGCCCGAGCCCGCGAAGAGCGCCTGCGCCGCCGCGGCCGAGAACATGGTCGCCGTCGTGGTGCCAATGGCCGATGACCAGTACACCGAGGCGCAGCGCCCCGAGCTCGTCCGCGTGCTCACCACGCGCTGCGAATCCGACGCCTGGTCCGACGAGGCGGTGGCGTGCCTCACCACCGCGACCGACAACCTCGTGCGCTGCGCCGAAATGCTGACCGAGGCCCAGCGCGACGCCGTCGACGATCAGATGGATCGCGAGGTGCCGCGTCGAGGACACGAGCGCGACCTCGAGGAGTCGGACAAGGCCATGGACGCCAGGCCCGACGACCCGTGCGGCGGCGGCGCCTGAGACGGAGCGGCGGATGCAGCTCAACGAGCTCCTCGACGTCGTCTTCCGCTGGGCCCACCTGATCGCCGGGATCATGTGGATCGGGAACTCGATGCTGTTCAACTGGCTCGATCGCAACCTGATCGCGCCGCCCCGCGACGAGGCCCACCGCCTGTCGCAGGGCAAGATCTACATGGTCCACTCGGGCGCCTTCTACGAGGTCGAGAAGAAGCTGCTCGAGCCGGGTCAGCTGCCGGACCAGCTGCACTGGTTCAAGTGGCAGAACTTCCTCACGTGGCTCACCGGCATCTGCCTGCTCGTCGTCGTCTACTACATGAACGGCGCCGCGTTCCTGATCGATCCGTCGGTGCGCGCGATGTCACAGGGCGAGGCGATCGGGCTGTCGGCGGGCACGCTGGTGGCGGCCTGGATCGTCTACGACGGCATCTGGGCGACGCTGGGCAGGAAGGCGCCCGCCGTGGCGACCGTGCTCTCGTTCGCGCTGCTCTTCGGCGCGTCGTACGGGTTCACGCTCCTGTTCAGCGGGCGCGCCGCGTACATCCAGGCCGGCGTGATGATCGGGACGATCATGACCGGCAACGTCTGGATGCGGATCCTGCCGTCGCAGAAGGAGCTCATCCGCGCCACCAAGGCCGGCGAGGAGCAGGACGCGACGCTCTCGCTCCGCGCCAAGCAGCGCTCGATCCACAACAACTACCTGACCTTCCCGCTGCTCTTCATCATGATCTCGAACCACTTCCCGTCGACGTACGGCCACCACCTCAACTGGCTGGTCCTCTTCGCGGTGATGGTGGGCGGCGCCGGCGTGCGCCACTTCATGAACGTGCGCTACGCCGGCAAGGTCTGGCTGTTCCCGGCGCTGGCGATGGCGGCGATCGGCATCGCCGGCACGTTGATCGTGACCCGCATGCGCGAGGCGCCGGCGGTGACGATCGAGGGCGACGTCGACTTCGCGCGGGCGAGCGACATCATCCAGAAGCGGTGCGCGTCGTGTCACAGCGCGCGGCCGAGCGATCCGCAGTTCCCGGTGGCGCCGGGCAACATCGTGTTCGACACGCCGGAGCGCATCGTCGCCATGGCCGCGCGCATCAAGGACCGCGCGGTGGTCAACAAGACCATGCCGTTCCTCAACCGCACCGAGATGACCGAGGAGGAGCGCGCGGCGATCGGCAAGTGGGTCGACGCGGGAGCGAAGCTGAGGTGACGGCCGTCGACCTCGTCGTGCGCTCGCGGCGCGTGGTGACCGCGGCCGGCGTCGTGCCGGCGGCGATCCACGTGCGCGGCGGGACGATCCGCGCCGTCGCCGACTGGCGCGACGTGCCGGCGGGGGCGCGCCTCGACGACGTCGGCGAGCTCGCGATCCTGCCCGGCGTGGTCGACACCCACGTGCACCTGAACGAACCGGGGCGGACGGAGTGGGAGGGCTTCGCGACGGCGACGCGCGCGGCCGCGGCCGGCGGCGCGACGACGCTCGTCGACATGCCGCTCAACTCGATCCCGCCGACCACGACGCGCGAGGCGCTGGCGGCCAAGCGCAACGCGGCCCGGGGCCAGTGCGCGGTCGACGTCGGCTTCTGGGGCGGTGTCGTCCCCGGCAACGCCGGCGAGCTCGCCGGCATGGTCCAGGACGGCGTGCGCGGCTTCAAGTGCTTCCTCGTCGACTCCGGCGTCGAGGAGTTCGGCTGGGTCGGCGAGCGCGAGCTCGCGCCGGCGATGGCGATCCTCGCCGGGCTGCGCTCGACGTTGCTCGTGCACGCCGAGGTCGCCGGGCCCATCGACCGCGCGGCGGCGGCGCTGGCCGACGCCGACCCGCGGCGCTACGCGACCTACCTCGCCAGCCGACCGCCGGCCGCCGAGGAGGAGGCGATCGCGCTGGTCACCCGGCTGTGCCGCGACACCGGCGCCCGCACGCACATCGTCCATCACTCGGCGGCGACCGCCCTGCCCCTCCTGCGCGCCGCGCGCGCCGAGGGCCTGCCGCTGTCGGCGGAGACGTGCCCGCACTACCTGCGCTTCGCCGCCGAGGCCATCCCCGACGGCGCCACCGCGTACAAGTGCGCGCCGCCGATCCGCGACGAGGCCAACCGCGAGGCGCTGTGGCAGGCGCTCGCCGAGGGCGTGCTCGAGCTGGTCGCGTCCGACCACTCGCCGTGCACGCCGGCGCTCAAGCAGCTGGAGGCCGGTGACTTCGTCGCCGCCTGGGGCGGCATCGCCGGCCTGCAGCTCGCGCTGCCCGTGGTGTGGACCGAGGCGCGCCGCCGCGGCCACACCCTCCTCGACCTCGCGCGCTGGATGTGCGCGGCGCCGGCCCGCCTCGCCGGCCTCGCCGCGACGAAGGGCGCGATCGCCGCCGGCCTCGACGCCGACCTCTGCGTCTTCGACGACGCGGCCACGGTCGTCGTCACGCCGGCGCTCGTCCGGCACCGCCACGGCGTCACGCCCTACGCCGGCGCCGAGCTCGTCGGCCGGGTCCACGCAACGTACCTGCGCGGCGAGCGCGTGTTCGACGGCACCGACGTCGACGGCTCGCGCGGCGCCCTGATCTGATCGACGAGAGAGCCACCAGACCATGAGCGACCTCCAACACAGCTTCCTCGACCTCCCCGACCTGGCCTGCGAGAACGTCGGCGGCGCCGCGCTCGCATGCAACGACGAGTTCTTCGCCGAGAAGGAGAGCCTGCTCCGCCCCCACGCCGCCGTGTGGAAGGATCGCCTCTACACCGACCGCGGCAAGTGGATGGACGGGTGGGAGACACGGCGGCGCCGCGAGCCGGGCTACGACTGGTGCGTCGTCCGCCTCGGCATGCCCGGCGTGATCCGGGGCGTCGTGGTCGACACGGCGTTCTTCCGCGGCAACTATCCGGCCGAGTGCTCGATCGAGGCGTGCGAGATCGACGACGCGCTCGACCAGGCGGCGCTCGCGACGGCGGCGTGGATGGAGATCCTGCCGCGCTCGCCGCTGCAGGGCGATCACCAGAACGCGTTCGAGATCGCGGCGCCCCACCGCGTCACCCACGTGCGCCTCAACATCTTCCCCGATGGCGGCGTCGCGCGCCTGCGCGTGCACGGTGAGGTCACGCCGCGCTGGTCGCGCCTGGCGGGGCTCGGCGGCGTGATCGATCTGGCGGCGCTCGAGCACGGCGCCTGGGTCGAGTCGTGCAGCGACATGTTCTTCGGCTCGCGCAACAACCTCATCAAGCCGGGCCCGTCGCTCTCGATGGAAGACGGCTGGGAGACCCGCCGCCGGCGCGGCCCGGGCAACGACTGGGCCGTGGTCCGGCTGGCAACCACCGGCACCGTCGAGCGCGTCGAGATCGACACGTCGCACTTCAAGGGCAACGCCCCCGGCCGCTGCACGCTCGAGGGTGAGGTCGAGGGCAACTGGCACCTCTTGCTCGCGTCGCCGCTCCAGCCGCACACGCGCCACGTCTTCGACGACGAGCTGCGCCGCATCGGCCCCACCGGCCGCGTGCGCCTGTCGGTCTTCCCCGACGGCGGCGTCGCGCGCCTGCGCGTGTGGGGCCAGCCCCAGGGCCAGCGCGCCCCCGGGCTAGCCGCGCTCGACGACCTGTCCCCCGAGTCCGCCGGCGCGGCGTTCGCGCGCTGCTGCGGGAGCACCGCGTGGGCTGCCGCGATGTCGGCCGCTCGCCCGTTCGAGGATCGCGCGGCGCTCCTGCGCATCGGCGAGCGCATCTGGTGGTCACTCGACGAGGCCGCGTGGCTCGAGGCCTTCGCCGCCCACCCGCGCATCGGCCAGAAGACCGGCGCGACGCGGGCGGCCGGCCACGGCGCCTGGGCCGCCGGGGAACAAGCATCCACCGCGACGGCAGCGGACGACCTCCTCGCCCGGCTCGCCGCCGCCAACGATCAGTACGCCGCCAAGCACGGCTTCATCTACATCGTGTGCGCCACCGGCCGCGCCGCCGCCGACATGCTCGCGGACCTCGAGACGCGCATCGGCCACAACCGCGCCACCGAGATCCGCATCGCCGCCGAGGAGCAGGCCAAGATCACGCGCCTTCGCCTCGACAAGCTGCTCCAGGAGCTCGCGCCATGATCACGACCCACGTCCTCGACACCGCCCGCGGCGTCCCCGCGCGCGGCGTCCCCATCACCCTCGCGATCCACGAAGGCGACACCTGGCGCGAGGTCGGCCGCGGCGCCACCGACGACGACGGCCGCCTCCGCACGCTCACGCCGCCGGGGCCGGTCCAGCCCGGCCGCTACCGCATCTCGTTCGATACCGACGCCTACTTCGACGCCACCGACTCGGACGGCTTCTTCCCCGTCGCCGAGATCCAGTTCGTCGTCACCGACGGGGCCGCCCACTACCACGTGCCGCTCCTGCTCTCGCCGTTCGGCTACTCGACCTACCGCGGCAGCTGAGCGGCGGCGTCGCGCGCGCGACAGATTGTCGCACGCGCAGGCCGGTGCGCCGCGGCGGCGCGTGCCTACGTTGGCATCCAGGCTCCCCTGCGGAGGTTCCATGCGTCCGATCCGGAAGACCGGCCTCGCCATCGCGCTCCCCTTCCTCGTCGCTACCGGCTGCGGCCGGACGGCGGGCGGCGCGGGCATGAGCCTCAAGGCGGGGACCGCGGCCACGGTCGACAAGGCGCGAGCCGACTTCGAGTGCCGACCGGCGACCAGCGATCGGCGCTACTTCTGCACGCGTGATCGCACGCTGCTGGGCCAGGAGTCGACGATCCTCGGCACCGTGTTCAGGGTCGACCGGGTCGGCGATCGCTGCCCCGAGCCGTTCGCCAAGGACGAGCACCGCGAGCCGATCGTGCCCGGCCTCGACAAGCAGGCGCTCAACCTCACCAACGCGGTCACCTCCCAGATCGACTTCGCGCTGGTCGAGCGCGACGTCACCGCCAGCGTCAAGGCCCTCGCCTTCCTCGCGAGCAGCCTCGAGCGCGACGCGGTCGCGTCGGTCGAGCTGGTGCGCACCACGCGGGCGGTGCTGGAGGACGCGCGCTTCAACCAGGCGGTGACCGCGTTCGCCGAGCGGCACCCCGGCGCCTGCCGGCTCTACGTGGCCACCGGCTACGCCGCGGACGCGTTCACCGCCCGCGTGTTCACGGTCGCCAACGCCCGGGCCGGCGGCGGCGTCTACGGCGTGAACGTCGGAGGCACGTACTTCGCGAGCGACGAGACCGTGCGGCGCGACTACCAGTGGGCGATGTCGATCGTCCGCATCGACTTGGGCGAATCGAGCAACAAGAGCGGCGAGCCCACGCTGGCGATCGAGCCGCGCGTCGACGTGGCGACCGAGCTGGCCGCGGACCTGTTCGTCTCGCCTCCGTGACTCACCGGCTGGCGTAGATCGCGAGATCGCCGTGGCGCGGCTCGTCGAACGTGAGCCAGGGACACGGCGGTAGCGGCAGGTCCACGCAACCGATGCGGATCGGTCGCTGCGCCGCGACGACCTCGAGCGCGGCGAGCACCCGCGCGAGCCGTTCGCCGCCGAACGGGCAGTAGAGGTAGAAGACGGTCCCGTCGGCCAGCTCCGCCATCCGCTCGGCCGCGTCGCCCTCGACACAGGACACGCGCGAGAGCGCGAGCCGCTCGGTGAGCGCGCGCGCCGCGGCGACGAGCGCCGGCTGGATCTCGACGCCCGTGACCCTCGCGCCGCTGAGGAGGTGGACCAGGGCCGCGGTGCGGCCGACGCCCATGCCGACGTCGACGAAGACGTCCGATTCCCGGACATCCGCCGCGTCGATCATCCGCAGGACGACGTCGACCGACGACGGCAGGTAGGGCACGCACCCCTGCGGCAAGGCGGGGTCGTCCTCCGGCAAGCCGTCGTGACCCGCGAGGCCGAAGCGGCGATCGACCCACGCGTCGCGCGCGTCCGGCGCCACCGCGAGGAGCTCCTCGCGGAACCGCCGCTCGACCATCAGGCCTGACCGCGCCGGCCGTCGAGGATCTTGACGAACGAGCGGCCGCGGATCTCCTCGAGCGACAGGCCGGTGGCCAGCGCCTCGTCCTCGCGCACCGCGCCGCACGAGATGCCGCGCAGGAAGTAGTTGAGCAGGCCCTGCCCGGTCGCCGCGTCGTCGAANNCGCGTCGGCAGCTGCGCCGGGTGCAGGTCCCAGCCCTGGTAGAAGCCGTTGACCAGCGAGTGGCGCACGTCCGCCGCGTGCAGGCGCCACGCCGCGAACACGGCCTCCCGGTTCGCCTGCTTCTGGGCGTCGGTCAAGGCGTTCCCAGCTCCCGGCTTGTGGGGCGCCACGGGCATGATGTTGGTCGCGCCGTCGGACAGCGCGACGCCGGTCTGCGCGAACGCCACCTTCATCATGTGCTTGGCGAAGTCACACGCCGGGTGCCCCATGCGCTGGTGGGCCGCGGTGATGTCGCAGTTGGCCGTGTAGTCGTACGTCCCGAAGTGCGCGCCCACCATGCGGCCGGCGGCGGCGTCGAGCAGGCGGGGCAGCATCGAGCGGCCCCTGGGGTCGAGGATGCAGTGCGTGGTCTCGACCATGATCTCGAGCTTGAGCGACCCCGGCTCGAGGTCGAGCTTCTCCTCGAGCTCGCCGAACACCCACACCAGCGTCTCGACGTCGGCCCGGCTCGTGATCTTGGGCAAGGTCACGACGAAGTTGGGCGGCAGCCGCCCCTCGGTCGCCGCGCACAGCTCGGAGACGAAGATGTCGAGGGTGCGGATCGAGCGCGCCGCCAGCTCGCGCGAGAACGGCTTGATGCGGATGCCGATGAACGGCGGCAGGGAGCCGTCGTCGAGGCCCTTCGCCACCTCGCGGGCCGCGGCCGCCGCGTGCCCGTCCTCCTCGTCGTCGAGGCGGTTGCCGTAGCCGTCCTCGAAGTCGATGCGGAAGTCCTCGACCGCCTCGCGCGCGAGCTTGGCGCGCACGCGGTCGTAGACGGTCTGCGCCAGCTCGGCCCGGATCCCGACGATGTCGGCGAACGTCATCGCGTCCGGCGCGTAGGTCTCGAGCGAGCGCAGCGCGAGCTCGCCCAGCTTGCGGGCGGTCTCGGCCGTGAAGAGGTGTGCGCCGCCGTAGACCGTGTGCACCGGCTGGCGCGCGCCCGAGTCACCCACGTACCGCGCCGCCACGTCGATCTGGGCGCCGTGCACCTTGGCCAGGGCCTTCGCCATCCGCTTCGCCGACAAGGTCGTTCGTGTCGTCATGGGCTCGGGTGTATATCACGCGGATGCCGCCGGTCTCCTCGATCCCGCCGCGCCTGTGCCTCGGCCCCGGCCCGTCGCCGGTGCCACCGCGCGTGCTCGCCGCGCTCGCCCATCCCACCGTGGGGCACCTCGATCCCGCGTTCCTCGCGCTCATGGACGAAGTCCGCGACGGCCTGCGCCACGTGTTCGCGACGACGAACCCGATGACGCTCGCGATGAGCGGCACCGGCTCCGCCGGCATGGAGGCCGTGATCGTCAACCTGGTCGAGCCCGGCGATCGCGTGCTCGTCGGCGTGAACGGCGTGTTCGGCGGCCGTCTCGCCGAGGTCGCGCGCCGCGCCGGCGCCGAGGTCACCACCGTCGACGCGCCGTGGGGCCGGACGCTCGACCGCGACGCGCTCGCCGCCGCCATCGCGCGCACCGCGCCGCACGTCGTCGCCGTCGTCCACGCCGAGACCTCGACCGGCGTCGCCAACGACATCGCCGGGCTCGCCGACCTCGTCCACGCCCGCGACGGGCTCCTGGTCGTCGATTGCGTCACCAGCCTCGCCGGCATGCCCGTCGAGATCGACGCGTGGGGCGTCGACGCCGCCTACAGCGGCACGCAGAAGTGCCTGTCCTGTCCGCCCGGCCTCTCGCCGGTGACGTTCTCGCCACGCGCCGTCGCCCGCCTCGACCGCCGCCGAACCAAGGTCCCGTCCTGGTACCTCGATCTCACGCTGCTCAAGAGCTACTGGGGCCTCGAACGCGCCTACCACCACACGGCGCCGATCAACATGCTGTACGCGCTGCACGAGGCGCTCGCGATCGTCCGCGAGGAGGGCCTGCCGGCGCGCTTTCTCCGCCACCGGGCGGCGCACGAGCGGCTCGCCGCCGCCGTGGAGGAGCTCGGCATGTCGTTCGTGTCGGAAGCGGGGCATCGCCTCCCCATGCTCAACGCGATCGCCGCGCCCGCAGGTGTCGACGAGGCGGCGATCCGGCGACGGCTCCTCGACGACTTCGGGATCGAGATCGGCGGCGGCCTCGGCGACTTCAAGGGCAAGGCGTGGCGCATCGGGCTCATGGGGCACGGCGCGACCCCGGCCTCGGTCGACACGGTCGTGGCAGCGCTGCGCGCGGCGCTCGCGTAGGCTGAGGGCCATGAGGCAGGCTCCCGTCGTGGTCGTCCTCGTCGTCGGCCTCGTCGCGGTCCTCTCGACCGTCCTGGCCGCGTGCTCGTCGCCGGCGGAGCGCGCGGCCACACCCGCGACCGGCGCGCCGCCGCGCACGCCCGCCGAGCCGCCGATGTCGGATCCGCTCGAGTACCGGATCGACCGCGTCTCGTGGCAGGCGGGCGAGGCGATCTTCCTGCGCACCGGCATCGGCGATCCGTATCGCACCGGCGTGCCGTACCCGATCTACCTCGCGCTCCTGCGCGCGTACCCCGAGCTCTTCGGCGAGGACCCGCAGGCGCTCGCCGCGAAGTTCGGGTTCGTCGTGCGCGCCGCCGACCCGGCGAGCGCCGATCGCGACGTCCGGGAAGGGCTGCCGCTCGGCCTGCACCTCACCGACGATCCGATCACCGGCGTGCCCTTCGTCGTGCACAACTGCGCCCTCTGCCACGCCGAGCGGCTGCGCTGGCCGGGCGGCGAGGCGCTCGTCGTCGGGCTGGGGAACAAGCGCGTGCGCGTGCACGACTACGACGCGGCCTTCGCCGCGGCCGCCCGGCGCGCCGATCTCGACGTCGCCCACCTCGGGCCCCTCGCCGCCGCCGCCGCCGCCGAGCGCGGCATCACCTGGCCGATCGACTGGCAGCTGCCGCTCCTCCAGTCGACGCTCGCCGCGCTGAAGCAACGCGCACGCGATCGCAAGGTCTTCCTCGAGCGCACGCGCGGCGGACCACCCGGCCGGGTCGCGCCGATCGAGGCCTTCGCCCTCGCGATCGGCGCCGCGCTCGATCGCCCGATCGCGACCGCGCCCGTCGTCGGCTGGAGCAAGGTGCCCGACGTCGTCGGCTTCGGCGCGCGCACGACGCTCTCGTGGGACGGCGCCGGCGAGGGACCGATGGACGTCCTCGTCGTCGAGGCCGACTTCGCCGCCGGCGTGCGGCCGGCGTGGTTCTGGGCGCATCCGCTCCAGGGCGCGAGCCTGTCGGCGTACCTGCGCCAGCCCGAACGCGACCTGCCGTTCCCGGGGCCCATCGATCGCGCGCTCGCCGCGCGCGGCAAGGCGCTCTTCGACGACAGCTGCGCGCCGTGCCACGGCACCTACGGCGACGACGGGCGCGTACGCCGCTACGACGAGCAGATCGTGCCGCTCGCCGACCTCGGGACCGACCCGGCGCGCGCCGACGCGCTCACCGACGAGTTCGTGGCCGCCGCGAACGATCCCTCCCTGACCCACGACCTCACCCGTACCCGACGCACGCGCGGCTACGTACCTCCCGTCCTCACCGACGTGTGGGCTCGTGCACCCTACGGTCACGCAGGGCAGTGGCCCTCCCTCACGATCCTGGCGACGCCACCCGCGCGCCGGCCGACCCGCGTCGTGCTCGAGCTCGACGCGCCCTACGATCTGGTGAACGTCGGCGTCAGCACGCGCGCCGCCGGCGCGGGCGACGGAAACCCTCGTCCCGGCGAGTACCTGCACGACGCCAGCCGGCCCGGGCTCGGCGTGCTCGGCCACCCGTTCCTCGCCGACCTCGGCGCCGACGCGTCGGCCGTCATCGAGTACCTGAAGACGCTCTGACCGTCCGGGGCTCCCGGCTCCTGAGGGCCGAGTCACCAGCCGCGAGGCGCGGGCTGAGGCTCGCCGCCCACGGCGCGGCGCACCCAGCCAACTGCTTGAAAACTAACCCAAAGCTGCCCGACGACCGCGATCGAGATCGGTACGCTGAGGAGCATGAACGATGGCGCCGTCTCCGTGATCATCCCCGCCTATCGCGCGGCCTCCACGCTGTCGCGTGCGGTCGAGAGCGTGCTCGTGCAGTCGCGCGCCGCCACCGAGATCATCGTCGTCGACGACGGATCGCCCGAAGATCTCGAGGCCGTGCTCGCACCGTACCGCGGCCGCGTGACCTACGTGCGCAAGGCGAACGGCGGCGCCGCGAGCGCGCGCAACGCCGGCATCGAGCGCGCCGCCGGCGACGTCGTCACGTTCCTCGACGCGGATGACTACTGGGAGCCACACAAGATCGCGCGCCAGCTCGAGCACCTCGCGCGTAACCCCGAGGTCGGCATGGCCGGCTCGTGGCTCTACCTCCAGAATCCGCGCGGGCCGCGCCGCACCGACCCCGCGATCGATCCCACGCTCTTCGATCGCGTGCTGCGCCTGACCGGTCCGGATGCGTTCCACGCGAGCGGCATGTTCTGGACCGGCACCGTCGCGATCCGCCGCGCCGTGCTCGGCGACGCGCGCTTCGACGAGACGCTGTCGACGGCGGAGGATCGCGAGCTGTGGCTGCGCCTGCTCCTGCGCGCGCCCGCGTACCTGAGCGGTGAGGCGCTCGCGACGTGCGTGCTCGAGGCGGGCTCCCTGTCGCGCGGCAACGTCGAGCGCGACAGCCAGAACATGCTCGCCGTCGTCGAGCGCTACAAGGAGCTGCTCGGGCCCGAGGCCTACCGGCACTGGAAGAGCGACGTCCACCGGCGCTGGAGCACGCGGCTCCTCGCCGCCGGCGACCCGCGCGGCGCGCTGCGCCCGGCCCTCGTGCACCTGCGCGAGACGCCGTCGGCACGCGCGCTGTGGACCACGCTCAAGAGCGCGGCGCTCGGCGCCCGGCTGTACGCGCCGAGCCTCCGCCGCGAGCCGGCGCAGTCCGCGCAGCCCGCGACCGCGACCGGGACCGCGACCGCGGCCGGGCTCGCCGTCGCGGAGGTCTCGACCGTCGAGGGGTTCGCCGCGCTGCGCGACGAGTGGGCGGCGCTCCAGGCGGAGAGCAGCGCGCAGCTGCCGGCGCTCACCTGGGACTGGCTCTTCACCTGGTGGGAGACGTTCGCCGAGGGCCGCCGCCTCCAGCTCCTGACCGCGCGCGATCCGGACGGCCGCCTCGTCGGCCTCGCGCCGCTCCTCCGCCGCACGGTCTTGCTGCACGGCGTGCCGATCCGCCGCGTCGAGCTGCTCGCCACCGGCGAGGACGAGGCCGACGAGATCCTCTCCGAGTACCTCGACTTCATCATCGTGCGCGGCCGCGAGCGCGAGGCCGTCGCCGCGTTCTACGCTCACCTCGCGGCGCAGGGCGACTGGGACGAGCTGTGCCTGGCGTCGGTGCCCGCCGACTCGCCGCTCGTCCCGGCGTTCCGCGAGGCGATCGCCCGCGCCGGCGCGCCCATCGACGTGACGACCCGCTCACGCCCCGACGGCATCCTGGTGTCGCTCGCACCCGACGCCAAGGCGTTCGTCGGCGCGCAGAGCAAGCGCATGCGCGAAGACCTCCGCCGCCACCGCCGCCTGATGGAGCAGCACGGCAAGGTCTCGCTGCGACGCGCGGAGACCGGCGACGATCTCGACCAGATGTTCCCCCACCTCGTCGCGCTCCACCAGGCGCTGTGGCAGTCGCGCGGCAAGCCCGGCTGCTTCGCGAGCACCCGCTTCACGCAGTTCCACCAGCGGGTGAGCAAGCGCATGCTCGCGCGCGGCCTCCTGCACCTGCACACCGTCACCGTCGGCGACAAGATCGTCGCCGCCCGCTACGGCTTCCACCTGAACGACCGGCTCTACGAGTACCAGTCGGGCAGCGACCCGACGTTCGATCCCAAGGTGAGCCTCGGGGTCCAGGCCGCGCAGCTGTGCATGGAGGACGCGATCAGCCGCGGCTTCGTCGACTACGACCTCGGCGAGGGCCCGCGACCGTACAAGCTGCGCTGGAACCACACGCGCCGCCCCACCCTCAACGTGTGGATCACGCGCCGCAACCCGCGCGTCCTCGCCAAGACCCTCGCCGCCGAGGCCGAGGCGCAGCTCCGCGCCCTCAAGCGCGCGGTCAGCCCACCGTCATCCGACCGCCGTCCCGAAGCGCCGCCGGAATGAGCGACGACGGCTCGCTCGTCGACACCAGCCAGAGCTGGTGCGCGGCGCGGGTGACGCCGATGTGCATGAGGTGACGGGCCCAGTGGACGTCGGGGTACGACGACGCGTTGGCCTCGAGCATGATGACGTAGTCGAACTCGAGCCCCTTCACCTGGGTCACGTCGGTGACGTCGACGCCCGCCTGGAACGTGAACTCGTCCCGGCGCACCCGGCGCAAGGCCGGGATCTCGGCGCGCGACAGACCATGGAAGTAGGCGTCGGCCTGCTCCGGGTGGCGCGCGATGAGGCAGCAGCTCGCCGTCGGCTCGCGCGCCATCAGGTTGCGCAGCGCGTCCGACAGGAACGCGACCGCCTCGCCGATGTCGCTGAACTCGTGCAGCTCGACCGGCTCGCCCGGGCGCGCGGCCAGGGGCTCGTCGGGCGCGAGCTCGGGGCCGAGCACCTCGCGCGCGAGCAGCATCACCTCGGCGGTCGAGCGATACGACAGCTTGAGCGGCCGCACGATCGCCGGCTGCCCGGTCTGCACCAGGAGGTCCGCCCACCCGGTGAAGTTGTTGTCGAAGACCAGGCGCTGCGCGGTGTCGCCCGCGATGGTCACGCTCCGGTGCTCCGGCTTCTGGTCGGGCGCGTGCACGCTCTCGACCAGCACCTTCACCTCCAGCGCGCTCCGGTCCTGCGCCTCGTCGATCGCGACGTGGGTGTAGCGCAGCTCGTCGCCGTCGGCGGTGAAGAGCCCGCCGCGCTTGAGCTGGACCAGGCGGATGAAGACCGGGTCGTCCTCGTCGTCGACGCGCCCGGCCGGATCGTCGTCGTCGGGGCCCATCGCCGAACCATCCGCGGTCTCGATCGGCTTGCCGTCGTCGTCGACCGGCGCCTTCTGCGGGGCCGCGATCTGCCGCTTGACCCACTTCACGACCGCGTCGAGGTCGCGCGCGCTCACGTCCGCGCACCCGGCGAAGCCCTCGGCGAGCGCCGTGGCGTCGGTCATGAGCTCGGCCCAGTCGGTCACCACGTCGTCGGCGCGCTTCTTCCACCGCCGCGCCGCGCCCTCGAGGGCGATGCGCAGCGACGGCTCGAGGTGGTCGGCCTTGCGCGCCCACGACAGGATCCCGTGGCAGCGCGGCACGAGCGCCTTGCCGGCCAGCCGCTCCCACTCGGCGCCGATGGCGCTGGCCGCCGGCGTGCCGCTGGCCAGGGCGCGCAGCTCCTCCTCGACCCGGCGCGTCTGCCTGGCCACGAGGTCGGCGAGGAGCGCGAGCATCTGCGGGTGCTTCTTCACCCGCGACACGTTCTCGGGCGGATCGTCGTTGTACTTGACCGGCGTGTCGGGCAGGAGCTTGAGCCGCGTCGAGCGCGCCCAGCTCGTGTAGGTCACGACCGGCACGCCGCTCACGCCGAGCGCCGGCAAGACGCCGGCGACGTAGCGCACCAGCGCCTGCGACGGGACGACGAAGAGCATCGCGCTCGGCCGGAAGCGCTTGCCGTCGGCGAAGTTCAGGTACGCGACGCGGTGGAGCGCGACCGTGGTCTTGCCCGAGCCGGCGCCGCCCTGGATGACGACGATGCCGCTCTCCGGGTGCGAGATGAGCTCGAACTGCTCCTTGTCGATGAGCGCCGCGATCTCGGGCAGCGCCTTGTCGACGCGTACCGCCGGCCCGTGGTGGACGCCGAGCTTGCCGCGCGGACCGGGCGCCACCACCGGGCGGGCCGCCTTGCCCTGGCCACCGTGGAGCACCGGCTGCATCGTGCCGACCGCCTGCAGCCACTGGCCGCGCGCGTCCTTGATGAAGGTGCCCTGGGGCGCGCCGATGCGCCGCAGCGTGCCCTTGTTGATGCTGATGTTGCGCCGCGCCTCGACCATGCCGTCGACCCGTCGCCCGGCGATCTCCTCCTCGTAGTCGTCGCCCTCCTCGTACCGGTAGTAGATGCGCGAGACCGGCGCGTTGCGCCAGTCGACGATCTGCACGTTGGACTGGCGGTCGATGAAGCCGCGCTTGCCGACGAGGACGTCGCGCGACTTGCCGTGCTCGCGCAGCCGCATGTGGGCGAAGTACGGGGACGCCAGATCGATGGGCGCCATCTTCGAGCCGCCGAGCCGCCCGCGCAGCGCCGCGAGCCGCGTCATCTGCTCGATGAGCGGCGGGAGGTCCTCGGCGCGCGCCTCGCCGATCTGATCGCGCAACGAGATCAGGTCGCGGTCGATGTCGTCATCCGACGCCCGCGGTCCCTCGTCCTCGTCCTCGCCCATCGCCGCGCGCGCCGCGACCTGGCCGAGCAGGCGCTCCTCCTCCGCGACGATGGCGGCGGCCGGGCTTCCGGGCGGCACGAGGTTCGACATGCGAAGCTGGGCACTCTATCCATTCTGGTTCGGCTGACAAGAACCTATCCAGCCGGTTTCTTGCCCCAACTTTCCTGGGGTTCCCGGCACGTCCTCGCCTTACTGTCTCCGCATGGCGCCGCGCTGGGTGGTCCCCATTGTCCTCGTCACGGCCTGCGGAGGTGGAGGCGACGGCGCCCCGGCGGACGCGCCCGCCACCGACGCCGCCGTCCCCGACGCCATCGACGCCGCTTCACCCGACGCCATCGACGCGATGGGGGACGGAACGCTCACCGTCACCGTCCTGGGCCGCGACGGCGCCGGACCCATGGCCGGCACGGTCGTCCTTTCCTACACTCCCGACAACTTCCTCCACACGCGGACCCTGACCGATAGCCAGGGCCGCGCCTCGCTCGAGGTCTTCAGCGGCGGCTCGATCGTCGCGGTGGAGCGGCGCGACCGAGTACCGGCTCGATGGCCCCTACGTCTCCGGCGTCGCGAACATGCCGGGAGAGCTCGACTTCCTCGTCGCCACATCGAGCGGCTGCGCGCCCGATCCGTTCCATTACCTCCTGGTCGCGAACCAGGGCACGACCCCGCTGGCGTTCGCGACCGGCCAGGTGTCGATCTCCCCCGGTGCGCTCGCCCCGCTCGGACCGGTGACGTCGTTCGGGACGTTCACGTTCTCGCTCAGCGGCCTCGCCGATCCGATCCGGACGGTGCGCGCGCGGCGCGGTGCGCTGGCCGGCGGTGGTCATGGCGTCTGGGGGCTCGCTGCCGAAGGGACCAGCCCCCCGCCGAGCAGCCAGACGCTCGGCGTGGCCTACCCGCCAGGCTTCGGCGAAGGCGCACGCGCCGAGATCGTGGTCGGTGATGGCAGCTCGCGGTTCCAGCGCTTGCGGGTCGACGTGCCGATGGCCGAGGCGACGCTGAGCATCGACGTCTCGAACATGCTCCTGCCGTGGATCCGCATCGCCGACCCGGAGCAGCTCGTCGAGACGACGGCCTGGGCCTACGACGGCGGCGGCGCTGCAGATGGAGCGATCTTCCAGGTCGTCTACGAGAAGCCGAACAGCGCCGGCGAGCTCGTCGAGTGGGTCTCGATCGCCCCCGCCGGCACGACCCACGTGAGGTTTCCTCGCCTGCCGGCCGATCTCGCCGCGCTCACACCGGCCGTCGGACAGCTACGCTCCTCCGCCGACGGATACCTCGTCGAGAGTCCCGCGGTGACCAGCTACGCGCAGTTCCGGGCGACGGCGGGCGAGCGGATGCGCCACGGCGGCGATCTACCCAGCGACACCGCGCCGGAGCGAGTGAGCGGCGTCTCTGGCCGCTGAGGAGCGCGGCCGTCGGACCGACATCGTCGAGATCCCACGAGATTGCCGTTGCACCTTGGGCAAAAAGGCCGTAACGGATCGAACAACATGGCACGCGCCAAGGCGATGCTCGCGCAGGATCCTCTCCGTCGCTGGACCGTGGCGGATGCACTCGAGACGTACGGCATCCAGCGCTGGGGATGCGGGTACTTCGCGATCAACGAGCGGGGCAACCTGATCGTCACGCCGCGCAGCGCGCTGCCCAGCGCGAGCGCGGGCCCGTCGGCCAGCGCCAGCGTCGCCGCGGGCGCGACCGGCACCAACGGCGCGACCAGCACCAACGGCGCGACCAGCACCAACGGCGCGACCAGCACCGGCGGCGCCAAGGAGGTGCCGACGCTCGTGCCCGCGCCGTCGCCGGTCGGGACGATCGACATGCGCGAGCTCATCGACGAGCTCACCCAGCGCGGCATCCAGCTGCCGATCCTGCTGCGCTTCAGCGACATCCTGCGCGCCCGCATCGAGCTCATCTGCGGCGCGTTCAACGGCGCGATCAAGGAGTACGGCTACCAGGGCCAGTACCGCGGCGTCTATCCGATCAAGGTCAACCAGAACCGGACCGTCGTCGAGGAGATCATCGAGTACGGCCGGCCGTTCCACTACGGCCTCGAGGCGGGCAGCAAGCCCGAGCTCCTGACGATCATGGCGATCCACCAGGACGACGAGGCGCTCATCATCTGCAACGGCTACAAGGACGAGGAGTACATCGAGACCGCGCTGCTCGCGTCCAAGCTGGGCCGCACCGTCATCCTCGTCGTCGAGAAGCCGTCCGAGCTCGACCAGATCCACCGGGTCGCCGAGCGCGTGAAGATCCGCCCCAACCTCGGCATCCGCGCGCGCCTCTCGTCGCGCGGCGCCGGCCGCTGGGAGCAGTCCGGCGGCGACTTCTCCAAGTTCGGCCTGTCGGCGGCCGAGATGGTCGATGCGGTGGCCAAGCTCAAGAGCTGGGGCCAGGTCGACACCCTCAAGCTGCTCCACTTCCACCTCGGCTCGCAGATCAGCGCGATCAAGAGCATCAAGAACGCGCTGCGCGAGGCCGGCCGCCTCTTCGTCGAGCTGTACAAGCTGGGCGCGACCGGGCTGTCGTACCTCGACGTCGGCGGCGGGCTCGGCGTCGACTACGACGGCTCGCAGACCAACTTCGCGTCGTCGATGAACTACTCGGTGCAGGAGTACGCCAACGACGTCGTCTTCGCGCTCAAGGAGATCTGCGACGCCGACCAGGTCCCGCACCCGAACATCGTGTCGGAGTCGGGCCGCGCGGTGACCGCGCACCACTCGGTGCTCGTGGTCAACGTCCTGGGCGTGACCGAGTTCGACACCCGCGTGCCGAGCGCCATCCCGGCCGACGCGGCGCCGCTGGTCAAGAACATGTGGGACACGTTCCAGTCCACGTCGCAGAAGAACGTGCTGGAGAGCTACCACGACGCGATCGAGTACAAGGACCAGGTCCTCCAGCTCTTCAACCTGGGGCACCTGTCGCTCTCCGACCGCGTGATCTGCGAGAACCTCTTCTGGGCGATCTGCGAGAAGGTGCTCCTCCTGTGCCGCAACCTCGCGCACATGCCCGAGGAGCTCGAGGGCCTGGAGAAGGCGCTGTCGGACACGTACTTCTGCAACTTCTCGATGTTCCAGTCGGTGCCCGACGCGTGGGCCGTCGATCAGCTGTTCCCGATCGCGCCGATCCACCGCTTGAACGAGGAGCCGATGCGGCGGGCGACGCTCGCCGACATCACCTGCGACTCGGACGGCAAGATCGACTCGTTCATCGATCTGCGCGACGTGAAGCACGTGCTCGAGCTGCACCCCAAGGAGCCGGGCCAGGACTACTACCTCGGCATCTTCCTGGTCGGCGCGTACCAGGAGATCCTGGGCGACCTGCACAACCTGTTCGGCGACACCAACACGGTGCACGTGGCGCTCTCGCCCGACGGCGACTACGACGTCAAGGACGTCGTCGCCGGCGACACGGTGAGCGAGGTGCTCTCCTTCGTCGACTACTCGCCGTCGGATCTGCTCGGCCGGCTGCGCGCCAACGTCGAGATCGCCCTGCGCAAGAAGCTGCTCACCCTCGAGGAGTCGCGGTCGCTCATCAACCGCTTCCGCCAGGGCATGATCGGCTATACCTACCTCGACAAGGAATGAGAACCGTCGCCGCCATCGCCGTCGCCGTCGCCGTCCTCGGGCTCGCCGCCTGCGGCGGGGCCAAGGATCGCACCGGGGCGAAGCTCGAGCTGGCCGACGCACGCTTCGTCATCACGCAGGCCGACGGCCAGACGCGCACGCTGGCGTTGACCGCGAGCGGCGCGGTGACCTTCGACAACGAACCGGTCCTCACCCTCGAGCCCAACGGCCACATCGTCGTCGGCGGCCAGCGGCTGGCGCGGGTCGAGCGCGACGGCAGCATCTCCGCCCGCAAGGTGCGCACCAACGCGGTCGTGAACGAGGACGGCACGTTCGTGCTGAACGGCGTCGAGGAGCTGACCATCGGTCCCGACGGCAAGGTCACGGGGCCGCTGTTCGCGACGATGGATCACCCGCGGGTGGCGCTCGAGGGTGGCACGATGCAGTACCAGGGCCCGCCCGGCGCCCGCCGCGCCGCGATGGTGGGGATGGCCGCGTTCCTCACCAGTCTTCCGGCCGCCGTTGCCCCTTAGCCAGGAACGTCGCGAACCGGTCCCAGTCGATGAGGCCGAGGGCGTCGTTGCACGGCGCGCCGTCGCGCGAGCCCTCGCCGAAGGTCGCGGCGCAAGCCGACGAGAGGAAGTCGCGCGGCGCCAGGTTGCCCCAGCGCCCGCCCCCCGGCGCGTCCACCTCGTCGGCGTCCACCGCGAAGAAGCTGCCCGACTCGTCGGCGAGCCCGGAGCGCACGAGCTCGTCCAGATCGAGGATCTGATCGCGAACCGTCGCCTCCCAGGTCGTGTAGCCGTCGGGGACCGTGTCGATCGTCTGATCGCGTAGCCGCCGCCACGCCGGGTCGAACGGCAAGGCCGGCGCGTCGAACGCGGCGACCAGCAGCTCGGCCAGCTCCGCCGGCGTCAGGTACGCGCGCCCGGCGCGGTGCCGCTCCGCGCCCAGCTGCCACAGCGCCCGCAGGTACTCGTCGAGCGTCCGCTCGGTCCCGCCCGAGGCCTCCGCCACGTACGCGCACAGATCGTGCGCCGTGCGGATCGCCGACAGGGCCGTGGTACGTCGCGTTCTCGTGGCCAGCATGTGACCCTTGTACGCCGCCCGCGCGTGTTCCTGACACCACGGTCGATGGAGTATCGGCCTTTGCCAGGGCTTGCCGCGGCGTTCAGCGCCGTGCCGCTCGAAGGTTCACGGCGGTGCGTCGGCGCACACGCGGAAACCGATGTGGAGGTGACGGAACGAGCTCGGGATCTCCTGGCGGTTCGCGAGGTGCGCGTCGCTGGGGTGGAGGTAATAGCAGCCGCCGCGGATCGGGTACGAGTCGCCGCTCGCCGGCTGCGTCAGCTCCCACAGGTTGCCCGCGGTGTCGGCGAGCCCGTGCACGCTGTGCGAGGCCGGGTGGGAGCCGACCATGTCGGGGCCGAAGCCGCCGTCGCGCTTGCCGTACGTGATGTCGACGTTGGCGTCGTCCGCGGCGAGCATCTCGCCGTGCGGGTACGTGCGACCGTCGACCCCGCGCGCCGCGCGCTCCCACTCGCGCTCGGTGCAGAGCCGCGCCCGCGGCAGGCGGCCGGTCCGATCGAGCCAGGCGGTGTAGGCCAGCGCGTCCAGGGCGCTGATGCCGGAGACGGGGAACCGGCGCCAGTCCTGCGACGCGCGCAGGGCGCGCTCGCGATAGACGATCGGCTCGCCGGCGCGCGCGCGATATTCGATCCCGGCGGGCGCGAAGCGCAGCTCGTACGTCCTGTCGTCGTGGCGGACGAGCGCGAGCGAGCCGTCGGCCTGCACCGTCGACGAGCTGGCGATCTGCGGCGCCCGCTGGACGCGCTCGACGTCGGGCAGCGCGTCGAGGAACTCGATCCAGTCGGCGTAGGTGACCTCGTGGACGCCGATCAGGTACGCCCCGGTCTCCACCTCGTGCATGGGCGCGGTGCCGAAGAACGCGCGGACCGGCTCGGGGTCGCGGCTCCCGTAGGCGAAGCGCCCCGGCGGCACGAACACGTACCCCGAGGGGACGTCCGCGCGACGCGGCAGCGCGAACGCGACGGCGCGGCGCTCGCCGGGTCGGACGGTCTCCGGCCAGCGCACGGTCGCCCGCTCGGGCGCGGTCGCCTCGAGCAGGTACGTCCCCGGCGCCAGCTGCGCCGGGCTGACGAGCGGCGATGCGTTCCCTCCGGCGTCGATGACCGTGATGGTCGCGCCCGCTGGTTCGAGCGCGAGCGTCAGCTCCCCGGGGCGAGCCCGCCTTCGGGCGAGCGCGCCGTCGACGTCGTGGAGCGCGAGCCGCGCGAGCAGCTCGTCGCGCTCGTCGAGCCGGTACGAGCGCTCGGCCAGCTCCGCGCGCTCGAACGTGACCTCGGCGAGCTTCGCCCGCACGGCGGCGCGACTCGTGTCGAGCAGGAACGCTCGTTCGACCGTGCGCGCGGCGTCGGCATAGGCCGTGCGCACGGCGGCCGCGGCGTCTCTCGCGCGCGCCCAGCGCGCCTCGCCTCCGTCGCGGTCGCCCGCGTCGAACGCGGTGAACGTCTCCTCGCGGAGCGCGATGAGGTCGGCCGCGGCGGCCCGCGCGCCGGCGAGCTGCGCGTCGGCCGCGGCGAGCTCGCGGGTCACCCGCGCGTCGAGGTCGCGGCGCGCGAACCACGCGGAGCCGGCGTAGACCGCGAGCGCCGTGGCCGGCACGAGCCCGATCGCGACGCCGCGCTGCCAGCGCCGGCGTGCGATCGCGCGACGCGACGCCTGGAGGAACGCGGCCTCGGGCGGGGTCAGCTCCTCCGCCGGGATCCCGGCGACGTCGGCGAGCTGTCGCGCGCCCCAGAGCCCGTCGGCGGCGCGCTCGAGCCGTTGCCACTCGGCGACCGCGGTCGCCAGTCGCGCATGGAGCGCGCGGAGGTGCTCGGTGTCGGACACGAGCAGGGCGAGCGTCGGCCAGCCCTCGACCAGCCCTTCGTGCGCGAGCTCGTAGGTCGCCTCCTCGTCGCGCCCGCGCGAGACCACGAGGCGGCCACGGACGAGGGCGTCGAGCGCGGTCAGGAAGGCGGCGTCGTCGCGTCCGAGCTCGACCGCGGTGCGTCGCACGCGCGTGTGCTCGGGTGCGATCAGGCGCAGGAGGATGCCCTGCGCCGCGCGGCGCTCGGCTGGCGAGAGCCGCTCGAGCACGCCGTCGGCATGGCGAGCGAGCGCGCCGCGAACGCCACCGATCGCCTCGAGCGACCCGGAGGTCACGAGCGCGCGCGCGCGGTCGCGCGCGTCCCAGAGCTGCGCGAGGGTGAAGGCGAGCAGCGGCAGCGCGGCGATCGAACGATCGCGCGCCGGATCGGTCGCGAACCCGACGAGCTCGTCGATGAGCGACTCCGACTCGAAGCGCACGCCGGTCGCGCGCGCGGGTCCGATCACCGCGTCCCGCGCGCCGGCGGCGGTCAGGGGTCCGAGCACGTGGATCGCGCGCGACACCTCGGCGCCGAGGCCGGGCAGCTCGGCGACCCGCGACAGGAAGTCGCTGCGCACCGTGGCCAGCAGGCGCAGGCCGGGGATCCCGACGGTCAGCTCGGCGAGGAGCGCGGCGACTTCCCGCGCCTCCTCCGGGCCCGCCATCGACACCAGCTCCTCGAGCTGATCGACGAACACGAGGAGCCCGCCCGGGGCCGCGCGCCGGAGCTCGCGGACGAAGGCCGCCGGCTGATCGCGCAGCTCGACCAGCCGTTCCTCGTCGAGCGACAGCGCGGCGCCGGCCGCGGCGCACAGCGAGGTGACCGGCCGCGTCCCGGGCACGACGCGGATCGTCTGCCACGGTCCACCGCCCAGCACTCCCTCGGCGATCCAGGGCAGGACGGCCGCGCGGCACACGGACGACTTGCCGACACCCGAGTCACCGGCGACGAGCACGAACGCGTCGCCGCGCAGACGGTCGGTCAACGCTCGGGCCTCAGCCGCGCGGCCGAAGAACACCGCGCGATGCTCGGCCTCGAACGGCAGGAGCCCGCGGTAGGGGTTGCCCTCGAACGGCTCGCTCGGCGCCGGCGCCGGTCGCAGCGCCTCGAGCGCATCGCGCAGCTCCTCTCCCGAGGCGAAGCGACGACGCGGCTCGACCTCGAGACAGCGGTCGACCACGGCGGCGAAGGCAGCCGCGTCGGGCGGCAGCCGCGTCCCGAGCGGCGGGACCTGCATCGCATCAGGGCCCGAGGCGCCACGCGTCTCGCGGGTGTCGACCTCGAGGTCCGCCGTCGGCGTCTGGTTGCCGCTGGTGTCGAAGATCGGCGCGTTGCCGGTCACCAGCTCGTAGAGGATGCCGCCGAGCTGGTAGACGTCGGAGCGGCGCGTGGCGACCTCTCCGCGCCGGACCTCGGGCGCCATGTACGCGGGCGTTCCCGAGGCGCGCGGCGACGGCGCGACCGCGCTCGTGTGCTCGTCCTCGACGTACGCGAGCCCGAAGTCGACGAGCTTCACCATGCCCTCGTCCGCGAGGATCGCGTTGGCGGGCTTGATGTCGCGGTGGACGATGCCGTGGCGGTGGGCGGCGGCGAGCCCGCGCGCCAGCGAGACGCCGAGCTCGAGCGCGCGGTTCCAGGCGACCGGCTTGACCAGCTTGTCGAGGCTCTCGCCGCGGATGTACTCGGCGACGAGGTACGGCCGCCCCGCGCTCTCGCCGTAGCGATAGACCGAGACGATGTTCTCGTGCTGCAGCCGCGCGGCGGCGCGGGCCTCGCGCGCGAAGCGAGCCCGCGCGCGCTCCCCGGGCTCCGCGTGCGCGATCCACTTGATCGCGACCAGGCGATCGAGCAGCCGGTCCTCGGCGAGCCAGACGCTGCCCATGCCGCCCTGGCCGAGCAGCCGGACGAGGCGGTACTCTTCGAGCTCGGTGGGCGGCGACCAGTCGGTCACGACCCTGCGAGCCTACAGCGCGTTCTGGTTCGGCGGCGGCTGGACGACCAGCGGACAGAACTTCTGCACGAACCCGTTCACCGCGTACGACGGGCAGACCGCGGTCGCCTTGGCGACGCACGCGCTGTTCCAGCTCGAGGTGCAGCAGGACTCGTATCCCGGCGTCGAGCAGACCCGGGCGGTGCAGCCGGAGTCGTAGCGGTCGAGCGGCGATCCGGTCGTGCACTCGCCGTGGGAGGCGATGTTGGAGCAGACGCTGCTGGCCCGCGCCACGCAGGCAGCGTTCCAGCCCGCCGGGCTCGCCGGGTCGCTGCAGTACGCGTACGACGGTGACAGGATCACCGCTCGCACGCACGCCGAGCAATGCGGGTGCAGCCACTTGCCGACGGTCCGCTCGGTGTGCTCGCACCAGGTGGTCGTGTCGATCTTCACCTGCGGGCTCAGGCCCCAGCCGCTGGCGCGATCCCAGAGGCCCCCGACATCATCGCTGCTGGTGTCGTTGAACCAGCCGGGGCAGACCTCGTCGAGCGCCTCGAAGCCGCCCTGCTCCTGGAAGCGGAGGCCGTCGATCTGCGTCGCGCCGAGGTGATCGAACCAGGCCTCGAGCACGAACGCGCTCTTGGTGTCGTCCACCCCGCCCGTCCGGGTCCGCGGCACCAGGCCCGGCGCCGTGCCGTCGTAGTCCCAGACGTCGACGAGCGTCCCGTCCTTGGTGAAGGAGTGGCCGATCGCGCAGTAGTCGGCCGCGGCCGCGCGCACGCACGCGCGGTGATAGTCGACGAGGTTCACCGACACGTTGTTGGTCTTCTTCGCGCTGCCGAAGCCGCGGTAGCCCCACCAGGTGCACTTGGCGATCGTCCCGCCGGCGCATGCGAACGTGAACTGCGAGGTCTTGGTGGCGTCCAGCTCGCCGGTGCCGTCGTAGGTGCCGGGGACGGCGTACGCGCGCTGCCCGTCGGGGCAGAACGCCCGCACGGTGCCATCGGGCTCGACGAGCTCGAGGTCGTAGGTGTAGAGGTCGCAGTTCTTGCGACAGCCCGCCGGGTTCTCGCACCCGTTCGAGCCGTTGGGAGAGAACGTACAGACCGTGGGCATGAGCTGGCCGGGCCAGCGAATCGCGGACGCACCCGACATCGGGTGCATCGCGTACGAGGTGTCCTGCGCGACCGAGCCGACGCGGTTGGCGATGCGAACCCAGCCGTCGAGGGTGACGCCGTCGCGGACGAACGAGGCCTTGAAGGCCACGTTCGCCAGCGGGCTCAGGGTCGTCGCCAGGTTGACCGTCGTGCACCCCTGGAGCGTCGCGCGCGACGAATCCCAGGTACACACGCGATCGGGGAGCCGCTGCTCGTGGCGCGCCGGGAACCCGCGCAGGACCCGCCACACCGAGAGCGCCCGGTTCTCGTAGAGCGACGCGCCGCTCGCCAGCGTCGCGCCGCCGAACGTCGCGCCCTGGTAGTGCGAGCCCTGGTAGTGCGAGCCCTGGTAGTGCGAGCCCTGGTAGTGCGAACCCTGGTAGTGCGAGCCCTGGTAGTGCGAGCCCTGGCCGCCGGGCGCCAGCGAGGCCTGCGCGGTCGTCTCGAGCTCCGCTTCGGGCTCCACGCATCCCGTGAGGGTGCCGCCCAGCATTGCCACCATCGCGAACGATCCGATTCGTACGTAGGCCATCGCGTCCTGCACGTAGCACGAGCACGATCGCGAACGGAACGAGCAAGACATGGCATGCCACGTCGTGCCGCACGCGATCACGCGCGCCGGTCGACTGGTCGCACCAGTGCCGGCGCGCGGGCGCAGAGGATGTGCGTCTGCCTACGTCCGCTACAGGCGCGAGAGCGCGACCGGTGACGTGCAGTCACCCGGGCCCTCGTTGCCGGCGCTGTCGACGAGGACGACGCAGAAGACGGCGGCGTCGACGACCGGCGCCGGCGCGCCGAGATCGGCGCACGCAGGCGGCGCGGCGGCGGCGAGGGTGACGTCGCCGACGTCGTTCACGCGCAGCTCGAGCTCGCCGGTGATCGCGACGCCCTCGGCGACCGCCTCGTCGCTGGCGATCGAGGGCAGCGTGATCGTGGTGACGACGGCGGCGGCGCGGCAGTCGTGCACGTGGACGACGCCCCGGCCGAGATCGCCGTCGCCGTCGGCGTACGCGATGACGATCGTGAGGTCGTTGCGCGTGTCGTCGCCGACGTAGAGCGTCTCGGGCGCGGCGGAGAGGACGACCGCCGAGGGCTCGGGCGCGGGATCCGCGCAGGCGACCAGCGCGGCAGCGGGCGCGACGCCGAGGACGAGGAGACGGAGGAGCGGGGTGTGCATGGTGGCTCCTACTGGATCGTGATCGGCGCGGCGCCGATCTCGATGGTGGCGATGCCGCTGGTGAAGCTGTCGATGTACGCGCAGATGATGGTGAGCGACAGCCCGCTCGCCGGTACGTCCTGGCGCGCCCCGGTCGCCTCGGTGAAGAGCGTGATCGTCGCCGGCACCGTCCACGTCCGGCGGAAGTTGAGGAGGTCGCCGGTGCCCATCGGGCCGGCCGCGTCGTACTGCGTCTGCCCGACGTGCGGATCCATCGTCGCCGCGGCGTTCACGACCACCGAGCGGCCGTCGGGCGCCTGCAGCACGAACGCGCCGAACGGGATCTGGGCGTCGGGGGTCTCGAAGTCGCGCACGGTGTGGCGCAGCGTGATCGTCTGCCCCGGCGAGACCGTCACCGGCCCGGAGGTGCCCAGCCGCGTGCCGGTCGCGTCGAAGACGGCGATCTCGGGGCGCGCCGGCGGGTTGTTGAGCACGGGCGCCGGCGCGGCGCCGGGCGCGCGCAGGGCGCCGCCGTCGATCCACGCCTCGATCGCGGCGATCTGGCTCTCCTCGAGCGGATCGGCGCCCAGCGGCATCCGCGTCGCGACGCCACGGTTGCGCAGCTTGTCGACCAGCACGCTGGCCGCGGCGTCGCCCGCCTTCACGCGCAGGAGCGTCGGCTTCTCGAGCGACGGCCGGCCGACGACGTAGGCGTACGTGTTGCCCGGCGTCGACAGGTTGGGCTCGAACTGGCCGTTGTGGCAGAGCCCGGGCTGGCCCGAGCACCGCGGCGCGATGATCGTCCGGTGGAGATCGTCGAGGCTGCCGGGCGCCGGGGTGACGTCGACGGCGAGCGGATCGGGATCGACCGCGGCGTCGACGTGATCGCCGTCGACGTCGAGCTCCGAGCCACAGGCCGCGACGGCGACGAGCGCGAAGGCGATGGCCGGCCTCACGCGAGCACCTCTTCCACCACCAGGCCCGGCCGCTTGTTCGCGGTCGTCAGATCGCCGGCGAGGCGATCGCCGTGGCCGAGGAGCGTCATGCCGGTCATGACGGCGTCGATGGTCTCGTAGCGCCCCGAGGTGCGTCCGGTCTGCGTGATGCCGGTCGGCGCGATGACCTGGTTGGCCCGGATGTCGGGGCCGAGCATGAGCACCCAGGTGTTGCGGTCGCCGTCGTCGCCCTGGCCGTGGTCGATGCCGGAGCGGCCGAGGCTGTCGGGGTTCTGCCCGTTGAAGAAGAGGTGACGGCCGTGCTCGGGCATGACGATGAGCGTGGTCTCGTCGCGCAGCGATGGATGGCTCTGGATGAAGCTCCAGAGGTGGTTCACCGCGGCGTCGGCGATCTGCTGGGCGCGCAGGTAGCCGTTGAAGTCCTGGTGACAGGTGTCCACGTCGAGCAAGGTCATGGCCAGGAGCGCGGGCTGGAACGTGTCGAGCACGCGCTCGGCGTGGAAGACGGTGAGCGCGTCGGGCGTCGAGTCGAGGCTGCCGTCCTGCGCGCGCATGCCGATGCCGAACGCGTCGGGGAAGTACGTCTGGTACGTGGCGTCGGCGAAGAAGCGCCCCACGTGGTTCTGCACCTCGCCGGCCTCGTCGGCCTCCGCGTGCGGGAAGAGGTCGTCGCGATCCCAGGTCGGGGTGTTGGCGTCGATCACCGCGGACAGGCGCGCGACCGCGGCGTCCTCGGCGGCGTGCTGCGGCACGGTCGGCAGCGCGTCGGTGCCGACATCGAGCGAACGCTTGCCGCTGGTGACGATGGGCACGAGCGGCGACATCACGCCCGGCGGCTGCAGGTACGTGGGCGCGTAGCGCGCGCCGTAGAGCGGATGATCGCTCGTGAGCAGCGCGCGGTAGAAGCCGCCCGGGTTGGACAGGTACCAGGCGTCGGTCGACGGCGCGCTCGCCGCCTTGCGGTGGATCTCGAAGATGGTCGGCGTCGTGAGCCGCGCGTCGGCGCGGTTCTCGATCATGTTGTAGGAGCCGGAGAGCAGGCAGCCGTGGCCCTGCAGGTGTCCCGGCGGGCCGTCGGCGTAGCGCAGGTTGGTGACCAGCGTGCCCTGCGTGTGGAGCGGCGTCGCGCGCGGCGCCGGCAGCACCAGCGGCCGCGCCGCGGCGGCGTACTCGGGTGCGATGCGGGGCGCGCCCGCCGGACCCGAGCCGAACCCGGTGACCAGCGGCGTCGTGCCGAAGAGGTTGGGCATGGTCGCGCCCTCGGCCATGCCGAGCGACTCGCGCAGGCGCAGGCCGCCGCCGATGCCGACGAGGACCAGGCGCCGCGTCGCCATGCCGCCGCCGCCCCAGGCGGGCTTGATGCGGACGAGCGGTGCCAGGGCGCCGAGCCCCGTCGAGGCGGCGGCGAGCCCGGCGGCGCCGAGCGCGCCACGGAGGAAGTTGCGTCGATGGATGGCCATGGGTTGCGGTGCCTTTCCGTCGCTCACTTCGACTGGTACTCGCGCGAGCCCGCGAGGGCGCGCACGACGGCCTTGGGTCCGACCGCGGGATCCGACGACCACTCCTCGACGAACGCCGCCAGCTCGTACGCGTTGGGCTCGCGCCCGAGCAGGCGTCGGAACTGGTCGGTGATGAACGCCGCGGGGTCGCGCACCGACGACTTGATGGGGAGGTCGACCTCCTCGGACTCGACCACGCCCTTGACGATGAGCGCGCGCAGGGGCGCCGGATCGCCCATGCCGTCGAGCGTGTCGACCAGGAAGGTCTCCTCGTCGATGGGCAGGGTGAAGCCGGGCTGGCCGTTGACCGTGACCACGAAGTCGTAGCGCTCGGGCGCGCGCCCGAGGACGTCGGCGAAGAGGCCGCGCACGAACTGGCTCGACGTCCGGGAGCGCGCCGTGCCGCTCGTGCCGTCGTCCTCGCCGACCGTGGTGCGGTCGAAGTCGTAGGTCGTGTCGCAGGCGCCGGCGGCGAGCGCGAGCGCGAGCGCGGCGACCACGAGCCAGCGGGGAAACGTCGTGCGCCTCATGGGTCGAAGTACTCCTTCGACGCGAGGACCGCCTCGATCACCACCTGGGCGTCGGGATCGCTCGCGCCGAGCACGTTGACGAAGTGCGCGCGCTCGGCCGAGCTCGGCGGGCGCGCCAGGTAGCGATCGAAGACGGCGGCGACGACGGCCTCGCGGTAGATCTCGTCATCGAAGATGATGTCGACGAGGTCGGCGTAGTTGCTGCCGTGGTGCTGGAAGAGGAGGCCGGCAGGGTTGCCGCCGAGGCCGCCGAAGATCATGGCGCGCGCGTTCTCGATCTCCTCGCCCTCGGCGGGGCGGCCGAGGAAGTCGTCGAACAGCGCCCGCGCGCGGTTCTCGGGCTCGCCCGAGAGCGCGAAGTAGCCGACCGCCATCGCGTACCGCCGCTCGATCGCGCTCGTCGAGGTCCCGCCGCGCAGGTCGCTCGCCGAGGTCGAGAGCTGGTCGCGCTCGGTCTTCAGCATCGCGAGCTGCGGGCACGCGCAGTCGCACGGATCGGCCGCGGTGCAGGTGCGGCAGGCTTCCTGTTGCTGCCGGATGATCGAGCAGAGGAACTGGTAGCGAAACGCGAGCGTGTCGCCGCCGAAGACGCGGTTCTCGAGCTCCTCGACCCACACGTCGGCCCAGGCCGTCTGCCCCATCAGCTTCTGGACGAGCGCGCGACGCACGGCCGGCGTGTTGCCACCGGATCGCAGCGCCGCGGTCTCCCCCACGAGCTCGGCGTCGCCCGGCGGTAGCCCGGAGAGATCGATGTACGCGCGACGGACGAACCGCTCGAGCGACGCGTCGCTCGCCTCGTCGCCGCCGATGGGCACGTTGCCGCCGACGGTGTCGTCGCAGGCAGCCGTCATCAGGGCCGCCACCAGGCAGACCCCTCCCGTTGTTGGAACTCGCACGTGCGTCCCTCCGCGCTGCAGGTGTGGTCCGATCCTAACAAGCGACGTGCCAGCGATAACTCGCCGGAATCACACCCACCTGTAGGATTCGCCGCCGTCGCGAACGGAGACACGCGGATGGTGGCCGAGGTTAGGCGGCCACATCGCGAGCCTGTGGTAATTCCGGTTCATGCACGACGCGGTCGTCGCCGTCCCTCCCCCCGTCAACGAGCCCGTCCTGTCGTACGCGAAGGGCACACCCGAGCGCGCGCGCATCGAGGCCGAGCTGACCCGCATGGCCGGCGAGTGCCCCGAGATCCCGATCGTGATCGGCGGGCAGCGGATCACCAGCGGGCGACTGGTCCCGGTCGTGATGCCGCACGCGCACCGCCACGTCGTGGCGCGCTTCCACGCCGCGGATCCCGGCCACATCGAGCAGGCGATCAAGGCCGCGACCGACGCCAAGCGCGAGTGGGCGGCGATGCGCTGGGAGGCGCGCGCCGCGGTGTTCCTCAAGGCGGCGGACCTGCTCGCCGGGCCGTGGCGCGAGCGCATCGTCGCCGCGACCATGCTCGGTCAGTCGAAGACCGTGCACCAGGCCGAGATCGACGGCTCGTGCGAGCTCATCGACTTCCTCCGCTTCAACCCGGCGTACGCCGCGCGGCTCTACACCGAGCAGCCGAATTCGTCGCCCGGCGTGTGGAACATGACCGACCTGCGCCCGCTCGAGGGCTTCGTCTTCGCGCTCACGCCGTTCAACTTCACCGCGATCGCCGGCAACCTGCCGACCGCGCCCGCGCTCATGGGCAACACCGTGGTGTGGAAGCCGTCGGAGAGCCAGATGCTCGCCGCCTGGCACACGATGCTGCTCTTCGAGGAGGCGGGGCTGCCGCCGGGCGTCATCAACATGGTGCCGGGCTACGGCCACGAGCTCGCGCCCGCGGCGATCACGCACCGCGATCTCGGCGCGATCCACTTCACCGGCTCGACCGAGGTCTTCCGCTCGATGTGGAAGCAGGTCGGCGAGCACCTCGAGCACTACCGCAGCTACCCGCGGCTGGTGGGCGAGACCGGCGGCAAGGACTTCATCGTCGCGCATCCGTCGGCGGACCCGAAGGCGGTCGCGACCGCGATCGTGCGCGGCGGCTACGAGTTCCAGGGCCAGAAGTGCTCGGCGGCGTCGCGCGTCTACATCGCGCAGAGCGTGTGGAAGGCGATGGAGGCCGAGCTCGTCGCCACGATCGAGTCGCTGAAGATGGGCGACGTGCGCGACTTCGGGAACTTCCTCGGCGCCGTGATCAAGCAGTCCGCGTTCGACCGCCACGCCGCCGCGATCCGCGAGGCCCGCGAGACGCGCGGCATGAAGGTGCTCGCCGGCGGCCAGTGTGACGACAAGGACGGCTGGTTCGTGCGGCCGACGCTGGTGACGACCGAGGATCCGACCGTGCGCCTCATGCGCGACGAGCTCTTCGGGCCGATCGTGACGACGCACGTGTACCCGGATCACGCGTGGAGCGAGGTCCTCGACCTCGTCGACCGCACGTCGCCGTACGCGCTCACCGGCGCGGTGTTCGCGCGGGATCGCGGCGCGCTGGTCGAGGCCACCGACCGCCTGCGCAACGCGGCCGGCAACTTCTACCTGAACGACAAGCCGACCGGCGCGGTGGTCGGCCAGCAGCCGTTCGGCGGGGCGCGCGCGTCGGGCACCGACGACAAGGCGGGCTCGGCCCTCAACCTGCTCCGCTTCGTCGCCGCCCGCACGATCAAGGAGACGTTCGTACCCGCGACCGACTGGCGTTACCCCTACCTCGATCGGGCGTAGGCCGCGGTCCCGCTGACGCGGGACAGTCGCGGGACGTCGCGGACATGGTCGCACCCTGTCGCATGCCGCCGGATTCCGGGGTATGCCGCTGGTCCAGATGTTGATGTAGGAGGCGCCGCGATGACCAGGAAGCTTGCGATCGTCGGTGTCGTCCTCGCCCTCGCCGGGGCGCTCGTCTACTGGTTCGGGTTCCGCGACTCGAAGGGCGGTGGACCGAAGCCAGCGGCGACCGCTCCCGATGGCGACGATCCCTGGAACAAGGCCGGGCCCGCGAAGAAGGTGGGGGTTGGCGGCGACGGCGACGAGGCGCAGGGGCCGAAGCCGCAGCTCTCGTTCGAGGTCGATCCCGACGGCCAGCTCCTGCTCGAGGGCTCGGTGCTCGACGAGCACGACCAGCCGGTGGCCGGCGCCGTCGTCCGCATCTCGTCGAGCCCCGCGCGGACGACCAAGACCGACACCGACGGCTCGTTCAGCTTCGACAAGCTGCTCGGCCGCACCTACTACGTGCGCGCGCGCAGCGGCGACAAGATCGGCGGCTCGGCGGCGAAGGTCGTGGCCAAGGGCGACCCGGTGGTCATCCGCCTGCGCGAGGGCAAGAAGGTGACCGTGCTGGTCAACGACGCGCTCACCAAGAAGCCGATCGCCGGCGCGACGGTGCTCCGTCCCGACGAGGACGAGGACGCCGAGCCGATCACGACCGGCGCCGACGGCAAGGCGGTGCTGCGCGGCCTGGCCGACGACTGGGTGCGCATCACCGCGAGCGCGCCGGGCTATGGCCCCAAGACCGAGAGCAAGGGCATCGGCGGCAGCGACCGCGAGTCGAACCTCGAGATCTCGCTGTCCAAGGGCGCGGCGGTGAGCGGGCGCGTGATCGACGAGGCCGGGCAGCCGATCGCCGGCGCCCGGGTGTGGGCGATGGACGCCGCCAACGCGTGGGAAGGCGGCGCCGGCGAGCGGACGGCGGAGACGACGGCGAAGGACGGCACGTTCACGATCGCGGCGCTCTCGCAGGGCTCGTACCTGTTCTTCGCCCGCGACGAGGCGCACGCGCCGGCGGCGACCGCGCCGGTGTCGGTGGCCGGTGACACACCGACCACCGGCGTCGACATCGTCATGAAGGCCGCGGCGACCCTGGCCGGCGTCGTCGTCGATCCGCAGGGCGCGCCGGTGGCGTACGCGACGGTGCGGCTGTCGTCGAAGCGCTACTCGGCCGACATGGTCTACCGGCAGGCGGCCGCCGACGACCGGGGCACGTTCGAGATCAAGGGGCTGCCGCGGACCGAGCTGCGGGCGCGGGCCGAGGGCGAGAAGGCGTCGTCCGACGCGGTCGACGTCGATCTCTCGACCACGCCGAAGAAGACCGATCTCCGGCTCGTGCTCGATCGCACCGCGACGATCGCCGGCGTCGTCGTCGACGAGCTGAACGAGCCGGTGCCCGAGGCGACGGTGACCGCGTACCCCGACTTCCTCGCCGGCGAGGTCGACTGGGTGATGGCGTCGAACGCGACCGCGACCACCGACGGCGACGGCCGCTTCCTCCTCCAGGGCCTCGACGACGGCAAGTTCCGGGTGTGGGCGTCGCGCGACAGCGGCGGCAGCAAGCGCTCGAGCGCGCGCGAAGGCGTGGCGACGCACACCGGCGCCACCGACGTGCGACTCGTCCTGCCGGCGCCGGGCGCCATCGAGGGCACGATCGTGATGGAGAACGGCAAGAAGCCCGAGCTGGCGATGGTCTCGGCGGGCTGGGAGGATCGGGTGACGGCGAAGGCAGGCGCCTTCACGATGCGCGAGCTCCAGCCCGGGACGTACGACCTGCGCATCGTCGGCCCCGAGTTCGCGCAGAAGACCATCGGCGACGTCGAGGTGAAGGCGGGCAAGACCACCGACATCGGCGAGATCGTCGTGCGTCGCGGCCGCAAGCTGTCGGGCAAGGTCGTCGACGCCAAGGGCGCGCCGGTGCCGGGCGCGCGCGTCATGTTCGGCAAGATGCTCTTCGGCGACGGCAAGCAGACCGGCAGCGACGACGAGGAGACGTCGGCGCAGATGGGCATGCGCCAGACCACGACCGACGCCGACGGCAAGTTCGCGATGGGCGGCGTGCCGCCGACCTCGGGCTCGCTGCTCGCCGAGCACGCGTCGCTCGGCCGCTCGGTGTCGACCAAGCTCCCGGCCGGCACCGAGGACATCGCCGGCCTCAACGTGGCGCTCAAGGGGTACGGCGCGGTCGCCGGCAAGGTGACGTGGAAGGGCGAGCCGGTCGCCGGCGCGCAGGTGAACGCGGCGCCGGTCGGCTCGAGCGGTCAGGCGGTGTTCGTGCAGTCGGCGCAGGACGGCTCGTTCGTGATCGACAAGCTGCCCGAGGGCCCGACGTCGCTCACCGCGATGCGCAGCAAGGGCATGGGCGGCGTCGGCGGCTCGCGCATGGTGACGGTCGTCGCCGGCAAGCAGGTCGACGGGACGATCGTCTTGCCGGCGGGCGACATCACCCTGACCGTCAAGGTGGTGCCCAAGCCGGGCGAGACCGTGAACGCCGGCGTCGTCTTCCTCTTCCGCGGTGCGGTCGCGGCGGCGAACGGCGAGGAGATCATGGACGCGTTCCTCGCGTCCAAGGGCGTGCAAGGCGAGATGGGCGACACCACGCTCGCCGTCGGCGGCACCGCCGGCATGCTCTTCTGGCTCGGACCGATCTCGGGCTACCCCTCGTTCGAGGAGATCGTGCCGCGCGATTACACGACGTGCGTCATCCCGATCACCGGCAGCATCATGGACCAGCAGCTGCTGGGGCGGCTCTTCGCCAACCTCGACAAGCTCGAGGTCATCTGCAAGCCGGTGCGCGTGACGCCGGCGCCGACGCAGCAGGAGACGTCGGTCACGGTGCCGGCGATGCGGCCGCTACCGGCCGAGGCGTCGTGAACGCTGTCGCATAGGAGGGCGCGTCGGCGCGATGAAACGTCCAGCGCGCCGCGGCGCCGTCGCCGTGATCGACGACGCCACTCAGCCGATCACCGTCGAAGGTCCCCGCGGCCAGCGCCCACGGGCCGCCGACGGGGTACAGCGGCTCATGATCCTCACCCGGGCACGTGATCGCTGCGTCCCACGTGGTGGCGCCGCGCAGCTCGTACGCGACCGGCTCGCGGGTGCGGTCGATCGTGAGGAGGCCGTCGCCGGGCAGGATCACGAACGTCGAGGGCGAGACGGTGCTACCGCACGCCTCGTCGATGTCGAAGGTGACGGTGCCCCTCGGACGGTAGCGATCGACGCAGCCCTCGGTCGAGGCCAGCACCCAGCGCACGTCGGCGCGTGTGGCAGACCCGCCCGTCATGCCGTGATCGCGCATCACGGCGGCGCCGACCCAATCGCCGAGGGGGGCGCGGGCGCACGACGCGCCGGCCGCAACCCCGCGACCCGAGGTCGCGCGCGTGGCCGATTCGCCGGTGTCGGCCGGACGGGGCCGGCTGATGGAATCGGTGCCGCTGCATCCCGCGGCCAGGAGGACGGAGAACAGGAGATGACGGCGGCGCATGCCTCCGTGAACAGCAATCCCCTTGCCAGCTACGGACGCCAGGCGGCGAGATCGAGCAGCGGATGGTGCGCGTGCTGCTCGACCAGCGGGCCGAGCGAGTACGTCTCCTCGTAGTGCTCGCCCTCGGCCTCGTCGATGTACGGGCTCGACGGGTGCAGCACGTAGTTGTAAGCGGGCACGATGTACCCGACGTAGTCCTGGGCCAGGCCGGCGAGGATCGGATACTCGACGCCGGGGTTGGCGAGCATGAGGTCGCGCAGGTAGGGCGCCGCGGGCGCGTCGGCGAGGTTGGGCGCGTTGGCCAGGGAGGTGTTCAGCATCGGCCAGCCCCAGCTCCACGAGCCGTCGAAGCCGCCGACCCAGAGCTCGGGATGGAGCTCGCCGGGCGACGTGATGACGGCGAACGGGCCGACCTGGAGGTAGGTCGCGCGCAAGGGGATCCACGGCTCGTTGCCCGGCGCCACCGGCTGCTCGCGGTCGTAGCCGACGAGATCGTGGGGCGCGAGCAGGCCGATGATGAACGCCGCCTGGAAGCCGACGTTCTGCACCAGCGCGTGGAACTTCGCGGTGCGATACGAGAGCGGCAGCTCGCTCACGCTCTCGCTCGACGACGCCATGGTCTCGAGCGCGAGGCGCGCGAGGTTGGTGCCGAGCACGCGCTCGTAGAGGTGGCCGTCCGAGTGATCGGTCATCGGCACGCCGGCGAAGTCGAGCGGCGCCGTGCTGCGGATCGAGCCGATCTGGCCGCCGAGCGCGCCCTGGACGTAGACGGTGACGCCGCCGACGCCCGGGATCTCGGCGTTGGGCGGGTTGGTGTACGTCCCGGCCGGGATGCCGTCCTCGATGAGGACGCGCAGCCAGTGCACGAAGTGCGACGAGATCTTGAGGTTGTCGTCGCCGAACGCCGACGCCTCGGGGTGGTCGGCCCAGTTCACCACGGTCGCGATCGTCACGTTCGCGTTGTCGGCCCGCACGAAGCGCGCGAGCGTCATCGTCGGGTCGAAGATCTTGGGGTCGCGGATGTCCTGGTTCCAGCGATCGGTGCGGCTCTGCGGGTTCCCGGGGTCGTTGAGGACCAGCGTCTTGGCGATCGCCAGGTGCGCCGGCGTGAGCGCGGCGACCGCGTCCTGGATCGCCTCGACGGCGGCGTTCTGGACGCGCGCGTTGTACTCGGGGTTGTAGCCGGTGACCAGCGCGCGCGGGCCCCAGAGCCCGATCGTGTCGACCGCGTCGTGCGCGTGGGTCGAGCCGACGATCACGTGGTCGACGCCGAGCGCGGCGAGCCGCGCGTCGTTGCGGATCGTGTCGATGTCGCCGGCGAGGAGCCCGATGGCGTCGAGGTAGACGATCGCCGCCAGGGTGTCGCCCTGGCGGAAGGCGACGGCGCGCGCCTCGAGATCGGTCTCGACGGCGTTGGCCGGGCGGCCGCCGCCGAAGAGCCAGTAGGCGTCGAACTTGCCGTCGCCGTCGGCGTCGACGTAGGCCTCGCCCTCGTCGTACTCGCCGTTGCCGTTCTCGTCGGTGAAGGTCTCGGTGATCGTCGGCGTGAAGATGCGCGCGCCGGCGCCGACGTGGAGGACGCCGTCGCCCGCGGTGGCGCAGTGCGGCGAGCCGGGACAGTGATCGTCGGGCTCGTCGAAGCCCTCGAGCCGGGCGTCGACGCCGGCGTCGGCCATGCCGTTGCCGCCGTCGTCGGCGCCGCAGGCGACGACCGCGAGGGTCGCGAGGGTCGCGAGGAGAAGTGAGCCGACGAGGCCGGATGAACGCCTGAGCATGATTCCCTCCCGGTGCAGGGGTACCGCGCCACGTGCCCGGCTGTAAACGAGGTTCAAGTAGTACAACCGCTGTCGTGATCCTCCCCCTCCTGCTGATCGCCCTCTGCGTCGTCCTGCGCATCCTCCCCCACCCGCCCAACTTCGCCCCCGTCGGCGCGGCCGGCGTCCTCGGCGGGCGCACCCTGCGGCTGCCCGTCGCGATCGTGACGGTGGTCGCGTCGATGGCCATCTCGAACGTCATCCTGGCGCGCCTCCACGGCTACGAGGCCTTCGGGTGGGTGTCGCTGTTCGTCTACGGCGGCTTCGTGGCGCAGGTCGTGATCGCCCGCGCCCTGCGGCGGGTTCGCGGCGGCGCGATCGGCGCGGCGGTGCTGGGCGCGGTGACGTTCTTCCTGCTCTCGAACCTGGGCGTGTGGGCCGCCGGAACGCTCTACCCGCCGACGGCCGCCGGGCTGTGGGCGTGCTTCCTGGCGGCCGTTCCCTTCTTCGCCGGGACCCTCGCCGGCGACGTGCTGTGGACCGTGGTGCTGGTCGGCGCGCATCGCGCGATCGGTCAGCGGATCGCGGCGCGCGCGGGCGCGCGCGGCGCGCGCTGGGTCGACCCGGCGACGCTCGAGCGCCCGGCGCTGTGACCGCGATGAACGCGCCGCGGCCGAAGGCGTGGCTCGCGTGGTCGTCGGGCAAGGACAGCGCGTGGGCGTTGCACGAGGTGCGGCGCTCGGGCGAGGTCGACGTCGTCGCGCTCCTGACCACGTACACCGAGCCGCACGATCGCGTGTCGATGCACGGCGTGCGCCTCGAGCTGCTGCGCGCGCAGGCCGAGGCCGTCGGGCTGCCGCTGGTGCTGGTCCCGATCCCGGCGCCCTGCCCCAACGAGATCTACGAGGCGCGGATGGAGGCCGCGATGGCGCAGGCCCGCGCCGACGGCGTCCACCACGTCGTGTTCGGCGACCTCTTCCTCGAGGACGTGCGCGCCTATCGCGAAGCGCAGCTCGCGCGCGCCGGCATGACGCCGGTGTTCCCCCTGTGGGGCAAGGAGACGACCGCGCTCCTCGACGAGATGCTCGCCGCCGGCGTCGAGGCGTGGGTGACCTGCGTCGATCCGCGCCAGGCGCCTGCCGCGCTCGCCGGCAAGCTGCTCACGAGGGAGCTGGTCGCGGGCCTGCCGCCGTCCGTCGATCGCTGCTTCGAGCGCGGCGAGGCGCACACCTTCGCCGCCAGCGGCCCCGCCTTCGCGCACCGCGTGGCCGTGCAGCCGGGCATCGTCGTCGAGCGCGACGGCTTCGTGTTCGCCGATCTGGTCGCGCCGCCGCCCGCCGGCTAGCGCGGCGCCGTCGCCCACGTGGGCGGCGGACGCGGCGGCGGCGGCGACCCGTACGGGCGGCCGTCGTCGTGCGACACACGGATCGCACCGCCCTCACCCTCGATGCGGATCACGCCGTCGTGGTGCAGCGTGTGGTGCAGGTCGCACAGGGTCGTGAGGTTGCTCATCCGATCGTCGCCGCCGTGCTCGCGATGCCGGAGGTGGTGGACGTCGACGAAGCGCGACGACGTGCAGCCGGGCACGGTGCACCGATGACGGTCGCGCGCGAGCACCGCCTTGCGGATACGCGGCGGGATCGTCCAGGTCTTGCGCCGCGGCGTCTCGCAGTCGTCGACGCGGCCGAGCTCGACGGCGTCGCAGCGCGCGCGCTCGATCGCAGCCGGCGGCAGCTCGATCGAGCGGCCGGGAACGTCCTGCCAGCCGCGCCGGCACTCCTCGCACACGATGATCGCGACCTGATGCGGCGGCAGGTCCGGCGGCGACGCCTCGTGCTCGGAAACCTCACCCTCGCACGTGTCACGGCATGGTGCGCCGATTCCGCCACCGAGGACCGCGCGACACGTCATCGCGACGAACTCCGCGTCGGTCATCGCATGGCCGACCTCCTTCTCCAGCCGGCGCCGCGCATCGAGGAACAGCGCGTACGTCTGCGGGGGCAGCTCCATGCGCACGACGCGGGGTTCGAGGTCCGGGTCCTGCGGCTTCGACGGCGGATCCCCGCGCCGCCGCCCGCGCACCGCCTGCTCGACCTCGCGCACCGTCAGTCCGTCCACGTACGCGAGCCACTCGACCTCCGTCTCGGGCGTCGCGATCCGCGTGAGCTCGCGGACCGTCGAGAACGACAGGCTGCCCTCCGCCAGCGCCAGCCGCGTCTCCGGCAGCTCCTCCAGCGCCTCGGCCACGCGCACGCGATCGCGCGCCGTCGTCGGCCGGTACCCGAGCGCTCGCTCCAGGTACTCGTCGAACGAGCCGTACCCGAGCCTCTTGTGGATCTCCATCCGCCGCGCGACGACCAGGAGCTTCGCTTCCTCGGCGTCCAGCTCCGAACGCCGCGACGCGAGTCGCCTCATCCGCCGATCGATCGCCCGCCAGTCTTTCGTCCCGACCGCATCGGCCGCGGCACTCACGCTGTCGCCGCCCACGCACCGCTCCACGCCCTCGACCACGGCCCTTCGCTCCTCGTCGAACATGTTCCCTCCTTCGCGTCCTCCACCTCTACCACGCGTTTTTCGGCCTCACCTGCTGCCCGTAGCGCGACGATCCACGCCTCGAACGAGAATTTTCGCGTCGCGCGGCCGCTCGCTCGCCAGGCGCGAGCACGACGCGATCTGACGCCGATCAGCGAGCGTTTCTCGGCGACGACTCGTTCGCATGCGTAGAACGCGTCAAGCGAAAAGCGCCGCCGAGGCGCTATCCTCGCGCGGTGGACGCCAAGCAAGTGATCGTGATGCGCAAGGATCTCAACATGCGCAAGGGCAAGATGATCGCCCAGGGCGCGCATGCGTCGCTCAAGGTCTTCCTCGATCGCGGCGCGCTCGCCGCCGACGGCCCGACGTTCACGTTCACGTGCACGCCGGCGATGGAGGCCTGGCTCGGCGGCCGCTTCAAGAAGGTCTGCGTCTCGGTCGACTCCGAGGCCGCGCTCGACGACGTCGCCGCGCGCGCCCGCGCCGCCGGCCTCCCCTGCGCCGTCATCGTCGACGCCGGCCACACCGAGTTCAAGGGCGTTCCCACCAAGACCTGCCTCGCCATCGGCCCCGCCGACGCCCCCGAGGTCGACGCGATCACCGGCGCCCTACCGCTGCTGTGAGCACGCCGCTCGTGTCAGGCCTTCACGACGACGCCGATCGGACATGAGACGCCGGTGCCGCCGAGGCCGCAGTAGCCCATCGGGTTCTTGTGCAGATACTGCTGGTGGTAGTCCTCGGCGTAGTAGAAGACCGGCGCCGGCAAGATCTCCGTGGTCACCTCGCCGTAGCCCGCGTCGCGCAGCTTCGGCGCGTATGCCTCCTTCGACGCCTTCGCGGCCGCGGCCTGCGCGTCGCCATAGACGTAGATGCCGCTCCGGTACTGGGTGCCGACATCGTTGCCCTGGCGCATGCCCTGGGTCGGATCGTGGTTCTCCCAGAAGACCTTGAGCAGCGCCTCGTAGGTCGTCTTCGCCGGATCCCAGACCACGAGCACGACCTCGTTGTGGCCGGTTCGCCCGGAGCAGACCTCCTCGTACGTCGGGTTGGGCGTCAGCCCCGCCGCGTAGCCGACCGCCGTCGACCACACGCCAGGCGCCTGCCAGAGCTTCTTCTCCGCACCCCAGAAGCAGCCCATGCCGAACATCGCCTGCTCGAGCCCCTCGGGGAACGGGGGAGCGAGCCGGTTGCCGGTGACGGTGTGGCGCTCGGGGACCGGCATCTTCGTCGCCCGGCCGGGGAGCGCCTCCTCCGGCGTCGGCATCCTCAGCTTGCGCGGATCGGATCGGAAGAACATCCGCGAACTCTACCTTCTTGCTAGGGTAGCGCCAGATGTGGGTCGTCCTCGCCGTCTGCGCCGCGGTCCTCGTGAGCGGGCTCGTCGCGTGGCGGATCCATCTCGCCAGGCTCGCCCGCCGCCGCAACCAGGCCGGCATCATCACCGACGGGCGCGGGCTGCTCTTCGGCACGATGATCGTGCGCCGCCAGCTGCGGCGCGCCGTCCTGCGCGTGCGCATGCTCTTCGCGAGCCGCGAGCGCAGGAAGCAGATGGACGACAAGGCGCGGGTGAAGACCGCCGAAGAGGCGGCCGCGCTCATGGGCAACATGAAGGGCGTCTTCATGAAGCTCGGCCAGATCGTGAGCTTCGCCAACGACGCGCTGCCGCCGGCGGCGCAGCAGGCGCTGTCCAAGCTGCAGCAGGACGCGCCGCCGATGGACTTCCAGCTCACCCGCGGCGTCGTCGAGCAGGAGTTGGGCGGCGACCTCGCGCGCCACTTCAAGGACTTCGACGAGGTGCCGCTGGCGGCCGCGTCGATCGGTCAGGTGCACCGCGCCACCTTGCACGACGGCACCGCCGTCGTCGTGAAGGTGCAGTACCCCGGCGTCGACGCGGCGATCCAGGCCGACCTGGGCGCGATCGACCGCCTCGGCGTCATGGCGGCCATGGTCAACAAGGCCGTCGACTTCGGCGCCGTGCTCGGCGAGCTGCGCGAGCGCCTCCTCGAGGAGCTCGACTACCGGCGCGAGGCCCGCAACCAGGAGCTCTTCCGCCACCTGTGGCAGGGCCACCCGATGATCCGCGTGCCGCGCGTGTTCACGTCGCACAGCCGGCGCCGCATCCTCACCAGCGAGTACGTCCGCGGCTTCACGTTCTACGAGTTCAACAAGGTCGCCGATCCACGCGAGCGCCAGATCGCGTCGGCCGCGATCGCCGACTTCGTCTTCGACTCGATGTTCGTCCACCTCGTCTACAACGGGGACCCGCACCCGGGGAACTACCTGTTCCACGACGACGGCGGCGTCACCTTCATCGACTTCGGCTGCGTGAAGCGCTTCGCGCCCGAGTCGATGCGCGACATCAAGCGCTTCTTCCGCGCGATCGTCGAGGGTGACCGCGCGACCCACGAGGAGTACGTGCACAAGATCGGGCTGGTGCGTCCCGGCCGGCCGTACGACAAGGAGGTGATGTGGGAGACGTGGCGGTACCACCTCGAGCCGTACATCAGCGAGACCTTCACGTTCACCCAGGAGTACGTGGCCAAGGCCCGCCACTACGCCAGCCCCGAGAACACGAAGGACATGAACCTGCCGCCCGACCTGCTCTTCTTCCTGCGCATCACGTTCGGCCTCAACTCGATCGCGATGAAGCTGGGCTCTTCGGGCAACTTCCACCAGGGCGCGCGCCGCGTGTTCTACGCCGACCCGGACGCGCACAGCGCGCTCGGGCTCCAGGGCGTCCACGTCCCCGACTCGTTCCGCCGCCTCCCCGCCCTCATGACCGATGGGCAGCGCGTGAAGGAGATCGAGGCCAGCGGGGTCTTGCCGGTGGTCGAGGTCGAGGCCGCGCCCGAGACGGCCGCCGAGGCCGCGCGATGAGCCTTCACCTGCTCGGTGTCGCCGGCAGCCTGCGCAAGGCGTCGTACAACCGCGCGCTCCTGCGCGCCGTGGGCGAGACGCTGCCCGACGGCGTGACCCTCGAGCTCTTCGACGGGCTCGGCGCGATCCCCACGTTCGATCCCGACGACAAGACCGAGCCGGCGCCGGTCGCGGCGTGGAAGCAGGCGATCGCCGCGGCCGACGCCCTCGTCATCGCGACACCCGAGTACAACTACTCGATCCCCGGCGTGCTCAAGAACGCGATCGACTGGGCGTCGCGGCCGCCGCCGACCTCGCCGCTGCGCGGCAAGCCGATCGGCCTCGTGAGCGCGGCCACCGGCATCAGCGGCGGGATGCGCGCCCAGTACCACCTGCGCCAGATCCTCGTCTACACGAACTCGCCGGCGATGCTGCAGCCCGAGGTGATCATCCCGCGCGCGCAGGAGCGGTTCGACGCGAGCGGCGTCCTCACCGACGCGAGCACCCGCGAGCTGCTGGCGAGGTTCGGCGTCGCGCTCGCCGAGTGGATCCAGCGCTTCCGCTGACGCGGCTCAGGTCAACACGATCGCCGCGACGACGGCGAGCGTGACGACGGCGATGGCGACGAGCGCCACCGGCAGCGCCCACGGCAGGCCGCGGTCGGGCTGCGGCGGCGACGGCAGAGATACCGGCGACGCGTGCTCGGGTAGCTGCGGCGACGCCGTGGCGAGCGGCGACGGCTGCGGCATCGGGCTCGGGACGCCGACCGGCGCGAGGTGACCGAGCATGGTCTTCTGCACCGGCGCCGGGCCCTGCCCGGGCAGGGGCGTCGGCTGCGGCGGGATCGGCGCCTGGTCACCGGTGATGCGCTGCTCGCGCGGCGGCGCGGGCACGAGCGACGGGAAGAAGGACGGCACCGACCCCGATTGCGGCTGGCTCGGCGTGAACGTGCGCGGGATCGCGGGCTCGACGACCTCGGCCGCCGGACCGGCCGCCGCCGCGCCCTCGGGGAAGCGCTCGGCCATGAACGCGCGCAGCTCGCGCGGACCGGCGAGGCCACCGAGCTCGGCCGCGAGCCGCTCCGCGGCCTCGCCGAATTCGGCCGCGGTCTGGAACCGATCGGCGGGATCGAGCGCCATCGCGCGCTGGATGAGCGCCTCGAGCGCCGGCGGGAAGCCCGGCACCAGCGACGACGGCGTCGCGATGTTGCCGGCCATGATCTTCTGCAGCGTCTCGTAGTCGCTCTCGGCGCGAAACGCACGCCGCAAGGTCGACAGCTCGTAGAGCAAGATGCCGAGCGAGAACACGTCGGCCCGGCGATCGACGCGCTTGCCCTGGCACTGCTCGGGCGCCATGTACGCGAACTTGCCCTTCACCGTCCCCGACACCGTCTCCTGCGCCCGGCCCTTGGCGCGGGCGACGCCGAAGTCGAGCAGCTTGACCACGCCGTCGTGGCTCACCATCACGTTCGACGGCGTGACGTCGCGATGGACGATGTCGAGCGGCGCGCCGTTCGAGCCCTTGCGCTCGTGGGCGTGGTGGAGCGCCTGCGCCACCTTGGCGACGATGCCGAGCACCACGCCGTGGGGGACCGGGTTGCGGGCGCGCGCGCTCTTCTCGAGGATCGCGCGCACCGTCTCGCCGCGCACCAGCTCCATCGCGAGGAAGTAGACCTGCCCGTCCTTCCCGACCTCGATGAGCCGCGCGATGTTGGGGTGGTTGAGGGTCGCGACCAGCCGCGCCTCGTCGAGGAACATCTGGATGAACTCGGCCTCGGCCGCCCGCTCGCGCGTGATCACCTTGACCACGACCGGCTCGCGCTGGTCGGCCGCCTGGGCGACGAAGATCTCCGCCATCCCGCCGCTCGCGAGGTGGGAGCTGATCGCATAGCGCCCCAGACGCTCCGGGGCTGACGCGCCTGGCACGAGCATGACGGTCGGAATCGTATCAGAGGCCGATCAGAGGAACGAGGCCATGTAGCCCGGGTCCTCGACGGCGATCGCGGCGCGCGTCGCCGCCAGCGGGCGATACGTGTCGACCATGACCGCGAGCTCGTCCGTGCGCGTGGACCCGATCGACTTCTCGTAGCTCCCGGGGTGAGGCCCGTGGGGGATCCCGGCGGGGTGATGCGAGATGCTGCCGGGCGCGACGCCCTTGCGTGACGTGAAGTTACCCTCGCAGTAGAAGATGATCTCGTCGCAGGAGGGTGAGCTGTGCGGGTACGGGCACGGGATGGCGTCGGGCGCGAAGTCGACGAGGCGTGGCACGAAGCTGCAGATCAGGGCGCCCCGCGCGCCGAACGTGCCGTGCCACGTGGGCGGCAGGTGCACCGACGAGACGCGCGGCTGGAAGGCGAGGATCGGGAACGCCCACGGGTAGACCGAGCCGTCCCAGCCGACGACGTCGAGCGGGGACTCGTCGACGGCGAAGCCGTGCCAGCGGCCGCCGCGCTTCACCGCCAGCTCGCGCAGGCCCTCGTCCATCGGCTCGAACAGCTCGGGCCGGCGGAAGTCGCGGTGGCAGTACGGCGCGTCCATGCGGAGCTGACCGACGCCGTTGCGCCACTGCCGCAAGAGGTGCAAGTCGTCGCACTCGAGCCAGAACCAGTGCTGCGCGCCGTCGTCGGGCACGAAGCGGTGCAACATGCCGCGCGGGACGCACACGTAGTCGCCCTGCGCGAAGCGCAGATCGCCGACGACGCTGCGCAGGAGCCCGCCGCCCTGGTGGACGTAGACCAGCGTGTCGCCGTCGCCGTTGACGACGTACACCGGATCCGCCGCGTCGGGGAACGCGACCCCCGCGACGAGATCCGCGTTCCACAGGAGCGGCACGAACGCCTCGGAGGGCGCGCCGCCCTTGCCGACCTCGCCGCTCTTGTAGTGCCGCTTGGCCAGATCCCGCGGCGCGTCCGGCCCGGCGCTGCCCGGCGCGCTCCAGCCGTGCTTCACCGACGCCGGCCGCTGCAGGTGCGGGCGGCGCAGGTGGTACAGGATCGTGAACGGCCCGTCGAAGCCGTCGCGGGTGAAGCACTCCTCGTAACGGAGCTCGCCGCCGGCGCCGCGCAGCTGGGTGTGGTGCTTGCGCGGCAGGTCGCCGCGCGCGACGCGATCGAGCACGGCTACGACTTCCCGCCGGCGCCGAGCTGCTCGCGCTCGATGCTCTCGAACAGGGCGCGGAAGTTGCCGGCGCCGAAGCCCTTGTCGCCCTTGCGCTGGATGATCTCGTAGAAGAAGGGCCCGGCGTTGGGGTCGCCGTAGAGCGCCGCCGCCTCCTTGAGGAAGATCTGCAGCATGTAGGCGTGGTGGTGGTCGCCGTCGACGAGGATGCCGAGCTCGCGCAGGACGTCGTGGTCCTCGTCGATCGCGCCGATCTTGTTCTCCTCGAGGCGCGCCGGCAGCATGTCGTAGTACGCGCCCGGCGTGGGCATGAAGGTGACGCCGGCCTCGCGCAGCCCGCGCACGCCCTGGACGATGTCCTCGATCGCCAGCGCGACGTGCTGCACGCCGTCACCGCGCAGCTCCTCGTTGAAGATGTTGATCTGCGACTGCTTGAAGAACGGGCGCGCCGGCTCGTTGTTGGCGAACTTCACGCCGCTGCCCGGATCCCACATGACGATCGACTTGAGCCCCGAGCCGGTCGTGCGCGACGGATCGACGTCGACCGTGTGGAACTCGACCTGCCACAGCTGCTCGAGCCCGAGCACGTGCTCCATCCACAGGAGCGCCGGCTTCATGGTCTGGAAGTTCGAGGTCACGTGGTCGATCGCCTGGAAGCCGTACCGGTTCGACGGCCCCTTCGACGCGACCGGCGCGGCGCCGGGGAAGAGCGCGCGGTAGCCGCGGCGCTCGCGGAAGCGGAACGTCGTGTCGCCGAACGGCGTGGTGATCGAGAACTGGCGCAGCGTGCCGCCGTCGTCGCTGAAGGTCTGGATCTCGTCGATCGGCGTGCCGCCGCGCT
>DDTA01000196.1:0-8419 GCA_002344285.1 Myxococcales bacterium UBA2376
GAGGTCGACGAGGACGGCGACGGCGCGGTCGGGTTCCAGGTCGCGACCTACTTCCCCGACGAGGAGACCGCCCGGGCCGGCGAGGCCGAGCTGAAGGGCCACCTCTCCGAGTTGACCGAGCACCCGGCGTTCGACCTCGTGATGCCGAAGTGGTCGGTGCGACGGGACGGCACGATGGTCAACATCCACGGCATGGTGCCCGACGAGCTCGTCACCAAGCTGCAGCGGACCGTGCTCGACTTGCTCCCGTAGGCGCCGCCGTGCAAGAAACGGCCGTGCCCGACGCACCCCCCGAGCGCCCGCTCGTCATCGGCATCGCCGGCGGCACCGGCTCGGGCAAGAGCACGGTCGCGGAGAAGCTCGCGACCTCCATCCCACCCGAGCGCTGCGTCGTGATCGATCACGACAGCTACTACCTCGATCAGGGCCACCTCACGCCCGAGGCGCGCGCCGAGATCAACTACGACCATCCCTCGAGCCTCGAGAGCCGGCTCCTGGCCGAGCACCTGCGCCTCCTGCGCTCGGGGGCGACGGTCGAGATCCCGATCTACGACTTCGTCACCCACACGCGGAGCGCGACGACGCGGCGCGTGGTCCCCGCGCCGGTGATCATCGTCGAGGGCATCCTGGTCTTCGTCGACGCCGCCGTGCGCGAGCAGATGGACATCAAGATCTTCGTCGACACCGACGCCGACATCCGGCTGATGCGCCGCATCCGCCGCGACCTCGAGCAGCGCGGCCGCAGCTTCAACTCGGTGCGCGACCAGTACTACGCCACGGTGCGGCCGATGCACCTCGAGTACGTCGAGCCGAGCAAGCGCTGGGCCGACCTGATCGTGCCGGAGGGCGGCGACAACCGGGTCGCGCTCGACGTCTTGCTCGGCCGGCTCGGCCGCGTGGCGTACGGCCGCTGAGACGCGGGCGGCTACTCGCCGAACGCGCCGTAGATCGCGCACGGCCCGCGGCGCCAGAAGACGTCGGGCCGCGCGAAGCCGGCCTCGCCGAGCAGGAACAGCTCCTCGGCGAGCGGCAGGTAGCGGTCCTCGGCGTCCCAGCGCGCGAACGCCGCCTGCGCCTCCGCCTCGCTCATGCCGTGCGCCTGCATGTGCGCCGACCACTCGGCCCGGAAGCGACGCTCGCCGGCGCCGCTCGGATGGAGGACGCAGTCGCCCACGAGCAGGACGCCGCCGGGCCGCAACGCGGCGCGGATGCGGCGGTAGAGCTCGCGCTTCTGCGCCGGCTCGGCGACGTGGTGCAGGGCGAGCGACGCGACGACCGCGTCGCACGCCGGCAGCGGGTCGAAGAAGTCGCCCCGGCGCCCGCGCGCGCGCCCCCCGGCGCCCAGGCCGTCGAGTCGCGCCGCCGCCGCGCGGAGCATGCCGTCGTCGGCGTCGACCAGCTCGACGCGCGCGTCGGGCAGGGCGGCGAGCACAGCCGCCGACAGCGCGCCGGTGCCGGCGCCGAGATCGACGACGAGGCCGCCGGCCGGCACGTGACCGACGAGCCACGCCGCGATCCCGTCGATGAGCTCGCGGTAGTACGGGATGTAGCGGACGATGGTCGCGTCGTACTCGGCGACCTGGATCCCGAAGTGCCGGTACGCGGCGGCCTGATCCATCGCGCCGGTGTACCATTCGACCGTGGCGCGCGCGAACCCGCGGAAGGCGACCCATCCCGGCATCCGTGCCTGGGCGGACGCGACATCGGCCTGCCTCGCGCTGCGACGCGCCGCCTTGCGCGTCGCGTACCCGCGCGCCTCCGAGGCGACGATCCGGCGCAAGCTCGCCGCCGAGCTGATGCGAAACCGCGAAGCCGCCGATCGCCACTACGCGCGGTGAGCGACGAGCGATGAGCGACACGTTGCTCGCGTGGCTGGCCCGTGTCGCCGCCGCTCTGGACGAGCACGACGTCCCGTATGCCGTCGCGGGAGGCCTCGGGCTGGCCGCGTGGGGATGTGCGCGCGCGACGACCGATCTCGATCTGGTCATCGCGTCGAGTGATCGCGACGTGACCGCCGCTCGCGTCGCGGCCCAGCAAGCAGGCTTGCTGCAGCACCGGCGGTCGCCGATCCGGTTCAAGGCCATCTCGATGCTGCGGATGATCGCGGCGCCGTCAGCGGACACCGTGATCCCGGTCGACCTGATCTTGATCCCGCCGGCGCTCGAGTCGGCGTTGCTCCAGCGCGCGGCCCGCTTGCCGCTCGGCCCGGTCGCGGGCGCGTTCGCGAGCCCCGAGGACCTCGTCCTGCTCAAGCTGCTGCGTGACTCCGATCAGGATCGCGTCGATATCCGGGCGCTCGCCGAGCGGAACCAGCTCGACCGGGCGTACGTGAAGGCACGGGCGCGCGCCCTGCGCGTCACCTCGCGGCTCACGCGGGCGCTGCCCGCATGGTTCCGTCGGCGCTCGCGTCGCGAGCGATAGCGACGAGTCACTGGCTCGGGGCGACCGTCACCGGCCGTCGCCCGAGCCGTCGCCGGTCGGCGGGCGCGGGAAGCCGACGCCGGGACGGGTCTTCCCGTCGTCGGGCTGGCCGGGCACGGCGTCGACGGGGACGCCGGGGATGGTGCTGGTGCGGCGCTTGGCGCGGCGCTCGTCGATGCCCATCGCCAGGACGGTCATGTCGTCGCCGGGCGGGGCGTTGCCGATGTGGCTGTCGACGTCCTGCAGGATCGCCTTCACCACGTCCTCGGCCGAGCCGCGCGCGGTGCGCAGGCGGCGCGACAGGCGCTTGACGCCGTACTCGTTGCCGCGCGCGTCGCGGGCCTCGAGGATGCCGTCGGAGACCAGCACGAGCATGTCGCTCGAGTGGAGCTGCACGCGCGCCTCGCCGACCTCGAGCTCGTTGACCACCCCGATGGGCACGATGTGGGCGCGGTCGGCCTGCAGCGGGAAGACGCGCTCGCCGCGGCGCAGGAGCGGCACGCAGTGGCCGGCGTTGGTGAAGACCAGCGTGCGCGACTCGAGGTCGTAGATCGCGTAGACCAGCGTGGCGAACATGCCGTCGTCGCCGAGCTTGACCATCTCGTCGTTGACGCGGCGGAGGAGCCGCGCCGGCGTGCGCGAGATGCCGGCGCGCGAGCGCAGCTCGCTGGTGAGGCGCGCCATGTAGAGGGCGGCGCTGATCGCCTTGCCGGCGACGTCGCCGACGGCGAGCGCGATGTGGCTCTCGTCGTGCCAGATGAAGTCGTAGAAGTCGCCGCCGATCTGGTACGCCGGCTCGTAGTGCACGGCGAAGTCGAGGCCGACGACCGAGGGCACGTCGTGGGGCAGGAGCGAGCGCTGGATCTGGCGCGCGACGCGCAGGTCGCGCTCGAGGCGCTCCTTCTGCACGAGCTGCGCCTGCATGCGCGCGGCGTGGATCGCGAGCGCCGTCTGGTACGCCACGTTCTGCAGGAGATCGACGTCCTCCTGCTTGAAGCCCGAGCTGCGCGCCTCGACGTAGATCACGCCGTACTGGTGGTCGCCCGCCGACAGCGGCGCGCCCATGCGCGTGCCGGCGAGCTCGCCGTTGTCGCCGGCCGTCGGCAGCCGGGCGCCGGGCTGGGACGCCGACGTCGACTCGCCGAGGAGCACGCCGCGCCGGTCCTGCACGACGTGGGTGATGATCGTGCCCGGCACGCGCAGGTTGCCGCCGAAGCCGCGGGCCCGCGACTTGTGGAACTTGACCTGCAGCTCGCCCGAGCGCTCCTCCTCGACGAGCACGCCCACAGTCTCCGCCTGCGGGAACATGTCGAGGAGGTGGCCGACGACGGTCTCGACCAGCGCGTCGGGGTCGCTGGTCTTGGCGGCGGCGTCGAGGATCGCGGTGAGCGCGGTGAGCTTGCGCTCGATGAGGCGGAAGTTGCGGATCTCGCTGGGCGCGGTCAGCACGCCCGACGTGCGCAGGAACTTCCCCGAGTCGGTGTCCTCGCGGCTCTTCAGCACCGGCCCCTGGGCCTCGACGATCGTGAGGTGGGCGTCCGACGTGGGGGTCCGCGAGCCGTGACCGTCCGTGTCCGGCGCGTCGACGCGGATGCGGTTGCTCGCGATCATGATCTCGTCACCGTGCGCGAGCGGCAGCGGTCCGGAGAGCCGCTGACCGTTCACGTACGTGCCGTTGTTCGAGCCGAGATCCTCGAGCGCCCAGCGCGCGCCGTCGGGGCGGATGCGCGCGTGCTGGCGCGACACCCGCATGTCCGGAACGAAGATCTGACAGTCGGATCGCCGCCCGATGATGTACTCGCCCTCCGCCAGCTTGTAGCGGCGTCCCGCGTTGGGGCCGGCGATGAAGACGAGCGCGGGCATGTGCGGGGGTGCGTCGGGTGTCTATACCAACCGCGTGCAGGAGGGTAGTTGGCGCGCCGGCGAAACGGAGTCGCCAGCGCACCGGAGGTATAACACGTCGGATTCGCTACAAGATCTTCGTCCTTCCCGGGATCGTGAACCCCGGTCTCCTTGACCCCCGGCCGGCGGGACGGTACGTCACCTCGGTGCAAGCGCTAGGGAACTTCATCGGTGGCGTGTTCGTGGCGCCGGCGGGCTCGGCGCTGGTGTCGCGCAACCCGGCGGCCGACGGTGCGGTCGTGTTCGAGACCGGCGCCTCGGTCGACGCCGTCGCCGACGCGACCGCCGCCGCCGCCGCCGCGCAGACGTCCTGGGCCCGGCTCACGATCGCCGACCGCGCCGCCGCGCTGGCGCGCTGGAAGGACGCGATCGCCGCGCGTCAGCAGGAGCTCGCCGACGCGATCGTGCTGGAGACCGGCAAGCTGCGCAGCGAGGCGCAGCAGGAGGTCGCCACCGTGCTCGGGCGCTTCGACGTCGCGCGCGCGCTCCTCACGGCCGATCTCCGCGAGGGCGCGATCGCCGGGTCACCCCACGAGCAGCTCCGCTACCACCCGCTCGGCGTGGTCGCCGTGATCGGTCCGTACAACTACCCGGTCCACCTGTGCCACGCGCACGTCGTGCCCGCGCTCCTCGCCGGCAACGCGGTGGTGGTGAAGCCGTCGGACATCACGCCGCTCGTCGGTCAGCGCTACGCCGAGACCGCGCTGGCGGCCGGCCTGCCGGCGGGCGTGTTCAACCTCGTCCAGGGCACGGGCGCCGTCGGCGCCGCGCTCGTCGCGGACCGGCGCGTGCGCGGCCTGTGCTTCACCGGCAGCTACACCGTCGGTCGCCGCATCCAGGAGGCGGCCCTCGACCGTCCCGAGCTCCTGGTCGCGCTCGAGATGGGCGGCAAGAACACCGTGGTCGTGTGCGACGACGCGAGCGTGCGCCAGGCGGCGCACGAGATCCTCGTGGGCGGCTACCTCTCCGCCGGCCAGCGCTGCACCGCCACCGACCGCGTGCTCGTGCACCGGAAGCTCGCCGACGCGCTGGTCGCCGCGCTGCGCGCCGCCGCGCCCGCCCTCCGCTTCGGCGATCCCGAGGATCCGCGGAGCTTCGCCGGCCCGCTCGCCACCGCCACCGGCCGCGATCGCTTCGAGGCGGCGCTCGAGGCCGGCCGGAAGGGCGGGGCGGAGCCGATCGTCGCCGGCGAGCGCGTCGCTGGTGGCTACTACCGCACGGCGTCGCTCCACCGCCTCCCCGACGGCCAGCACGACGTGCCCGGCTACACCGACACCGAGCTGTTCGGGCCCGATCTCGGCGTCGAGGTCGTCGACGGCGACGACGAGGCGATCGCGGTCCTCAACGCCAGCCCGTACGGCTTCGCCAACGCGATCTTCACCGGCTCGAGCGAGCGCTTCGAGCGCTTCTACCGCGAGACCACGAGCGGCATCCTCAACCGCAACCGCTCGACCAACCTGGCCAGCCCGCGGCTCCCCTTCGGCGGCGCCGGCAAGAGCGGCAATTACCGCCCCGCCGGCTCGATGGCCCACCGGAACGTCGTGGTGCCGGTCGCCGTCCAGGACAACGTCATCGGCACGATCGCGACGCACCCGATGCTCGCCGACGTCCTCCCGGCGTGGGATCTCGATCGCCTCGAGCGTCAGCACGTGGCCGAGGACGCCGCCGAGGCGGCGCGCTCGCTCGTCGATGATCCGCGCCCGATGGGCCTGCGTCGTCCGAAGGGCGGACAGATGCCGGCGTCGGACGCGTGGCTCATCCGGCTCTACGCGGGTGATCGCGTCGTGCGCGAGAAGAAGCCGGCGGTGTTCGATCACCTGCGCTCGGCGGGGCCGTGGTTCGTCTCGGTCGACGACGAGCCCCTGTCGATCCTCGACGGCATGAGCCAGACCGCCACCGTGTGCGGCGGCTTCGCCGAGGATCCGGTGGTGCGCGGCCTCGTCGAGGGCGCGTTCGGCGACACGATCGCCAGCAACGAGGACACCTCGGTGGGCGAGACCTGGGCCGCCGCCGAGTACGCGGCGACCCTGCGCCACCTCGTGCCCGGCCTGCCGCACGTCATGTTCACGGCGTCGGGCGCCGAGGCCAACGAGAAGGCGCTCGCGCTCTGCCGCCTGAACGGCTCGCGCAAGGACGCGACCCGGATCCTGGCGTTCGAGGGCAGCTTCCACGGCCGCCTCCTCCTCGCGCTGCACGCGACCCACTCGCCGTCCAAGCGCGCGCCGTACGAGCTGCCCGGGTACGAGGCGACGTTCGCGCCGTTCCCGGTGTGGACCACCCCCGGCGACGAGCCGGCGGCGCCCGGCGGCTTCTACGCCGCGTGCGCGGCCGGCGAGATGGACGACCTCGCGCTGCGCTACGGGGATCCCAAGAACGATCCGCTGCTCGCGGCCGAGGTCGCGAGCCTGAAGAAGGTCCACGACGAGCTCGCGACCGGCCAGTACATGTGCGTCATCGTCGAGCCGATGCAGTCGGAGGGCGGCGATCGCTACGCGACCGAGCGCTTCTTCCGCGCCCTGCGCCTGCTCACCCGGCGCCTGGACACGCTCCTGGTCATGGACGAGGTGCAGACCGGGTTCGGGCTCGGCGGCGGGTTCGCGTGGCACTCGCGCTTCCGCCTGCTCACGCACCGGGGCCAGCCCGACTACCCGGACGTGGTCACGTTCGCCAAGCGCGCGCAGGTCGGCGTGGTCATGTCGCGCTTCGAGGACCCGGAGCCGACGAGCGCGCACAACGCGTCGCTGGTGCGCGGCCGCATCCACGCCGAGATGATGTCGACGCAGCACGCCGCGGCCCGCATCGAGAAGCTGGTCGTGCCGCGGCTCGAGGCGGTGGCGCGCGCGTTCCCGCACCTGGTCGCGAACCCGCGCGGGTGCGGCTACGCGTTCGCCTTCGATCTGCCGACGCCGGCGCACCTCGACGCGTTCATCGGTCAGCGCTTCTGGCGCGGGGCGATCGTGTTCGCGGCGGGCACGAAGACGGCGCGCTATCGCCTGGGCGACACGTACAGCGTGCGCGAGATCGATCTGCTCTTCGACTGCATCCGTCGCTCGCTGTCGTGGATCGACGCGCACCCGGGGCAGAAGCCGCCGGCGTGGGAGGACATCCTCGAGCCGCCTCCGACGAAGGCGCCGGTGTTGCCCGAGGACGTCACGTTCCGGATGGTGCCGCACACCGAGGCGATGGCGCTCCTGCCGGCGATCCTCGACATCGAGTACCAGGTGTACGAGCCGGCACGGCGCACGCCGCCCGCCGAGATCCGCGCCGCGCTCGAGGACGCCGAGGGCTCGGTGGTCGTCGCCGAGAAGCAGGTCGACGGCGCGAGCACGCTGGTCGGGTTCGCCATCGGCGTGCCGCTCGAGGCGTCGAAGGACGTCGAGGGCTGCGACGGCGATCCGCTGCTCGGCCGCGGCAACACGATGTACTCGGTGTCGGTCACGGTCGCGCCCGGCTTCCAGGGCACCGGCATCGGCCGGCGCCTCAAGGAGCTGCAGCTCCGCGACGCCCACGCGCGGCGCACCGCCGACGGCCAGCCGCGCTACCGCCACGTCACCGGGCGCAACCGCATCGGCCGGACGGCGCAGATGACGCACCTCAACCGCGTCTTCGGCGCCCACGTGGTCTCGATCCTCACCGGACAGTACGAGGATCCCGAGGGCCAGGCGCTCTACTACCGCATCCCGCTCGGCGGCATCGCGCCCGACCCGGTGCGGCGCGACGAGGTGGTGGCGAGCGGCCGCGCGCGCTGGGCGCAGAACGCGGCGCCGGCGCGTGCGCTCGACGCGGCGACCGGCCTCACGCGCGTGCTCGCGACGCCGCCCGAGAGCCTGCGCGTCGCCGAGGCCTCGGGCCTGCTCTACGGCCCGACGGTCAACAAGCTGACGATCATGAACTACGTGACGCCCGGCATGGTGCGCGCGGTCGAGTGGATCGGCGCGCTCGCGCCCGAGCTGCCGCACGTGTACCTCACGTCGTCGCGCGACGAGACCGTCGACAAGACGCTGCGCCTGCTCAAGGGCAGCCGCAAGCAGGCCACCGTCGCGATCGGGCTCGCCGGCGGGTACTACGGCCACACGGCGGCGACGTGCCGCTCGCT
>DDTA01000196.1:8429-24909 GCA_002344285.1 Myxococcales bacterium UBA2376
CCGGCGCACGTCTACGGCTTCTTCTACGAGCCGTGCCAGGAGCGCACCGGGCGCGTGCTGCCCGCCGAGTTCACGGCGGCGCTCGCCGCGCTCCGCGACGAGCTCGACCTGCCCATGATCGCCGTCGAGAACACGACGTGCGGCTACCGCTCCGGCCTCGGCGCGTTCGCGTCGGGGGCGTCGGGGCTACGGCCGGACGTCATCGCGTGGTGGGGCGGCGCGCAGACCGGGTACATGCACGTCGCCTCGCGCTGGTTCGTGGCGACGCCCCTGGCGCTGGTGTCGACCTGGGACGGCGACGAGCTCTCCCTCGTGCGCAACCACCACCAGCTGCGCGCCGCGCGCCGCGTCGACGTCGCCGCCGGCGCCGCCGCGCTCGATGCGGCGCTCGCGTCCGTCGGCGACCGGCTGCCGTCGTCGGGGCTCGGGCTCTATCGCGTGATCGAGGCCGGCGACCTCGCCGACACCGTGTACGCGCACTGTCGCGATCGCGGCGTCGTCCTGCGCCGCTTCCCGGCGGGCCGCCTCGGCGTGGTGCCCACGCTCGATCAGGCCGTCGCCGTCGGCGAGCGGCTGCAGGTCGCCCTCGCGGAGCTGCCGACATGAGGACCCTGGAGCTGCCCGCGGGCGCGTCGCCGCGCCGCTGGGGTCAGATCCACGGCGAGAGCTTCCGCGGCGAGGTGAAGACGTTCGCGGAGATCCGGATCTACCTGTGCACGCGCGTCGGTGGCTTCGCCGATCGCGCGGGCGTGCTCGCCGCCGCCGAGGCGCACCTGCCGGTGCTCGCGCGGTACCACGGCGGCCTCTCCGAGGAGCTCCACGGCATCGCCGAGGGCGCGGGCCTCACGCCGGCGGAGATCGTGGTCGCGAACCACTACACCGACCTGCGCGACCTCTCGCCCGACCCCGCGACGTGGCGCCCGGCGCCCGAGACGGCGCCCGACGCCGACGGTGGCTGCAGCGTCATCTGGGCCGAGTCGCCGACCGGGCGCATCCTCGCCCAGACCTGGGACATGCACGCGACGGCGATCCCGTACGTGATGATGCTCCACGTGCCGGCGTCCGCCGACGGCCCCGAGGCGTGGGTGTTCACGTTGACCGGCTGCCTCGGCCTCACGGGCATGAGCACGGCGCGGGTCGCGGTGGGCATCAACAACCTCCACTCCCGCGACGCGACCGTCGGCGCCGTCTGGCCCGCCGTGGTCCGCCGCGCGCTCCACCAGCCGACCGCGGCCGCCGCGCGCGATCTCATCCTCGGCAGCCCCGTGGGCTCCGGTCACCACTACCTCGTCGCGGACCGGCGCGAGCAGTACGCGATCGAGACGTCGGGCGTCCTGCGCAAGCTCCTGCCGACCGGGCCGTCGTACTGCCACACCAACCACTGCCTCGACCCCGACGTCGCGGCGGTGTCCTCGGTCCCGTCGACCTCGTCCACGCGCGAGCGCCTGAGCTGGCTCGAGCAGAGCCTGGGCGCGCGGCCGATCGCCGACCTGGCCGACGTGTGGACGCGGATGGGCTCGCAGGAAGGCTGGCCGAAGAGCGTCATGGCCAACATGTCGACGCCCGAGAACCCGCATGGCACCGCGACGTGCGGCGCCGTCGCCATGAACCTCGACACCGGCGACGTGTGGGCGCAGGCCGGCTTCATCACCAACGTCGCCGCCGAACGCTTCCGCGTCTGAGATCAGCGAGCCCGCGATGAGCGATCCCGACTACCCGTTCTTCTTCACGTGGACCGCCCAGAAGGCGGCCAGACCGATCGAGATGACGGGCGGGGAGGGCGCCTGGTTCACGACCGCGGACGGCGGACGCTGGCTCGATCTCGGCTCGCTCAGCTACCAGGTCAACGCCGGCCACGGCCACCCGCGCATCATCGCGGCGATCAAGCGCCAGGCCGATCAGCTGTGCGTCGCGTCGCCGTCGGCGGTGTTCCCGGCGAAGATCGAGCTCGCGCAGAAGCTGCTCGCGCTCGCCGGCCCCGGTTACAGCAAGGTCTTCTTCACCCTGGGCGGCTCGGAGTCCAACGAGAACGCGATCAAGATCGCGCGCCTCGTCACCGGCCGGCAGAAGCTGATGAGCCGGTACCGCAGCTACCACGGCGCGTCGATGGGCGCGCTCACGCTCACCGGTGACTGGCGACGCCCCGCGGTCGAGCCCGGCATCCCCGGCGTGGTCCACGTGCAGGACTGCTACTGCGATCGGTGCCCGTTCGGGCAGCGGGTCGAGACGTGCAAGCGCGAGTGTGCGCTGAACATCGGCGAGATCATGCGCCTCGAGGGCGGCGGCTTCGCCGCGCTCTTCCTCGAGCCGGTCGCCGGCTCGAACGGGGTGCTCGTCCCGCCCGCGGACTACTGGCCGATGGCGCGCGCCGCCTGCGATCGCGACGGCGCGTTGCTCGTCGCCGACGAGGTGCTCACCGGGTTCGGTCGCACCGGCAAGGTCTTCGCGCACCAGCACTGGGGCGTGACGCCCGACATCATCACGTGCGCCAAGGGCCTGGCCTCGGGCTACCAGCCGATCGGCGCGGTGATCGTGCACGAGCGCGTCGCCCGCCACTTCGACGAGCGCATCCTGGCGTGCGGCCTGACCTACTACGGTCACCCGGTCGGCTGCGCGGCCGCGCTCGAGACGCTCAAGGTGTACGAGGAGGAGGGCCTCTACGACCGTGCGGTCGAGCTCGGCCCCGTGCTCCAGGCCGAGGTCCAGGCGATCGCCGCGCGCCTGGCGCGACCCGATCGCAAGGTCTTCGCCCGCGGCCTCGGGCTGCTCGCGGCGCTCGAGCTCGACGCGCCCGCCGACGCGTGGCCGCGCCTGAGCCAGGAGCTCGCCGCCCGCCACCTCTCGCTCCACGTGGAGAGCCGGCGCGGCATGTTCATCTTCTCGCCGCCGCTCTGCATCACCGAGTCCGAGCTCGTCGCGGGCGTGCGCGCCGCGGGCGACGCCGCGGTCGCCGCTTTCGGAGGAACCTGATCGTGTTTTCCGTGCAAGGCCGACATCATCACAAGGTGCGCGACTCGGTCGCCGCTGCGCTCGACGGGCTCGAGGACGGCATGACCGTCATGGTCGGCGGTTTCGGGCTGTGCGGCAACGCCGAGGCCCTCATCGCCGGCGTCGTCGCCCGCGGCGCGAAGGACCTCACGCTGGTGTCGAACAACGCCGGCGCGATGGGCAAGGGGCTCGCGACCTGGCTCCGCGCCGGCATCGTGAAGAAGGTCGTGTGCAGCTACCTCGGCACCAACGAGGACCTGCACTCACGCATGGCGGCGGGCACGATCCAGGTCGAGGTCAACCCGCAGGGCACGCTGGTCGAGCGCATGCGCGCCGCCGGCGCCGGCATCCCGGCGTTCTACACCCCGACGGGCGTGGGCACGGTGGTGGAGGAGGGCAAGGAGGTGAAGGAGCTCGACGGCCGTCGCTACATCATGGAGCGCGCGCTGCCGGCCGACTTCGCCCTCGTCCGCGCGCGCAAGGTCGACCGCTTCGGCAACGTGCGCTTCTTCCGCACCGCGCGGAACTTCTCGCCGGTGATGGCGACCGCGGCGCGCACCACCGTGGTCGAGGCCGACGAGCTCGTCGACGTCGGCGCGATCGATCCCGACGACGTGCACCTGCCCGGCATCTACGTCCACCGCATCGTCCACGTGCCCGAGCACGAGGACCCGATCGAGTTCCGCACGGTGCGCAAGCGCCCCGGAGGTGCCGCGTGACCTTCTCGAAGGAAGACATGGCGCGGAGGGCCGCCGCCGAGATCCCCGCCGGCTCGATCGTCAACCTCGGCATCGGCCTGCCGACGCTGTGCGCCGACTACCTGCCCGAGGGCCACGCCTATCTCCACTCCGAGAACGGCCTCCTCGGCATGGGCCCGTTCCCGTTCGAGGGCGACGAGCATCCCCAGCTCATCAACGCCGGCAAGCAGACGGTGACGGTGCTACCCGGCGGCTCGACCTTCGACTCGGCGGCGTCGTTCGCGATGATCCGCGGCGGCCATGTCGATCTCGCGATCCTCGGCGCGATGCAGGTCTCGGCGAAGGGTGACCTCGCCAACTGGGCCGTGCCCGGCGGGCGCGTCATGGGCATCGGCGGCGCCATGGATCTGGCGACCGGCTGCCGGCGCGTGGTCGCGCTCATGCAGCACGCGACCAAGGAGGGCGAGCACAAGCTGGTGCGCGCGTGCACGTACCCGCTGACGGCGACCGGGGTCGTCGCGCGCGTCATCACCGAGCTCGGGGTCTTCGATCCGGTGGGGGAGGGCTTCCGCGTCGTCGAGCTCGCGCCGGGTGTCGATCGCGACAAGGTCGCCGCGCTGACCGGCGCGGCGCTTCTTTGAAGATCGCGATCGTCACGGGGGGCGCCGGCGGCATCGGCCAGGAGACCGTGCGCGGGCTGGCGAAGGCGGGGCTGCGGGTCGTCGCCGCCTGCCGCGACGTGAAGAAGGCGACGGTGGGCGAGGCGTGGACGCTCGACCTCGCGCGCCTGTCGTCGGTGCGGACGTTCGCGGCGCGCGCGCTCGCCGAGCTGCCGCGCGTCGACGTCCTGATCTGCAACGCCGCGGTCTGGCCCGGGCCGCGGCGCAAGACCGCCGACGGCTTCGAGCTCGCCTTCGGCGTGAACCACCTCGCGCACTTCTTCCTCGTCGAGCTCCTGCGCGAGCGCCTGGTCGCGACGCCGGCGGCGCGCATCGTCGTGGTCTCGTCCGGCCTGCACGCGCGCGGCGTCATGCGCTGGGACGACCTCCAGCTCGAGCGCCGCTACGACGGCGCCGCCGCGTACGCCCGGTCCAAGCTCGCCAACGTCCTGTGGACGCTGGCGCTCGCCCGTCGCCTCGCCGGCACCGGCGTCACCGCCAACGCGTGTCATCCGGGCGTCGTGGCCACCGGCCTCCTGCGGCACCAGCCGCCGGGCAAGTGGGACAAGGGGCCGCGCCTCTCGCCCGCCGACGGCGCGCGCCCGTCGCTCCACCTCGCGCTCTCCCCCGCGCTCGCCGCGGTCACCGGGCGCTACTTCCACCGCATGGACGAGAAGCCGCCCGCGCCGGCGGCGCTCGATCGCACGGCGCAGGACCGCCTGTGGTCGCTCTCCGAGCAGCTCATCGCCCCGCACCGGCGCTGAGCGCCTCGAGCGCGACGAGGTTGGGCAAGGTCCACGGCTGGACGTTGTCGTCGTCCTCGACGAAGCCGGTCTCGTAGCTGCCGACCAGCATCAGCTCGCCGTCGGCTCCGTCGACGACCACCGTGGCTTCGGGGCCCCCTTCGACGAAGAGCGCGCCGGCGAGCCGCAGCGCGGGGCGGGCGAGGGCGACCGACACCTCGCGCATGAGGAACGGCGCGCGGACGTGCACGAGGACGAGCTTGCCGTCGCGGTCGACGCCCACCGCGGCCGCCGAGTAGTGCTTGGGGTCGGCCCACGCGAGCGCCTCGCCGTCGCAGCCGAGGAGGCGATAGCTCTGCGTCACCGATCGGTACGCGGCGCGCAGCGCGGCGAGATCGAAGCCGGGGCACGCCTTGCCGGTGACGACGACCGGCGCCGCCGCCGGATCGCGCGGGCCGAAGGCGAGGTAGCCGCCGAGCTTGCGGTTGTCGCGCGCCTGGTTCTCGTGCTCGCCGTCCACGAGCATCCCGACCGACGTCCCGCCCTCGTGGAACATGCCGGCGTTCACCGCCGCCACCAGGCGCAGGTCCTCGATCCAGCGCGTCGCCGGCCGCGCCTCGCCGTCGCGCGACGAGGTCACGACGCGCAGCCGGTGGTGGCGCAGGTCCACGCGCACCAGATCGAGACACGGCGTGACCGGGATCTTCGGCACCGCGTCGACGCGCCAGCGCTCGTGGGTCAGCCCCGGCCCGAGCACCCGCGCCACCCCATCGCACGGCACGTCGCCCTCGACGACCTCACCGCCCACCGTCGCCGCGCTGCCATCTCCCACCACCACCGGCCGCTCCCTCGCCGTACCCGACGAGCACCCGACCAGCCACGCGACCACGAGCGCGAACCTCTGCATCTCGCGCCGCAACGCGCGAGCACCCCGACTCATTCCGGAAGAACAAGAGCCCGGCGCGTCACGCCGGGCCTCTTCTCTTCTCCGGTCCGGCCGAGGCCCGAGGCCCGAAGCCCGAGGCCCGCCGGTCCTTCGGACCGGCCTCGGCCCGAAGCCCGAGGCCCGCCGGTCCTTCGGACCGGCTCAGTTCTCGAACAGGCCCGTGTGCTCGCGCTCGAGCGCCTTCTTCAGCTTGTCGAGCGCCGAGTTCTGGATCTGCCGGATGCGCTCGCGCGACAGCCGGTAACGATCGCCGATCTCGCGGAACGTCCGCTCCTCGTCGTCACCGAGCCCGAAGCGCTGGCGCAGGACGTCGGCCTCGATGGGCGAGAGCCCGCGCATCAGCGACTTCACCTGCTTGGTGAGCGCCTCCGTCGTCAGGTCCGCCGCCGGGTTCATGTCCTCCGACGCCGGGTCGGCCAGGAGCTCGCCGAGCTGCCGGTCGTCGTCGTCGTGCACCGGCCGGTCGAGCGACAGCGGCTGGCCCATGAGGTAGCGGTGCATCTGGTTGAGCTTGGCCAGCGGCACGCGGGCGGCCTTCGCCACCTCCTGCGGCGTCGGCTGCCGGCCCAGCTCACGGATGAGCTGCTGCCGCACCTTCTCCAGCTGCTGCTGCGCCTCGAGCATGTGCACCGGGATGCGCACCGCGCGCGCCTTGTCGGCGAGCGCGCGACCGATCGCGTGACGGATCCACCAGCACGCGTAGGTCGAGAAGCGCAGCCCGCGGCGATAGTCGAAGCGGCTGACCGCGTGCATGAGCCCGAGGTTGCCCTCCTGGATCAGATCGGCGAGCGGCATGCCGCCACGGTCGTAGCGACGCGCCATGGTCACGACCAGGCGCAGGTTGGCCTTCACGAACTCCTCGCGCAGCGCCGAGCTGCCGCGGTAGGCGTGCTCGATGCCGTCGAGGTACGTCTGGAACGAGGCGCTCGCCGCCGGGAACGCCACCTGCGACGGCTTGGTCGTGGCGACCACCCGCGCCCGGCGGAGCTCGCGGATCACCACGTCGATGTGGTTGCGGTCGAGATCCTGCGCGCGCAGCTTCTCCGCGACCTCGCGCGCTGCCGCCGTGAGGCGGTTCAGCAGCCGGGTGTCGGCCTTCTTGCTCGCGCCGCGGACCTGCTCCGCCACCTTGAGCAGCTTCTTGGGCTCCACGGGATGCTCGAGCTTGCCCTCGAGCATCGCCATCACCTCGGGCACCACGTCGGCGCGCGACAGCAGGCGCTCCCAGGTGAGGATCTCCTGATCCTCGATGCCCTGGGCGAGCTCGCGCTCCTGCTCCGGACCGAGGAGATCATGCTCGGCGAGGTCCCGGAAGTAGGTCGAGAGGTGATCGTCCGAATCCGCCTTGAGCAGGCGCACCTCGGCCTTCGGCGCGGGGGCCGGGGCCGGCGTCTCGTCGAGATCGAGCAGCGACGGCGCGGTGTCCTCCTCCCGTGCCGCGGTCGGCTTCGCCGACTTGGCGGGGGTGGTGGCGCGGGCCGGCGCGCCCGGACGGCCGTGCGCAGCTACGCGCCCGGGACGGGTCGCGCGGTGCGGACGGGACTTGGAAGGGGACTTGGTGGCCATGACAGACTCCGAAAGCAGGAACCAAACCAACGATTCGGCCGCAGGCGCGTGCCGATCGACGCTCAGACGCAGAGCCCGACGAGATCGTTGCACCGACCGACGCAAATGTTCAGTGTCTGGTCGGCTGCGGATCGGCTAACTGTCGGGGCGTAGGGGGGTACGACGGGCTGCAGGGGCTATACGAAACAGGAACCGCTCCGGTTTCGCGAAATCTTCCCCACAGTGCCCACTGAATGCGGCACAGGCAACCTGGCCGATCGGGCAAGACTGTCCCGTGTCAGCAACGTCACGAACCCCCGCTCGGGCGGGCGCTCACGCACGTTTGCTACGGCGACGCCGAACCATAACCCCGAACGCACCGATGGCAAGGACGATCCACGAGCCCTCGCCGGCGGTCGCGGAGCATCCACCGCTGATGTTGTCGGACTCGCCGCCGGGATCGACTCCCGCGTCGCCATCCTGGCCGGGATTTCCTCCGCCGGCATCGGGAGATGCACCGCCTCCGCCACTGCGGAGGGCGATGTCGGCGCACTGGAAGTAAATGTCGTTCCCGTCGCCGTACGGCGCCTTGTCGTACATCATCTGGATGAGCTGCAGGGTGCAGTTCTCGCACTCGACGTTGGGCAGCTGGACCATCGACGTGTAGGGTCCGCCGCCGTCGGCGATGTTGTCGAGGAGGACGTTCTCGGTCTGCGTGAAATCCATGAAATCGAGCGGAACCGTGAAGTCCTGCCCGTCGGTGTCGAAGCTGATGCGGTAGTGGCTCGGGTGGTTGATCGGCTCGGTCCAGCGCACCTCGAGCATGGTCCCCGGCTCGAGCACGGTCACGTTGGTGCCCCGAACCGATCCCGCCGCTCCGCAGGGCCCGGTCTTCTGCGCGGTGGTGCGGACCGCCGGGTTGGTCAGCGCGATGTGCGCCGCGGCGGTCGAGGGGAGGAGGACGGCGACCAGCGCGCCGGCGGCGAAGACACCCGAAAAGCGAAGCATGCCTTCACACCATGCAACTCGCGTTCTCTAGGTGAGCGCCGTGAATTCAAGATCTTGTGCCGGTGAACGCCGACCGCGCTGGGGGGCCGCCCCCCGGTCGCTAGACGGCCGCGAGGGCCTCGAGGCCCGCGAGGTGCTCGATCAGCCGGTCGAGGAGCGCCGCCTGGTCGGGGTGGATGATGCGCCGGGCGCGTGTGATCTCGATGAACTCGGCCTTGTCGACCTCCCACGAGGCGCAGCGTGGCTCGGCGCCGTCGGGGGCGGGGCCCGCGAAGCCGTAGACCCGCTTCCTGGACCGCGTGTAGTCGACGTGGCCGAGCGCCACGAGCTCGCCGTCGATGAGGAGCCCGGTCTCCTCCATGGTCTCGCGCCGTGCGGCCTCCTCGAGGGCCTCGTCGGGGTTGGGGTGGCCCTTGGGGATGCCCCACGGCGCGCGCCGGTTGTAGTGACCGGCAGGGTGGACGAGCAGGATCTCGACCCCGACGGCGCTCTTCCGGTAGAGCACCGTCCCGGCCGACTCTTTCCCCCGAGCTTCGCCGCGGCTCATCTCGAGACCTTGGTCAAAGAACGCCACGTTCGCAACACCTGTACTGGTCTGTCCAGTTCGTCGATACTCCGCCACCGAGGAGGGCCCATGTCCGCTGTCCGCATCTGCGCGCTCGCGTTCGCTGGATTGTTCACGCTGTCGACCGGGTGTGGTGGCGAGGAGGACGGGATCCAGAACCCCGTCCGCGAGGCCTATGACGCGTGGCAGAAGGTCGAGCTGCCCGGCACCGTCTGCGGCAACGGCAGCCAGTACAAGTTCTTCGTCAACTACAGCGACCAGACCGACAACCTCGTCGTCGTGTTCGAGCCCGGCGGCGCGTGCTGGGACTACCCGAGCTGCACCGGCGCGTCCGGCATCCGCGGCGCGGCGAACCCCGACGGCCTCGAGGACGATCACTACGAGCTCGCGCCCTTCATCTCGCCGTTCCTCCAGCGCGAGGATCCGACCAGCCCGACCGCGGGCTGGAACATGGTCTACGTGCCGTACTGCACCGGCGACGTGCACACCGGCAACAACGTCATCACCTACACCGACGAGACCGGGCAGGGCCCGGACGTGATGTTCCACCACAAGGGCCACGACAACGTGCAGGCCGTCATCGGGTGGATCGACCAGAACTTCACCCACGTGCCCAAGTTGCTCTCGACCGGCTGCTCGGCCGGCGGCGCCGGCTCGATCACCAACTACTACTTCCTGCGCAACGGCGTGAGCGCGGCGCAGCGGGGCTACCTGCTCGACGACTCCGGCCCGATCTTCCCGTCGACCGGGTACTCGATGCCGGTGCACGCGAAGATCCGCGCGTCGTGGAACGTCGACTCGATCCTCGACGTCCTCCCCAGCGGGTTCGACGTGAACGACTACGGCTCGATCAACACCGCGCTCGCCGACGAGTTCCCCGACGATCGCCTCGCGACGACGTTCTTCCGCCGCGACATGAACTTCTCGCTCTACTCGTACGAGCGCTTCTACGACTTCCCGCCCAAGGAGGAGGTCCTGCGGATGTGGGAGGCGGACACGCAGCTCCTGGTGAGCCAGTACGAGACCCGGGACAACCTCGCCTACTACATCCCCTACTGGCGCAAGCTCAACGACAGCCACTGCACGACGGTCATCAACTTCGTGGGCTCCGAGATCCAGGAGCAGGGCCTGAACCTCGGCGCGTGGACGGCCGACCTGCTCGACGACCGAAAGCCGCTGGTGAGCGCCATCGAGGCGCCGGTGCCAGGCGAAGACACCGAGACCGAGTAGCCCCGGCGGCGCCCGCGATCGTGATATCGTGATGGACGAGGCCAGAGGTGCAGTTTGCGCCGCGGCCCAGGAGCGTCCATGTCGATCGAAGGTCGCCAGCGGTGGTTCGCGAAGATGATGGAGTCGGGGCTCGAGCAGCAGATGTTCGGGCCCTCCGACGTGCTCCACCACGCGACGCCCGAGGTGCTGGCGAACAACCTGCCGCCCGAGCTCCTGTCCAAGGTGCTCGCCGCGTCCCTGGCGGCCGGCGCGATGACGCCCGACCGCGTGCTCGAGACGGTGACGCCCGACGTGATGTCGCGCCACCTGCCGCATGACGTCTTGTGGGAGTGCATCGCGGCGGCGGCGGCAAAGCAGGGCGTCTCGGGCGGGAGCCGATAGTGTCGCTCGCCGCGTTCCTCACCGCGGCGCTGGAGTCCGCCCTCGACAACGAGGTGGCGACGCCGGACGACGTCCTGCGCCACGCCACGCCCGACGTCCTGGCGGCGCACGTGCCTCGTCCCGTGTGGGCGCGGCTCATCAAGGCGTGCCTCGAGGCAACACGCGTCGACGCTCGGCTCGTGCTCGAGACGATCGGCGTCCCGACGTTGTGCGCGCACGTGCCGCCGAACGTCATGTGGGGCTGCCTCTCCGAGATCGCGATGCGCGCGCTGGGGCGCGGGCTCGTCGCGGCGCCGCCGGCCTCCGTGGTCGCGGCGAGCGCGCCGGTCGCCGCCGCGGCGCTGGGGACCGCGTTGCCGACGCCCCCGGCGGTGGCGGCGAAGATCGCGACGCCGCCGCGGGGCACCGCCATCGATGCGAGCGGTCGCGTCGCGACGCCGCCCGCGGGCGCCCTGAACGCGGCGGCGGCGAAGGCGACGGCGACCGCGACCGTCGCCGGCGGGACGCCGCCCAAGGGGACGGTCGACGCCGCGTCGGAGATCACGCGCGTCGCACACCCGCCCGCGGAGCTGAGCAAGATCGCCGCGGAGAAGTCGGACCTGCGCGGCGAGCTCACGCGTGTCGCGCCGGGGCCGCGCGAGCCGGAGCCGCTGGGCGAGCCGCCGGCGCCGCCCTCACCTCCGCGCGGGCCGGGCGCGACGACGCGCGCCAACCAGGCGACGCAGCCGCCCGCGACGGGGCGGCGCCCCAACGCGTCGGCCGGCGCGGCGACGCCCGGCGGCTTCGCCAAGGCGCCGCGCGGGACGCCGCCGCCGCCGACGGCGCGGCGGGTGAGCACGGCCACCGACTTCGAGATCGAGACCGACGTGAACGAGCAGTGGAAGCGCGCCGCGCCCGCCGGCGGCAGCGGCGCGATCGACATCCCGGTCGACGACGAGCAGCTCGTCGACTGGGGCACGTCGGAAGAGACCGCGACGAACAACGACAAGTACGGCAAGCGCTGATCGTCTGGGAATCGATCGATTCCCAGACGCTGAGCGCTGGCGTGGCATCGAAGCGACGTGGACATCCTCCTGGTCGGCGCGCCGCGTCTCGAGCGATGGGAGGGCAGGACCTTTCACGCGATGGCGCGCACGCGGCGCGACCGCGAGGACACGTACGAGCGCGACCTGGCGCCGGAGTCGCCCGGTGAGCCCGGCGCGCGCTTCCGCCGGGTCCACGCGGCGATCCGCGCGTACACGATCTTCCCGCCGTCGCTCGTCGAGGGTGTGATCCGCCGGCCGATCGAGCCCGGTGACACCGTCGGCATCCACTACCGCGGCTTCCCGCTGGTGCGCCTCTTCTTCGCCGCGCGCGTCGTCGAGGTCTTCGACGGGCCGCGCGGCGACGGCTGGTGGCGCGCCGGCTTCCGCTACCGCACGCTGGTCGGTCACCCCGAGCTCGGGGAGGAGACCTTCGCCGTCGAGAAGGAGCTCGCGACCGGCCGCGTGCGCGTCGCGCTCCGCAGCTGGAGCCGTCCGGGCACGTGCCTGGCGCGCACGTTCGGTCCGGTCGTGCGCCGCGCCCAGGTGCACGCCAGCCACGCGGCGCTCGATCACCTCGCCGCGATCGCGGCGGCGCCGGTCACCAAGCCGTGACGAGCCCGACCTCGGCGCCGACGCGCGCGATGGGACAGTGCTCGCGGCAGGCGTCGCCGACGTAGCGCGCGGGCAGGGTCTCGACGCGCAGGCCGAGGCGGAAGCGCACGGTCCCGCCGGCCTCCAGTAGCCCGCGGATCTGCGGCACGAGCTGGTAGAGCGGGGGATCCGGGAACTCCCACCACTCCTGGACGCGGCGCCCTGCGAGCGTCGCGGTCGCACCGGCGCAGAGGCCGCTCGTCCGCGCCTGGTTGGTGCACCGGAGCAGGCCGACCCCGGCGAAGAGCTGGTGCTCCTGCGCGTCGCAGTCGTCGCCGCCGTCGCACGCGAATCCGACGTGCCCGAACGCGCCGCCCCACGTGATCCACAGCGGCCAGCCGCCGGCCATCAGCCGATGCGCGGCGCTCAGCTCGACGCCGACGGTCTCCGGACCGCCGACGGCGAGCCACAGGGTCGCCGCGACGCGCTGGGTGCGCGGCGTCTCTGCGTGTACGGTCCTCCACGCGAGGACACCGGCGACGAGCGCGAAGAGCGCGAGCAGGAGGCGAGCCGGGCGACGCACGAAGGCATCGTAGGTAACCTCGCCGCGTCGATCCGCGGCCGCCCCGTGATCGAAGCGTGATCCACGCGTGACCGTCCCGGACTCGTGGGCGCTGTAGGGATCGAACCTACGACTTTCACCGTGTGAAGGTGACACTCTTCCGCTGAGTTAAGCGCCCGGAAGTGGGGCATTTCTTACTCGGCGGTGTGCCGCGTGTCAACCGCTGGGGACGGGTGGCCGTAGTGGGGGACATACGATGTGCCAGCCCGGGCGATCGGTCGATCCTCGACATGGAAGACAGCCAGGGGTGACACTACCCGGGATGAGCCCGCGCACCTCCCCCGCGCATCCGACGCCGGTCCGTCCCGTGCTCCTCGCGCTCGCGCTCGCCGCGGCCGCTGCGTGCGGGTCGCCCACCGACAGCGACGACGACAGCCCGACGCCCGAGCCCGGCGACACGCTCGAGGTGCAGCCGTCGCTGGCGCGGCTCGAGGTCGTGAACAACGTCGAGGCGAGCCAGGCGTTCACCGTCGAGCTGGTGAAGCCGAGCGGCACGCGGTTCGACGTGACCGACCAGGTGCGCTGGACGCTCGCCGATCCGCTCATCGGCTCGTTCACCGGCGCGACGTTCACCGCCCGCGGTGGCAGCGCCGGCCTCACCACCGCGACCGCGACGCTCGACGTCGTGTCGGGCGCGGCGAGCATCGAGGTGTTCGTGCGCGGCGTGCGCGTCGGGCCCGGGGCACCGGGCAACGCGCCCGACCTGTTCGCGACGGGCACGCTCGACCCGGCGCAGGCGCCGGAGATCGCGTATCCGCCCGACCAGGTGATCGTGCCGCGGAACCTCGGCGACCTCGAGGTGCACTGGCGCGACGGCCACGGCCACGACCTCTTCGAGCTGTCGATGGTGAACGACCACGTCGACCTGAAGGTGTACCTGGCGGGCACCGGCGCGACCGGGTTCTCGTCGTTCGAGACCGGCGAGTGGTACGCGGCGTCGATGGGCGGCGACGAAATCACCGTCAACGTACGCGCGCTGACCGTCGCGAGCCCGGCGACGTTCGGCGCCGCCACGCCGCGCGTCGTGAAGATGACCGAGACCAACCTCGAGGGCGGCCTCTACTACTGGGCGGCGACCGCGGCCGGCGGCGCACCCTACGGCATCTTCCGCCACGACTTCGGCAACCCCGACATGAACGCCGAGCCCGTGTTCACGACGACCGAGGCCGGCCGCTGCGTCGCGTGTCACGTGCTCTCGCGCGACGGCACGAAGATGGCGGTGACCTACGCCGGCGGCAACGGCGACTCCACGATCATCGACGTCGCCAGCCGGACCCCGATGGTGCCGGTCATGCAGCAGTACTGGAACTTCGGGACGTACTCGCCCGACGGGACGCGCCTCGTCACCTCGCGCATGGGCACGCTGACCGTGCGCGACGGCACCACCGGCGCGCCCATCGGCGGCGCCAACGGCACCGTGCCCACGGGTGGCGCCGCCCTGGTGACGCACCCCGACTTCTCGCCGCTCGGCAACCTGCTCGTCTACGTGCGCGGCGCCGTGGTCCACCAGAACGCCGACTGGCACATCGCCAACGGCGAGATCATGAGCGTGTCCTACGACGCCGCGACCGGCGCGTGGGGGACGCCGGCGCCGATCGTCTCGGGCAACGGCAACAACTACTACCCGTCGATCTCCCCCGACGGGCAGTGGGTGCTGTTCAACCGCTCGACCGAGGACGCGTACGACGACAACAGCGCCGAGCTCTGGGTCGCGCGCATCGACGGCACCGACGCGCGCAAGCTCGACCTCGCCAACATCGGCCCCAACCTCACCAACTCGTGGGCGCGGTGGGCGCCGTTCCGCTCGTCGTTCGGGCCCGACGGCGCGACCGAGGATCTCTACTGGATCACGTGGTCGAGCAAGCGCGACTTCGGCGTGCGGCTCGTGGGCACGCGCCGGCCGCAGCTGTGGATGAGCCCGTTCTTCCCCGGACGCGCGGCGGCCGCGGGCGATCCGACGGCGCCCGCCTTCCGGCTCCCGTTCCAGGACATCAGCTCGAACAACCACATCGCGCAGTGGACCGAGATCGTGGTGCCCATCGGCAAGATCAACGAGACGCCGACGCGCGCGGAGCCGACGCCCGCGCAGATGAAGTGAAGATCGGGCACGGGCACGGGCACGGGCACGGGTACGGGTGGTACAGATCAGCGCATGCGCAGCGCCATCAGGACCTCGCAGGCGCCGGCGGCGATCGGGCCGTACTCGCAGGCCATCCGCTCCGGCGACCTCCTCTTCACGTCGGGCCAGATCCCGCTCGATCCGGCGACGGGCCACCTCGTCGACGGTGACATCCAGGCGCAGACGCGCCGGGTGATGGCCAACCTCGGCGCCGTGCTCGCGGCGGCGGGCGCCGGCTTCGACGACGTCGTCAAGACGACGATCTTCCTCGTCGACATGGGCGACTTCGGCGCGGTGAACGCGGTCTACGGCGAGCACTTCCCGTCGGCGCCGCCGGCGCGGTCGACGGTCGCCGTGGCGCGCCTGCCCAAGGACGCGCGCGTCGAGATCGAGATGATCGCGCGCGTGCCGGGAGGGCAACCATGAGCGGCGACGCGATCGAGAGCGTCCTCCAGGAGTCGCGGCTGTTCCCGCCGCCGGCGTCGTTCGCGGCGCAGGCGCGGGTGGGCAGCATGGCCGCGTACGAGGCGCTCGCCGCGCGCGCGGCCGCCGAGCCCGAGCGGTTCTGGGCCGAGATCGCGAGCGAGCTCACGTGGGCCGAGCCGTGGAAGCGCGTCCTCGACTGGGACCTGCCCGACGCGAAGTGGTTCGTCGGCGGTCGCACCAACCTGAGCGTCAACTGCCTCGATCGCCACCTCGCGGGTCCGCGTCGCAACAAGGCCGCGCTCCTGTTCGAGGGCGAGCCCGGCGACACCCGCGTCTACACCTACCACCAGCTCCACCGCGAGGTGTGCAAGGCGGCCAACGCGCTCGACGAGCTCGGCATCCGCGCCGGCGACTTCGTCGCGATCTATATGCCGATGATCCCCGAGGCGGTGATCTCGATGCTCGCCTGCGCGCGCATCGGCGCGCCGCACACGGTCGTGTTCGGCGGCTTCTCGGCCGAGGCGCTCGCCGACCGCATCAGGGACTCGCGCGCCCGCATGGTGATCACCGCCGACGGCGGCTGGCGCCGCGGCGCGATCGTCCCGCTCAAGGACAACGTCGACAAGGCGCTCGCGCATGCCGACGTGGACAAGGTGCTGGTCGTGCGCCGCACCGGCGGCGACTTCGCGTGGAAGCGGAACCGCGACGTCTGGTGGCACGAGACGGTCGACAAGGCGTCGCCGGTGCACGAGGCGCCGGCGCTCGACGCCGAGCATCCGCTCTTCTCGCTCTACACGAGCGGCACGACCGGCAAGCCCAAGGGCATCCTGCACACGACCGGGGGCTACCAGGTCGGCACGTACTACTCGACGCGGATGGTCTTCGACCTGCGCGACGAGGACGTGTTCTGGTGCACGGCCGACATCGGCTGGGT
>DDTA01000084.1:0-2488 GCA_002344285.1 Myxococcales bacterium UBA2376
TCGACGGGCGCGCTCGACGTCAACCTGGTCACGCCCAAGGGCGTGGTCGCCCACGAGGCGGCCACGGGCCTCACGGCGCCGGGCGAGCTGGGCATGTTCGAGCTCCTGCCGGGACACATCCCGCTCCTGAGCGCGCTCAAGCCGGGCGTGCTCACGATCGGCGGCGGNNGGCCGCTACGCCGTGTCGTCGGGCTACCTGCGCGTCGACCCGGCCGGCAACGTCGAGGTGCTCGTCGAGCAGGCCGTGGCCAGCCACGAGGTCGACGTCGAGAAGGCGCGGGCGGATCTCAAGGTTGCCGAGAGCGACCTCGCCGCGTGGGGCGACAAGCCCACCGACGGCGACTGGGTCAACCTGCTGCACCGCGTGCAGTGGGCGCAGGCCCGCATCGACGCCGCCGCCAACTGAAAGGGGCGGTCGCTAGCGTTTGCGCGAGCCCCGTGGGGCCCGTCGTGCCCGTAACGACGCGCGGCGGCGAACGTCCGCCTGTGTCTTTCTCATCTGCGACAACACGAACGTCGCGAACGGTCGCACGTCCCCATCTACACTCGCCGCCTCGAGCGCGTGCAGGTACTCGGAACGTTCCTCGACGCGAATCACCGTCCAGGGATATCCGCCCGACGCGAACAGCACGTTCATCAAGAATCGCGCGATGCGACCGTTCCCATCGGGATACGGATGCACGTAGCCGAAGAGCCAATGAGCGAGAACGGCGCGGGCCGGTGTCTCGGGTTCCTCGGCGATCAAGTCGAACAACGCAGGCATCGCCTCGGCGAGTAGTTCCCAGCGCGGCGGGACGTGTCGGGATCCACGAAGGTAAACCGGCGCGTTCCGATAGCCAGCGAGCGCCGTAGCTGGCAACAGACCAGCGTTGACATGAGGGGCGAACAGCTCGCGGTACCACTCACGGTGCCCGGCGCGAACGTCAGGTGGTGAGGCGGTGGTCAGCGTCTGCTTCACGAGCTCTCGGACTCTCGAGAACGCGAGCCAGTACCCGCGAGCAGCTAGCGCGTTTCGGCCTTCACGGTCGGTCTCCGAGAGCTCGGGATCCCATACGCCTGTCGCGACACGCTGAATGAGCTCGGGCGTGACCTGATAACCTTCAATCGAGAGGGAGTGATACGCGTCGAGCGTGTACACGTCGTCGAGCGTCTGCAGGTACTCGCTGGGACTGGCGACGGGGCGACGTAGCGACGAGAACACATCGACGACGGCCTCGCGGCCAGCCGCCCACATGGCGTGAAGTCGAGAGACGATGGCTGGTGCAGCCTTGAGCGGTGGAGGGAATGCCTCTTCTGGGTCGAAAGGATTCGACTCGCGAACGACGTGGTCCGCCGCTCGCATCGTCGCTGCAATGTCATCAGCGATCGTGTGCTCACCCAGGAAACGAAAGGCCCCGGTCAGCCGGCCCGCGATCGTCGAATGTCCGCCCTCCAGCAGACGTGTCAGCAACTCCGAGCTGTCTCGGATAGCGCCGAGGATGATCTTCGCTTCGAGCGGGTGCTGACGGAAGAACGCCTCGGTAACGCGTACGAGCGCGGCCGGAACCGTATGGATGCGGAGACCGTTCTTGAAGACGAGGTCCCTCGGTGCTGGTGTGTCGCGAACCTTGAGAACGAACAGCGATGTTCCGAAGAGCAGTTGAACGGCGCTGTTGTTGCCCGCCGGGCTATGGATGAGGACTTGCCTGGGGATGACGGCGTTCTCTGCATGCAGCAGCAGCGATTGCTCTGGCGAGAGGTACCAGGCCTCGCCGAAGCGGTCGTTGCAGTAGCGAGAACAGAAATCCCAGAACGACGAGAACCATGGCGTTGTATCGCCAGGTCCGCTTGCAGGGTTGCTCGAGATGAGCCAACCCCGGATCACTTCCAGGAGAAAGCCGTTTCTGATGAGACGCTCGCGCGTCCCGCGAGCGAACTGACTGGACGTGAAGACTCGCGACCCATCCTGCTGTAGCCGTCGCAGCTCCTCCAACGACTTCGCTAGGCGTTCGTTGACCGCGGGCATCGCGTCACCACTATTGGTTAGTGTAGCGCGAAAACGATTACTTGATGTAGTTTCAGAACTATTAGTTAGTGTGGCGCATGACCTATTGGTTTCAGCGGGGTACGATCGCCATCCACGCCTCGTTGGTCGAGGTGGGGCTGTGCGCGTCGCCGACGATCGTGACCCCGTAGGCGCAGATGTCGAAGGCCTCGTCGAGCCACCAGCCGTCGGGGAGCTTGGCGCCGGCGTCGGCGAGCGCGTCGGCGACCGAGCGCATGCCGCGCCGCTTGTCCCAGACGAAAGCGACCGACGCCTGCGGGTCCGGGGGCGGAGGCGTGCGCGGCTCGTCGGCGACCGGGACGTAGCCCGAGCGCCGGATGCAGTTGCCGATGACCCGGCCGCCGTCGGCGGACACGGCGCGGGCGTAGCACTCCGGGTAGCCGTCGATGACGCCGAGCTCGACGGGCGCGCCCTTGCTGCGCCAGAGCACGGCGCGCGTGCCGA
>DDTA01000084.1:2558-2892 GCA_002344285.1 Myxococcales bacterium UBA2376
CGGCCAGCACCTTGCCGTCCTCGCTCATCGGGTGTGCGGCGAGGCTGAACGGAGTCACGGTCGCGACCGGCGTGGGCGCGCTCGCGCCGCTCCAGCGGACGACCGCGTCGCAGCCTCCGCCGGTGCAGCCGGCGATGATCTTGCCGTCGCGCGAGACGGCGCGGGCCTCGGCCGAGTCGACGCCCGCCGGTAGCGGCAGTCGCGTCGCCTTGCCGTCGGGCCCCCAGCGCACGGGAAGCGCGCTCGTGTTCGTCGCGGTCGACTGCCCGACGACGACCTTGCCGTCGCGCGAGACCGCCCAGGCGGTCGAGCTGTCGTCGCCGTCGAGGTCGAG
>DDTA01000024.1:0-184 GCA_002344285.1 Myxococcales bacterium UBA2376
CGCGATCGCCTCGGCGTGGGTCGGCCGCGTCGGGTTGGGATCCTCGCGGTACTCGACCGTCACGCCGCCGAAGGTCTGGTTCAGGCGCGCGGCCAGCGCGTGCACCGCGGGCGGCTGCTTGCGACCGGCGAGGAAGACGACCCTGCCGGTGTTGGCCTTGACCTCGCGGGCGAGCGCCTCGAGG
>DDTA01000024.1:189-25695 GCA_002344285.1 Myxococcales bacterium UBA2376
GCCTGCGACGCCGGCGTGCCGACGAGCAGGTGCTCGAGCTGCTGGGCGACCGCCTGCACGTGCTCGCTGCGCACCGGCAGGCGGTGATCGCAGAGCACGCCGGCCGAGCTGTAGACGCTCTCGACGACGTAGAGGCGGTTCATGCGGCCGCGGCCGAGCGTCGACGTCTCCGGGTTGCGGCTGCGCGCGAAGTCACGGCTGTAGCGGAGCGAGGCCGGGTGGTCGACGAAGAAGTCGCAGTCGAGCGAGACGATGGTCTCGGCGCGGTCGAGGTGAGCGTACGGACGCACCACCTTGCCGAACGCCTGCACCATGCCGGCGCGCTCGTTGTCCCACGAGATCGGCTCCCACTCGTGCCAGATGAGGCCCGGCATCTCGCTGTTGAGCCGGCGGCGGAGCGCCGCCACCGTCGGCGACGACGTCGCCTCGGACAGCACGCGGACGCGGTTGAAGTTGGCCTGCTTGCGCAGCTCGCCGAGCCACGCCTTCCAGTCCGAGAACGACGCGCCCTTGCCCGAGTGGTTGACCGACTGCGAGCGATCGGGATCGTAGAGGTGGAGGATCGACCCCTGCGCGAACGCCGTCGACGCGCCGTGGCGCTTGGTGCCGGCGACGACGCCGCCGCCCGCGAACGGGTGCTCGGGGTTGCCGTCGACCTTGATCGGCCGCCCCTCGAACGAGGTGACGACCAGCGCCTGCCCGTGGCCGCCGAGCTCGAACGAGGTCGCGTACGCCTGGTTCGTGCCCGGGACCTGGTCCTCGGGGCGACGGCCGAGCGGGACGATGCCCTCGCGCTCGTAGCGCTTGCAGCCCGCCCCCGCGACGCCGGCGAGCGCGAGCGACGCGCCCATCAGCTTGGCGAAGTTGCGGCGGTTCAGCGGATCGACGCTGTCGTCGGCCTCGGCCAGGCCGGATGTGGCGAATTCCGTCTCACCCGAGGGCAGGTCGCTCTCGAGCTCGGCGATGCTCTTCCAGTAGCCGTGGTCTAGCGATGACATGTGGAGCAATCCGTCGGCGGGTTGATCTTGAGACGAGCCTTCACCTTCGCGCCCTCACCGGGCGCGGGCTTGTAGCCCATCTGGGTCACGTTCGCGGGCTCGCGGAGGTTGGGCTCCGGGTTGCGATGGCAATCGAGGCACCACTGCATCGTGAGCGACTGCGACTGCCACACGCGGACCATGCGGTCGACGCGGCCGTGGCACGACTCGCAGCCGACGCCGCGGGTCACGTGGGCCGAGTGGTTGAAGTAGACGTAGTCCGGCAGGTCGTGCACGCGCACCCAGCGGAGCGGCTCGTTCTCGAAGAACGCCTGGCGCACCGGCAGCAGGTTCTCGCTCTTGGGGTGAACCGTCTGGTGACAGTTCATGCACGTCGCGGCCGGCGGCACCGCCGCCTTGGGCGAGACCTCGACCACGTTGTGGCAGTACCGGCAGTCGAGCCCCATCTCACCGGCGTGCAGCGCGTGGCTGTACGGGACCGGTTGCTCCGGCATGTAGCCGACGCGCAGGGTTTGCGGGTCCTTGATCAGGGCCGCCATGATGACCACGTAGACCGGGCCGATCAGCAGGGCCGGTGTGATCACGTACTTCTTGAGTGGTTGCGTCCACTCGGGGAACAGGAAACGGGACATGACAGGTTTCCTTCGCGCCTAGGGCGATCGATGGTGCGCAGTCGGTGTCGTTCGACGCGGAGTTCTCATCACGAACCAGAAGGACGTCGCAAGGTTCGGCAGTGCGAAATGCGATGCAGGTTGTGCCTGAAACGGAGGGATCTTGTGCTGCGGCATAATGCCGGTATCCGCTTCGCGACAATTCACCGCATCGGGAGTGCGGCGGATTGACGCACGAAGCCCGGTTCGTGCGATGCTCGCGTCGATGTCGCCCGCGGATGACGAGCACGATCAGGTGGAGCTCATCGACGCCTCGGCCTCGCGCGAACGCGCGCTCTCGAGCGACGACGACCTCCCGGTCGTGGCGCGGCTCGTCGTCGAGATCCGGAGCGACGGCCGGCGCACGGTCGCGCGCGGCGCGATCGAGGACGTCGGCTCGGGCGCGAAGACGGCGGTCGTGGCGCGCGGCGAGTCGCCGGTGCGGCTCGCCGTCGATCTAGCGCGCGCGATCGCGCGGCTGCCGCGGATGGCGGCGCGAAGCGCGATGAAGAGCCTGCGCGATCGTCGCGAGCAGTAGCGCGAGCGCCGCGGACGAGGCGGCCCCGCCCCCGCCGCCGGTGCAGCCGCAGCCCTCGCGCCGGCGCACCGGCAGCGGCAGCTTGTTGTCGCCGCTGGCGAGCACGCCGATCTCGGGGACGTCGCTGGCGACGAGTCCGCCGAGCTCGACCTTGCCGCGCGGCGCGAAGGCGAGGTCGTTCGCGGTGGGCGTCGCGATCTGGTTGCCGCCGCCGTCCGGCGGACCGCCCCAGCGGCCGCGCACCGGGCGCTCGCATGCGATCGCGCCGGTCCACGGGTGCAGGATGATGTAGCGGCCCTGGAAGTTGTTCACGCTGAAGGCGCGCGCGCCGCTCGCGATCTTGCCCTCGGCGTCCGGCGTGCCGCGGCCACCTTCGAGCGGCTCGACGGCGCGGAACACGAGGTCGTCGGCGACCTCGGCGCCGTAGCGCGCGTGGAGCCGGGTGAGGGTCATGCTCCACACCGCCAGGTCCTTGTAGGTCGCGGCCAGCACGTCGGCGCCGAGCGTGGCGAGGTCGTTCTGGTCGAGCGTCGGTCCCGGGCACGGATCGCACGTGCTCGAGTCCCACGCGTACTCGGTGACCACCGCGTTGGGCACCTTCTCGAGCACGTGATCGAACAGCGCGGCGTAGAACTCGCCGAAGCGCCCGCGGACCTCGTCCCGGACCAGGAGGTTGGTGGGGATGGTCGCGCTCGGCCGGTTGGCGACCTCGTAGCGGGTGTCGGGCGCGAGCACGTTGATGATGAGATCCTGGGCGCCGCTGGAGTTGGCGAGGCCGAGGCGGATGGGCAGGACGAAGTCGGGTGAGTCGTAGCTCACGCGGAGCGGCGAGAGCGTCGCCATGCCGCCGGCGAACGTGACCTTCTTCGGATCGACCTTGGCGACGAAGAACTTGGTGCCGCTCTCGACGTAGGGCCGGAGCAGCGGCTCGGCGCCGGCGGGGATCTGGTACTTGTTGTCGCGCAGCCAGCGATCGAGGCCGGTCGACTCCTTCGCCGAGAGCACGACGATGTCGTACTCGCCGACCGAGAACTGGGCCTCGATCGTGACCTTGTACTCGTCCTCGTCGCCGCCGCCGCGGTCGTCGTCCGGCGCCGGCATCGACGCCGACTCCATCACCATGTCGTCGTAGTCGTACGGCGGCTCGACGTAGCACGGGTCCTGCTCCCAGTATTCGACCAGCCGCGGCGCGCCGAGCTGGTCGACCTTGGCGAAGACCTCGCGCGGCAGGGTCTTCACCTGGTCCTCCTTGACCACGACCGGCACCGGGATGACGAGCGCGAAGCCGGCGGGCGGGCCCTGGTAGTTGTTCTGCATCGACAGCACCGTCGTGGTGCCGTGGCGCATGAGCACGACCTGGGTCGCGTTGTTGAACAGCTCCGCGCCGGCGCCCCCGACGTAGAACCCGCAGAAGGCGTCGGCGGTGGACGCCGTGGCGAGCGACGCGACGAGCGTCGCGAGCATGGTGAGCGGGACACGGGCAGCGCGCATGAAGAGTCTCCTGGTCAGAAGGCCGCCTCGACGCCGACGCCGAGCGTCGCCGGCTTGGCCTCGGGCGTCGCGACGCCTCCGAGCGTGAGGCCGATGCTGAACGGACCGCGCGTGGTGCCGAGCGCGGCGCGGTAGGCGAAGCCGACGTCGCCCGCCCAGCCGACGCCGGCGCCGAGATCGACGCGCAGCGCGCGCAGGGCGAAGCGGCGCACGTCGAGCAGGAGGCCGCCGACGACGGGCTCCTCGACGTCGGGCCCGGCGGCGGCGCCGAGCTCGAGGCGGAGGGCGACGTGGGTGCGCGGCGTGAGGCGCTGGGCGAAGGCGAGCGAGAGGCCGGCGGCGGGCGCGGGCTCGTCGAGGCGGGCGCCGAGGGTGAGGCCGACGGTCAGGTAGCGACGCCCGACGGCGCGGCCGAGCATCGTGCGCGCGACCGCGGAGCCGGCCTGGACGGTGTAGAGGCGTTCCTCGGACTCCTCGTCGGCGGCGGGCGCGCGCGGCTCGGGTGTGGGCCCGTCGGCGGTCGTGCCGGCGCCGCCGGCGCCTGCGCCGGTGTCGGCGCGGCCGTCGAGATCGTCGTCGCCGCCGGTCGCCTCGGTGACCGTCTGCGTGCCCGTCGGAAGCGTGACGTCGTCGACGTCGCCGCGGGCGCGGCCGAGGGTCTCGCGCCGCATGCCGGCGGGGAGCGGCACCGGCACGGTGACGGTGGAGCGGACGGCGTCGCCGCCTGGACCCTCGGCGACGGCGACGAGCGCGGTGGTCGGCGCGACGATGCCGCGCTCGACGGCGAGCCGGGTCGCGGCGTCGAGCTCGCCGGCCGCCCACAGGCGCGTGACCCGCTGCCGCGCCCACTCGGTGGCGAGCGCGTTCCCGCTGATGCGCGTGATCGGCGCCCGCAGCTTGCGCGCGCCGATCACGACCTCGACCTCACCCGACGGGACGCCCTTGCGATCGACGGCGACGACCAGCGTCGCGCCGCCGGCGAGGGCGAGCGCGCGGACGGGCTCGGCGTCCTCGACGCTCGGCTTGCGCCAGTCGATCGTGACGGGCTGCGGCGGCTCGGCGCGGGCGAGCGCGGCGGCGATGAGGCCGGCGTCGTCGGGCGAGGTCACGACCTGCATCGTGCCGCCGGTGCGCAGCGCGATCGCCTCCAGCAGCCAGCGGTTGGGCGCGTTGCCGACGCCGACCGCGTGCACGACGACGCCGGCGCCGGCGGCGCGCGCGATCGCGGCGGTGTCGTCGGCGACCAGGCCGTCGGTGACGAGGACCACGGACGTCGACGACGAGCGCGGGGTGGCGCCGAGCGTGACGCCGAGGCCGGCGGTCAGATCGCCGGTGCCCGTCGGCATGCGATCGATGCGGTCGGCCGCGCGCCGGCGCTCGGCGGCGGTGGCGCGCACGAAGCGAGGGCGCTCGCCGATCGCGACGACCGCGAGCTGATCGTCGTCGCGGAGGAGGCCGACGACGCCGCGGGCGACCGCGCGGGCCTGGGCGGCGGCGGCGCCGTCGAGCGACGCGGAGCGGTCGATCGCGACCAGCCACGTGCGCGGCGTCGTGCGCGGACGCTCGAGCTCCGGCTCGCGCTCGACGAGGACGGCGATGTACGCGCCCTTCCCCGCCGGCTCCGCGACCGCGCGCACGCCCGAGGTGGCGCGGCCACGCCAGCGCACGACGAGCTCGCGGCTGCCTCGGTCGTCGGTGACGCGGGCGACCCGCGCCGCCTTGTCGTCGCCCGGGGCCGTGGTCAGGTCGAGCTCGTGGGTCGGCGACTCGATGACGCCGGCGTCGTCGAGGCGGAGGGTGAACGTGAACGGCGTGGTCGCGCCGTTGCCGGCGGGCGGCGTCACCCGCGACGCGTCGGGCGCGCGATCGGTGTCGACCGCGGTGCCGCCGCCGCGCGTGGGCGCGCCGGTCGCGACACCGGCGACGAAGCGCGGGCCGACGACCATCGGGTGGGCGAGCTCCCACGCGCCGCCCTTGCGATCGAGGCGCGCCTGCCACGTCAACGTGATCGCGACCTCGCCGCCCGCGGGCACCGGCGCGATCGACTGCGTGTACACGCCGGGTCGCTCGCGCTCGGTCAGCGCCGCGGCCTTGCCGCCCTGCACCGCGGTCTCGTACGCACGCTGCGCCGCGGGTCGCGGCAGGATCGTCGCCTGGATCGTGCGGCCGGCGACGTCGACGCGCATCGCGGTGACGGCGGCGCCCGTGGGCAGCGGGAACACGTAGACGGCCTCGGCCGCGCGGTCGGTCGTGTTGCGGAAGGTCTGGGTGACGACGCCGTGCGCGACGCCCATGCGGACGTCGATCTCGACGTGGTTCTCGACCCACGGCGCGGGCTGGTTGGCGATGAACAGGCCGGCGCCGGTCGAGGCCGCGTCCGCGCGCGGGCACACGATCACCATCGCGATCCCGAACGCGAGAATGGCGGCCGACGCCCGCACGGTGATGAGGTTACACGCACATCCTGCGCCATCGGTCTGCACGATCGCGGCTGGTCGCCCACGAACATGCGTGTCCGGGCGAGCACACGCGGGGCGATCGCGGCGCAACGTGGCGCCACGTCAGGAGATCGCGCGGTTTTCGGCCGTGGCGCCGGCCTTGCAGAACCGCGCGTCGATGAAGACCCGGAAGCTCGTGACCGCGCTCGCGGCGTGTGTCCCTCTCACCCTCGGCAGCTGCGGCTCGGGACAGCGCCCCGACCTGACCGTGACCACCTTCTCGCCGGCGCGCACGGCCGGCGAGGCCACGCCGATCGAGGTCAGCTTCGACCGGCCGGTGATCGACGACGCCGAGGTCGGCACCGCGGTCGATCCGGCGACGGTGACCGTGACGCCGGCGGTGTCGTGGACCGGGCGCTGGAAAGACCGCTACACGCTGGTGATCGAGCCGAGCGAGCCGCTCGCGGCGTCGACGCGGTACCGGGTCGCGCTCGCCGGCGAGCTCGCCCGCCGCACCGGCGGCTTCCACTTCGCGTTCGTGCACCAGCCGCTCGAGGTCGAGGGCCTCACGGGCGCCGACCCCGAGGCGCTGCCCGTCGACGGCGCGTGGCGCCTCGGCTTCAACCACGCGGTCGCCGCCGCCGAGGTCGCCCGCGCGTGCGCGCTCACCGGGATGCGCGGCACGATCGCGCTGGTCGCGCAGACGCCCGGCGAGACCGGCACCGACGTCACGGTGAAGCCGGCGAAGGCGCTCGCGCCCGACACGGCGTACACGCTCGCGTGCGCCGGCCTCGTGCCGGCCGGCGGCGACGCGGCCTTGCCCGAGCCGTGGTCACTCGCGGTGCGCACGCGCTCGAACCTGTTCGTCAAGCGGGTGACGCCGGGCGGCTGGGACGTCGCCGCCGACGAGGTCTCGCTCGAGGTCGTGTTCTCGACGCCGGTGCCGCTCGAGGCGGCGCGCAAGGCGATCACCTCGGAGCCGAAGATCCCGGGGCTCGATCTCGGCTGGCTCGACGGCGGCGGCACGCGCTACCGCGTGACGACGGACCTCGAGGTCGAGACCGAGTACCGCGTGAAGGTCAGGGACCTCGTCGACGGCCACGGCCAGCACCTGACCGCGCCGTTCGAGCACACCTTCCGCACCGGCGACGCGCGACCGCGCATCTCGATGGAGCGGGGCATCTACGCGCTCGAGGCGTCGGCGAAGGGTTACCCGATCTGGTCGCGCAACGTGTCGCGCTACGAGGTCGAGTGCGCGTCGATCCCGACGGCCAAGCTGGTCGAGGTGCTCACCACCGACATGAACTACGACCCGTGGGGCGGGTCCGACGACACGAAGGCGATCGACTGGAAGAAGCTCGGCCTCGTGGCGCGCACGCAGCCGATGACGGTCGTCGGCGCCAAGAACAAGTGGCACCTCGACGACGTCGACCTCGCCGCCACGTGCGGCGCGAGGAGCGGCACGCGCGGCGTGTACCTCGCCGACGTGCGCTCGCCCGAGATCAAGGCCGATCCCAAGGAGCCGTGGCGCACGCGCACCACGCACCGCGTGCTCGCCAACGTCACCGACCTGGGCGTGCTCGTCCAGTCGGGACCGGCGTCGGGCCTGGTGTGGGTGACGTCGCTCGCATCGGGCAAGCCGGTCGGCGGCGCCAGGATCACGATCTACACGCCGCAGGGCAAGGCCGTGTTCACCGGGACGAGCGACGCGCGCGGCGTCTTGAAGACGCCGGGCTCGGCGACCTTGCTCGAGCACCCGCCGGCGCGCGGGCACGAGGCGCTCGAGGACGAGGGCGCTGAGTGGGAGGACTGGGACAGCTACCGCGCGCAGCGGCTCATCGCCGTCGTGCAGAAGGACGCGGACACCGCGGTCGTCGACGGCAATTGGGCCAACGGGATCCAGATCTGGAACTTCGGCGTGCCCGAGGACCGGAGCGGCGGCAAGACGATGCTGCGCGGCTTCATCCAGAGTGACCGCGGCCTGTATCGCCCGGGCGAGGAGGTGCACTTCAAGGGGCTCGTGCGCGAGATCGCCGCCGGCAAGGGCCCGCGCGTACCGTCGCCCGTGCCGGTCGCGCTCGAGGTGACCGACAGCCGCGGCCAGACGGTGCTGACGAAGACGACGGCGATGAGCCAGTTCGGCGGCTTCGCCCTCGACCTGCCGCTCTCGCCCGACGCGTCGCTCGGCGACTATTACGTCACCGCCAAGATCGGCGGCCAGGTCTTCCGCGAGCGCTTCATGGTCGAGGAGTTCCGGCCGGCGTCGTTCGAGGTGAAGATCGACGCGGGCGAGGACATCGTGCGCCCCGGCGACCGGCTCGCCGCCCGGGTGAACGCGCAGTACCTCTTCGGCGCCCCGGTCGCGAAGGCGAACGTCGCCTGGTCGGTCTCGCGCCGGCCGCACGCGCTGCGGTTCAAGGGCTTCGAGCAGTACACCTTCGAGGCCGAGCGGCGGTGGTGGTGGTACGGCGACGACTACGACGGCGGCGGCTACGCCGATCTGGTGAGCGACGGCACCGGCACGACCGACGCCAGCGGGCGCTTCAGCTTCGCCGTCCGGGATCCGGACAGCAAGTTCACGGGGCCGCGCGACTACGTGATCGCCGCGGAGGTGACCGACGAGGCGTCGCAGACGATGCGCAAGGCGGCGGTCGTGACCGCGCACCAGACCGACGTCTACGTGGGCGTGCACACGCAGGAGTGGGTGCAGGCGGCGGGGATGCCGTTCGCGGTGAACGTGGTCGCGCTCGACCCGCGCGGGCGGCGCGTGGCGCAGGAGGCGACCCTGTCGTTCGTGCGCACGGTCTACGAATGCCGCTGGGACGACCATGGCTACCGCTCGTACCGGAGCTGCACGCAGCACGAGGAGGTCGCGATGCAGCGCCCGATCTCGATCCCGGCGACGGGCAGCGCGACCGAGCGCATCTACCCGAAGGAACCCGGAGACTACGTCGTGCGCGTCGAGACCACGGATCGGCGCGGCACGAAGGTGCTGGCGGCGTCGAGCCTGTGGGTGATCGGCAAGGGCGAGGCGTTCTGGAGCGGCGACGAGAGCGCGCGCATGACGCTCATCGCGTCGAAGGAGAGCTACCAGGCCGGCGAGACCGCGCGGCTCGTGGCCCAGACCGGGCTGCGGACGCCGACCGCGCTGGTCACCGTCGAGCGCGACGGCGTGATGATGGCCGACGTGCGCCAGCTGGCGTCGCCGGCCGAGGGCCTCGAGCTCCGCGTCGACGAGAGCTGGGCGCCCAACGTCTACGCGCGCGTCACCATGGTGCAGGGGCGCAAGGGGCCGACCGACAAGGACCGGCCCCAGCTGAAGATGGGGCTCGTCGAGATCAAGGTGTCGGCGGAGCAGCGGCGGCTGGCGGTGAACGTCGTGACCGACCGGCCGAGCTACAAGCCGGGTGAGACCGTGACCGGCACGCTGACGGTCACCCACGGCGGCAAGCCGGTGGCGGCGGAGGTGTCGGTGTCGGTCGCCGACGAGGGCGTGCTCCAGCTCATCTCGTACCAGACGCCGGATCCGATGAAGACCTTCTACCGGTCGTTCGGGCTCGGCGTCGACGCCGGCACCAACTGGAACCGCGTCGCGCGGCTGGCCGACCCGACGCAGGGGGATCCCGACGAGGGCGGGGACGGCGGCGGCGGCGAGGATCCCGAGCGCATCCGCTCGAAGTTCGTGGCGTCGGCGTACTGGGCGCCGGCGCTGGTCACCGACGCGAAGGGCCAGGCGCGGTTCACGTTCACCGCGCCCGACAACCTGACGGCGTTCCGGGTGATGGCGGTGGCGGCGGATGTCGGCGAGCGATTCGGCAAGGGCGACGTGCGCTTCACGGTGGCCAAGCCGCTGGCGGCGCAGCCGACCCTGCCCCGCTTCCTGACCGTGGGCGACAGCGAGTCGGTCGGCGTCGTCGTGCACAACCGCACGAGCGCGGACGGCGTGGCGACGGTGACGGCGGCGGCGAAGGGCGCCACGCTCGCCGAGACGACGCGCAGCGTGCACATCCCGGCCGGCGGCAGCGCGCGCGTGCGCTTCGGCGCGCGCACCGGCGAGGCGTCGAGCGCGACGTTCGAGTTCGCGGTGGCGCTCGGCGCCGAGCGCGACCGCGTGCGCGTCGAGCTGCCGGTCAACAAGCCGCGGGTGAAGACCACGCGGGTGCTCGGGCGCGGCAAGCTCGACGGCGGCGCGCGGGCGGCGGTCGCGGTGGCGCCGGGCGCGGGCGTCCTGCCCGACGAGAGCGAGGTCGCGATCACGGTCGACCGCACGGGGCTGGGGGACCTCGAGCCGTCGCTCAAGTACCTCGTCGAGTATCCGTACGGCTGCCTCGAGCAGACGATGTCGCGGTTCATCCCGCTGGCCAAGGCCAAGGACCTGACGGCGTCGATGAAGCTGGCGAGCCTGGAGGGCACCAAGACCGACGTGTTCCTCGCGGCGGGCGCGGCCAAGGTGATCCGCCACCAGCAGGGTGACGGCCACTTCAGCCTGTGGCCGCAGTCGCAGACGTATCCGCACCTGACGGCGTACGCGCTGTTCGGGCTGCGCGAGGCGGAGAAGGCCGGCGTCGCGGTGCCGGCCGAGGTGTTCGACCGGGGCAAGGCGGCGCTGCGCGCGTGGGTGGCGTCGGACGCGGCGTGGAAGCCCGAGCAGCTCGCGATCGTGGCGATGACCGCGTACCTGTTCGCGCGGGACGGCGCGCCCGACCACGGCGTGATCGCGCGGCTCTACGACCAGCGCGCGGCGGTGCCGACGTGGGGGCTCGCGTTCCTGGCGCGGGCGATGTGGGCGGCGAAGACCGACGCCAAGCAGCTGGCCGAGGTGAAGAAGCTGATCGCGGCGGCGGCGATGCCGAGCGGCGCCGACGGCGCGATGATTCCGGACAACGCCGCCGATCCGAGCATCCACATGGGCAGCTCGGCGCGGGCGACGGCGATGACCCTGGCCGCGCTGCTCGAGATCGCGCCGGGCGATCCGCTGGTGCAACCGCTGCTCCACGGGCTCGATGGCGCGCGGGATGTCGCCGGACGGTGGGGCTCGACGCAGGACAACCTGTGGGCGCTGATCGCGTTCGCCGACTACGCGCGGCGGGCGAGCGCCGGCGAGGCGACGGTGACCGTGATGTCCGGGCGGCGGACGCTGGGCACGGAGACGCTGCGCGGCGGGGCGGCGGCGATCGTGCGCGTGCCGCTGGCCGCGATCGAGGGCGGCGAGATCGCGATCAAGGCGAGCGCCCCGGTGCACTACCGGGCGCGCGTGACGGAGGTGCAGAAGGATGGCGGCGACGCGATCGCGAACGGCTTCGTGGTGAAGCGCGCGTACCTGGGCGCCGACCGGAAGCCGAAGACGACGTTCGCCGCGGGTGAGCTGGTGACGGTTCAGCTGACGGTGACGTCGCTCGCGTCACGGCGCTGGGTCGCGATGGTCGACCCGCTGCCGGCGGGCTTCGAGCCGGTGAACCCGCGGCTCGCGGCGGGCGGCGGCGGCGGCGGCGGCGCGCGGCCGTGGTACTGGGCGCACCAGGAGCTCAAGGACGATCAGGTGCGCTGGTTCGCCGACTGGATGTCGGCGGGCACGACGGTGATGACGTACCAGGCGCGCGCGACGATCGACGGCTCGTTCCTGGCCGGGCCGACGACGATCGAGGCCATGTACGAGCCCACGGTCATGGGCCGCAGCGCGGCGGCGCTGGTGACGGTGACGCCGTAATGGGGGTGGGGCTGGTCGCCGCGGGGGCGCGCGCGCTGACCGGCGCGCTGGCGGTGCTGCGCGCCGCGTGGCGCGTGGCGCGGTGGCCGGTCGCGATCGCGGGGCTGCTCGCGACGATCGCCGTCGAGGCGGTGGTGGTCATGGTGCTCGCCTGGCCGCTCGACCCGGCGGCGCTGCGGGCCGCGGGCGCGCCGCTGGTCGTGACCGACCGGCACGGCGCGGTGCTGGCGACGGTGCCCGCGCCGGGCGGGCGGCCCGACGCCGACCACTGGGTGCCGCTGGCGGAGATCCCGTCGGTGGCGGTGGCGGCGCTGCTCGAGAGCGAGGACGACGGCTTCTGGGATCACGGCGGCGTCGACGGGCGCGCGCTGGTGCGCGCCGCGTGGCTGGACGTGAAGGCCGGGCGCGCCGCGTACGGCGGCTCGACGATCACGATGCAGGTGGCGCGGCTCGCGTACACGCAGGGCCAGCCGCGCGGGCTGGGACGGAAGGTGCGCGAGGCGGTGCAGGCGCTGCGCATCGAGCGTGCGATGGACAAGCGCGAGATCCTCGAGCAGTGGCTGAACCGCGCGTACTTCGGCAACGGCGCGTGGGGCATCGACGCGGCGGCGCACACGTACTTCGGGAAGCCGGCGGCGGCGCTGTCGACGGCGGAGGTCGTGCTGCTCGTGTGCCTGCCCCGCGCGCCCACCGCGTACGATCCGATCGAGCGGCCGGGCGCCGCGCAGGCGCGCCGGGACCGCGTGCTCGACCGGATGGTCGCCGCCGGCGCGCTCGCCGCCGACGAGGCGGCGCGGGCGAAGGCGCAACCGCTGGCGATCCGGCTCCACCGGGGGGCGCGGCGCGCGCCGCACTTCGTGCGCATGGCGATCGCGTCGGTGCCGCGCGAGGTCGCGGCGCGCGGCGGCGTGGTGCGGACGACGCTCGACGGGCGGCTGCAGGACGTGCTCGAGCGGCGCGCGGCCGAGCACGTGCGCGCGCTCGCCGGCAAGAACGTCGACCAGGCGGGGCTGGTGGTGCTCGACACGGCGAGCGGCGAGGTGCTGGCGTGGATCGGCGCGGCCTTGCCCGATGGGCCCGGCGGGGCGATCGATCTGGTGACGCGGCGGCGGCACCCGGGGTCGGCGCTCAAGCCGTTCGTGTACGCGGCGGCGATCGAGGCCGGCGACCTGCCGTCGACCGTGGCGTACGACGTGCGCGACGTGTCGCCGGACTACTTCGTCGCCGAGGGCGGGCGCGAGCACGGCCCCGTGCGGTATCGCGAGGCGCTCGGCAGCTCGTACAACTTCGCGGCGGTGCACGCGCTCGAGCGGGCGAGCGTGACGCGCGTGATGACGGCGCTCCGCGCGGCGGGGGTGGCGACCTTGCCCGGCACGCCCGACGACTACGGGCTGCGGCTCGCGCTGGGCGCGGCCAAGGTGCGCCTCGTCGATCTGGCGGCCGGGTACGGGTTCGCGGCGCGCGGCGGGATGGTGCGTGCGCCGGCGGCGGTGGTGACGGTGACCGCGCCCGACGGGCGCCGCTGGCGGCCGCCGGTGGCGGTGGAGCGGCGCGTGTTCGGCGCCGAGGCGGCGTGGCTGACCATGGACATGATGGCCGACCCGGAGGCGCGACGTCCGGCGTTCGGACAGGAGCACCCGTTCGATCTGCCGTGGCCGGTCGCGGCCAAGACGGGCACGGCGCGTGGCTTCGCCGACACCGTCGCGATCGCGGCGACGCGCGAGGTCACGGTCGCGGCGTGGGCCGGCACCGTCGATGGTTCGCCGACGCAGGGCGTGCCGGCGATGCGGGCGGCGGCGCCGCTCGTACGCGACGCGCTCCTCGCCTACGCCGACGGCCGCCGCCTGACCCTTCCGACCCGACCCGACGACGTCGAGGCGATCGACGTGTGCGAGGTCTCGGGCGGCCTGCCCGGCCCCCACTGCGCGGTCAAGCGCGACTGGGCGCCGCGGGGCAAGGGCCCGACACACACGTGCGCGTGGCACCCGGCCCCCGGCGTGACGGTCTTCCCCGACGGCCTGCGCGGCTGGGCGGCGCGCGTCGGCCTGCACGCGCCTTAAGTTGTCAAAGTTGACACCGTCCCCAAATAGAACGTGTTGCATCCGGGGACGGTGTCAACTTTGACAACTTAAGGCGGCGGCGGCTCGGTGACGATCTGGCCCCGCGCGCGCGGCGGGGCGCGCACGGCGTCGAGCGCCTGCTTCTCGGCCTCGACGGCGCGCACCGAGGCGTCGATCTCCGCGACGAGGCCGCGCTTGCGGGTGTAGTCGACGCGCGGCGCGGCGACGCGCGTCGTCAGGGAGCTGCGGGCGCGCAGGAACTCCTCGCGCTCGCGCATGCGACGCTCGAAGACGGCGCGTCCGGCGACCGAGTCGTCGATCAGGTGGGGCGTGATGATGACGAGCAGGTTGGCCTTCTCCTTGAGGGTGCGGGTCGAGCGGAAGAGCGCGCCGAGGACCGGGATGTCGCCGAGCACGGGGATCTTGGTGACCGAGTGCTCGACGCGCTCGTCGATGATCCCGCCCAGCACGTACGTGTCCTGGTCGCGGAGCACGATGCTGGTGTCGAGCTTGCGCTCCTTCCACGTCGGACCGAGCCCCTGGAAGTCGACCGCGCCGAGCTGGTTGTGCTCGAGCTCGATGTCGAGGCGGATGCGCTCGTCGCCCGGGGCGTCGCCGGACTCGGCGGGGGCGACGTGCGGCGTGATCTTCAGCGTGAGCGCCACCTTCTGCCGCTCGATCGACTCCGCGGTGGAGACGAGCTGGTTCGTGGCCGACGCGTTCTTCGACTTGTACGGAATGTTCTGCCCGACCGAGATCGTCGACGTCTTGTTGTCGATGGTCATGATGTGCGGCGAGGCCAGCACCTCGATGTCACCCGTGCTCGCCGTCGCCTTCACCAGCACGCCGACGGACGGGATGGTCTGACCGAGCACGGAGCTGGTGATCGACTTGCCCAGGATGCCGCCCAGGAACCCGGAGCCGGCGCTGGCGAGCGTCTCCTTGGGCAAGACGGACGAGAGCCCATCGGTCTGCAGGCCGCCCACGGCGAGACCGCCGCTGTCGGTGATCTTGCCCAGGTGCCAGCTCGCGCCGAGGTCGCGGCTGGCGTTGGTGGAGACCTCGAGCACCATGGCCTCGATGTAGATCTGCCGCCGCGGCGCATCGAGCTCGCCGAGCATCGCGCGCACCGCGAGCGTGTCGCGCGGCGACGCGAGGACGAGGATCGAGTTCGTGCCCTCGTCGGACGAGAGCTTCACCGGGCCGGCGACCGCGCCGCTGCCCCCGGGCGCGCCGGAGGCGGTCGCGCCCTGCCCGCTCACCAGCGGTTGCAGCGCGGCGAGCACCTCGGCGGCGCGCGCGTGCCGCATGCGGATCGCGGTCATCTGGGCGTCGTCGCCCTGATCGCTGTCGAGCACGTCGACGATCGCCGCGATGCGCGCGTGATCGGTGGCGCTGCCCATGACGAACAGCGCGTTGACGCGGGCGTCGGCGACCAGCCGCGGCGCGGCGGCCCCGCTCGCGGCCCCGCCCTTCCCGCCCGGCGACGCATCGCCGAGCAGCGGCGTGAGCACCTCGATGAGCGCGGGCGCGGCGCGGTGCTCGACGGGAATGACCCACAGGCCGGCGCCGGCCAGCTCCTGGTCGAGGTCCTGGACCAGCGTCTTCATCGCGGCCGCGTGCCGCCCGTCATCCGTGATGAGCAGTGCGCGCAGCCCGGGCAGCGCCGTGACCACGCCGTTGCGCGACTTCACCAGCTCCATCGCCGTCCGCAGCTCCTCGACGCCGATGTGCTTCGGCTTGACGAGCACGCGCACCAGCCCGCCGCCGCCGTCGGGGAACGACCTGCGGATCTTGAGCGCGGCGTCCTTCGCCTGCGCCGACTCGACGATCTCGAGCACGCTGCCCTTCGGCACCGCCGCCAGCCCCATCGCCTCGAGCCCGACCTCGAACACCGCCCACGCCTCGCCCGCGTCGAGCGTCCCCGGCGTGATCATCGTGAGCTTCGCCGAGCGCTGCGCCAGGGACGACGCGTACACGAACCGCTTGCACGAGAACCCCATCGCCCACGCCACCAGATCGCGCAGCGCGACCTCGTCCTTCAGGTTCACCTCGAACCGCCCCTTCGGCTTGCCGCAGCTGTACCGCTCCGCCTTCGCGTCGTCCTCCTCACTCTCCGCGCGCGCGACTCGTGTCCCGTGGACGAGGGTGACGATCACGACGATCAGCGCACAGGCTCTCATGCACGAACCCCTTCGCAACCCACGTGCCACGGATGGGGGACAGGCTCCTATCCTCCAACCCTTCGACCTCACACCTGTATTCGCTCGCACCGCGACTGACGCAACCTTTCGCCACGATGCCGATATGGCAGTGCATGGGTCGCAAACCTCGCCTCGTCGTCGCGGACCACCCGCATCACGTCTATCAACGCGGCAACAACCGCCGCCTGCTCTTCTCGTCGCATGGCGATCGCGTCTTCTGGATCGCGTGCATGCGGCGGGCACTGGATGCCACGGGCTGCCGGCTGCATCAGATGACGCTGATGTCGAACCACGTCCACGCGATCATCACGCCACCCGACGCGGACGCGCTCTCCGAGCTCATGAAGCGAGCGAACCAGCGGTATGCGCAGACGCGAAACCAGCAGCGCGGTGGGAGCGGAAAGCTCTTCGAGGAGCGCTTCCGGTCGGTCGTGATCGACGATGTCGAGCACCTACGCGTGACGACGCTCTACAACGATGCGAACGCGTATCGAGCCAAGATGGTCACCGACCCGTTCGCGCACGACTGGTCGACGGTCCCCCTCCACGCCGCCGGGTTCGGCGGACGGTTCCTCCGCTCGCTCTGGACGCCGAGCGCCTGGTACCAGGGTCTCGGCGCGACCCCGATGGCTCGTGCCGTCGCGTACCGCCACGCGATGATCCAGTACCTCGAGCTCGAAGACGACGCGGCGATCGATGACGAGATCAAGAAGCGCGAAGCGCGAGACGCGGAGGTGTACCGGCGACGCGTCGAGCGACCGGGCCGGGGCTGGGCGCGGGAAGCCCAGTCGCGGTACGGGCGAAAACGTGAGAGGACGGAATGAGTTGCGACATAGGAACCTGTCCCCAGTCAGAAAGCTGAGGGGTTGGAGGGGCAAGCGCGCGGAACGCGACGAGGGACGGACTGGCCCGCGGGTTGCTCTACGGGGCCGGGTGTTGCGCCGGGCTGCCATCATCGCTGTCGCTGCTGCCGCGTGCGGTGGTGAGGGGCCGGCGCCGTGCGAGGCGGTGCGCGTGCCGTACCGGACGGAGCTGCGGTGCGCCGGCGAGCTGGCCAGTCAGGGCGCGCGCCCGCTCGACGCGAGCCTGCCGGGCGCGACGACGGTCAAGACGATCGTCGATCGGGCGGACGACGACGCGACGTACTTCCAGGACACGATCGCGTTTCCCGTGCACCGCGCCTTCGCCGTGCGCCACCTCGGGTGGCCACCCGGTGCGCCCTTCGTCGATCAGTACCTGTCGCCCGGGCGCCGCTTCGTGCTCGGCGCGCTCACGCACTACGAGGAGCCGGGGGTCGTCGCCTACGAGCTGGCGCCCTACGACACCGCCGGGGTCGAGATGATCGAGAGGTCGTATCACCGGCTCGCCGACGAGACGTATCTCGGCCACGACCTCCGCTTCCATCCCACGTCGGAGGAGCAGCTCGCGCTCGCCGCCCAGCTCGACATCCCGGTCATCACCACCGACGAGCTCTTCGCCGGCATCACGTACCAGCCCCTCAACCTCGGCGAGACCTACGCCCGCGTCCACGTCCTCACCGCCGCCGAGCTCGCCACGACCTACGTGTCGCCGCGCGAGCTCGTCGTCCTCGACCGCGTGCCCGACGACCTCACCGTCGTCGCCGGCGTCGTCACCGCCGAGCTGCAGACGCCGCTCTCGCACGTGAACGTGCTCTCGCAGCAACGCGGCACGCCCAACATGGGCCTGCGCGGCGCCCACGAGCGCTTCGCCGCGTACGACGGCCGCTGGGTCCGCCTGACCGTGCGCGCCTTCGACTGGGAGGTCGCCCCGGTCACCGCCGAGGAGGCCGACGCCTGGTTCGCCGCCCACCGGCCGCCACCCACGACCGTCCCCGCCCCCGATTACACCGTCACCGCGATCCGCGACGTCGACGTCATCGGCCCGGCCGACGTCGCCGCGGTCGGCGGCAAGGCCGCCAACTACGGCCGCCTGCGCGACCTCGTCGCCGCCGGCGCCCCGCTCCGCGTGCGCGCCGCGCTCGCCATCCCGGTCGTCTTCTATCAGCGCTTCGTCACCGGCAACGCCTTCGACGCGCGCATCGCCGCCATGCTCGCCGACCCCGGCTTCCGCGGCGACGGCAACGTCCGCAAGCAGATGCTCGACGAGCTACGCGCCGACATGCTCGCCGCGCCTGTCGACGCCGCCGACCTCGCCGCGATCGAGGGCGCGGTCCAGGCCGGCTTCGGCGCCACGCGCATGAAGTACCGCTCGTCGACCAACGCCGAGGACCTCGAGCGCCACACCGGCGCCGGCCTCTACGACTCGCGCGCCGGCGCCGTCGGCGATCCGCGCTTCCCCGTCGACCTCGCGCTCAAGACGGTGTGGGCGTCGCTCTGGAACGTGCGCGCGTTCGAGGAGCGCGACTACGCGGGCATCGATCACGCACAGGTCGCGATGGCCGTCCTGGTCACGCCGTCGTTCCCTGACGAGCTCGCCAACGGCGTCGCCATCACCGCCAACATCTTCGATCCGGCGCCGGGTGGCGAGGACGGCTTCTTCGTCAACGCGCAGCTCGGCGAGGCGAGCGTGGTGCAGCCCCCGCCCGGCGTCCGCGTCGACTCGCTCCTCTACTATCACTTCCACGCCGGCCAGCCGGCGACCTACTACACGCGCTCGAACCTGACCGCGCCGGGCACGACCGTGCTCACCCGCGCCCAGCTCTTCGAGCTCGGACGCGCCCTCGACGCGATCCGCGACGGCTTCGCCGACGACTACGACCCGCCGTCCGGCTACGGCGCCTTGCCCATGGACGTCGAGTGGAAGCTCCACACCGACGGCACGATCTGGGTCAAGCAGGCGCGTCCGTATCCCGGACGAGGCACCAACCCCTGAAAGGTCTCCATGAGCCCCTCCCCCTCCCCGTCCCTTTCCCCCGTGCTCGTGCCCGTGCCCGTGCCCGTGCCCGTGCCCGTGCCCGTGCCCGTGCCCGTGCCCGTGCCCGTGCCCGTGCCCGTGCCCGTTCTTCCCTTCTCCCTCTCCCGCTCCCTCTCCCGCTCCCTCTCCCGCTCCCTCTCCCGCTCCCTCTCCCGCTCCCGCTCCCGCTCCCTCTCCCGCTCCCTCTCCCTCCTCGCCGTCGCCGCCTGCGGCGGCACCTCCTCCGATCCCGGCCCCGACGCCATCTCCCCCGACGGCTCGCCCGACTCCTCGATCGTCCGCGAGCGCAGCGGCACCGTCGAGGTCACCGAGGATCGCTGGGTCTACACCGCCGACGCCGGCGGCGGCGAGTCGCTCACCGGCCAGGTCGCCGCCCGCTTCTACGACGGCCGCGAGCCCTCCTTCCACCGCGAGGCGATGCGCGCCGGCGACTGCGCGCTGCGCACGAACACGATCGCCTCGTGCACGCCCGCGTGCACCGACGGCCTGTGCGTCGACACCAACGTGTGCGAGCCGTTCCCGACCTACGTCTCCGCCGGCCGCCTCACCATCACCGGCCTGCGCACGTCCCTCCAGATCGATCCGATGCAGAACTGGTACTACCCGGACGGCGTCCTCCCCGCCGACCTCTTCGCCGACGACGCCGCGATCACCGCCACCCTCGCCGGCGCGACCATCCCCGCCCTCTCGATCTCCACCCACGGCGTCCGCCCGATCACGCCCGACATCACCGGCGGCAAGCTGGTCGCGCCCTACCCGGCCACCACGGACCTCGTCGTGCGCTGGACGCCGAGCGGCGGCGACGAGCGCGTGCGGCTGACCCTCAACGCCAACAACCGCGGCCACGGCATGCCCTACGTCGCCATCCTCGAGTGCGACGTCGCCGACGCCGCCGGCCAGATCGCGATCGCCCCCGCGCTCCTCGACGCCTTCCCCGCCACCGAGGCGTGGAGCATCTGCGCCGGCACCGACTGCCCGCCGTCGAAGCTCGCCCGTTACCGCCGCGGCGCGGCGCTGGTCGGCGAGCGCGAGGTCGACCTCGTCGTGGCGAGCAGCTTCACCTTCGGCATCGAGCACCGGCGCCCGTAGCCGACCCGACCGTCAGCGCCCGGTGAACTTCGGCGCGCGCTTCTGCGCGAACGCCGTCGCCGCCTCGACCAGATCCTCCGACGCGAGGAACGCCGAGTTCCACGACGCGACGTAGGCGAGGCCGTCCTCGACGCTCTTGCCGGCCGAGTACTCGAGCACCTGCTTCACCCCGCGCACGGTGAGCGGCGGGTTGGCGGCGATCTCGCTCGCCACCGCCTGCGCCGCCGCCCACGCGCCGTCGCGATCGCCGGCGACCTGCGTGACCAGCCCGATGCGCTCGGCGCGCGCCGCGTCGATGTCCTTGCCCGTGAGCGCGAGCTCGCGCGTGTGCGCCGGCCCGATGATCGCCGGCAGCCGCTGCAGCGAGCCGAGGTCGGCCACGATCGCGATCTTCGTCTCGCGCACGCTGAACTTCGCGTCCGCCGCCGCCACGCGCACGTCACACGCCGCGATGAGATCGACCCCACCGCCGATGCACGCGCCGTGCACCGCCGCGATGACCGGCACGGGGCACGCCGCGATCGCGGTGAACGACCGCTGGAGCTTGCGGATGAGCACGTGGAGCTCGGCGCGCTTCGGCGCCAGCCCGCCGCCGGTCATCACCGGCCCGTACGCCGCCATCGCCTTGGGCAGGTCGAGCCCGTACGAGAACGCCTTGGCCGACGAGCGCACGACGACGGCGCGCAGGGTCGCGTCGCCGGCGAGCGCCGTGAACCGCTCCTCGCACTCGGCGAAGAACTCGGGGGTCATGGTCGGCGTGGTGAGGGTGAGCGTGACGACGTCGCCGTCGCGCGACTGCGAGATGAGCTCCATGGCGCGCGACCCTAACCCGCCGCTCCCGAGATCTGCCGAAAAGTTGCCGCCGTCGCGCGCCCGGCGGATTAACGAAGCATGAGGGGCGTTCTCGGGCACATCGAGCTCGCAGGTTTCGTCATCACCAAGGACGAGTGGCAGAGCATGGACCCCACGCAGCGAGCGCAGCTCCTGCGTGCGGCCACGCGCCGCGACGAGCCGTGGGTGCCGTCGGCGCCACCGCCGCTCTCCGCCGCGCGCGCCGCGCCGCCCGAGCCGGCCAACGACGCGTACGAGCTGTACGAGATCACGGCCGTCCCGGCCTGACGCCGGCGCCGGCGCCCCCGTCTCCGGGATTGCCCGGCGGGCCGCTTCGTGGCAATCACGCTCGGTGGAGCGCGAGGTCACGCACCGGTACGTCGATCCGCTGAGCGAGGTCTGGCTCGGCGCCGCGGCGCGCGTCGGCCTCCGCGTCGAGCGCAGCCCCCACGCGTACGCCTCGACCGACGGCGCCGGCACGCTCGTCATCGGTAGCGCCGAGACGCTCGACGCCGACGACTCGCTGGCCCAGATGATCTTCCACGAGCTCTGCCACTCGCTCGTGCAGGGCGAGCCATCCTTCGGCCAGAGCGACTGGGGGCTCGACAACGAGACCGATCGCGACGCCTGGCGCGAGCACGCGACCTTGCGCCTGCAGCGCGTCCTCGCCGCGCGCTACGGCCTCGGCGCGTTCTTCGCGCCCACCACCGACTACCGCACCTTCTGGGACGCGCTGCCCGAGGATCCGCTCGCCGACCGCACCGATCGCAGCGTCGTCCACGCGATCGCCGGCCTCCGGCGCGTTGGACATCCGCCCTGGGGCCCGGCGGTCGAGGACGCGCTCGCCGCGACCGCCGCGATCGTCGCCGCCGCGTCGCCCTTCGCCGCCGCCGGCTCGCTGGCGCGCGGCTACACGCTCCCCGCGCCGCACCCCACGGGGCTACCGCCCGGGACCGCCCCCGGTCGCAGCTGCGGTGACTGCGCGTGGCGCCACGCCGCCGGCGCCGGCAAGCGCCCACGCTGCCGGCAAGCCGACGGCGCCGCCGTCGACGACGCGTGGCCCGCGTGCGAGCGATGGGAGGCGCCGCTCGACTGCCAGACGTGCGGCGCGTGCTGCCGCGAGGCCTACGGCGCCGTCGCCGTCGCCGCGCGCGACCTGGTCCGCAAGCGGCGCCCCGCGTACGTCGTCGATCGCGGCGAGGGCGGCGCGCACCGCTACGAGCTGCGCCGTGAGGCCGACCGTTGCGCGGCGCTCGCCGGCGGCGAGCCGGTAACCGAGGGCGCGCGGATCACGTACCGAACGTACACATGCGTCATCTACGACGATCGACCGCGCACCTGCCGCGACTTCACGCTCGGCTCGGCCCACTGCCTCACCGCCCGTCGCCGCGTGGGATTGTCCCTGTGACACCGATGCGTCATCCTCTCGCCGTGCGCCTCGCCGCCCTCGTCGTCTCGTGCACCCTGGCCGCGTGCGGGCCGGCGACGCGCACGGCGCCACCCACCTCCGGCGGCGCCAGGGCCACGACGACCGCGCCGGCGCCGCCGACCGTGGCGCTCCTCGACGGCGCCCGGGACATCGACGGCCAGGTCGTCGGCCCGGCGGGCGCCGAGAAGGCGACCATCGCGATCGTCTTCGCCTCGTGGTGCGGTCACTGCAAGGACGAGCTGCGCGAGCTCGCCGTCCTCCGAGCCGAGCGCTCGGACGTGCGCTACCTCGGGATCAACTACGTCGCCCACGAGGAGTACGACGGCCGCGGCGACGCCGCCGCCGTGCGCGCGATGCGCGACGACCTCGCCCCGTGGCTCCAGGTCATCCCCGCCGACGAGGCCCTGTGGACCCGCCTCGGGCGCCCGACCAAGGTGCCCACGCTCTACGTCTTCGATCGCCACGGTGTGCTGGCCAGGACGTACGACCGTCGCTTCGACGCCATCCCCAGGTTCGACGAGCTCGACCGCCTGATCGCATCGCTGCCCTGATGCTTCCCGTGAAGGTCCACCTCATCGACGGCACCTACGAGCTCTTCCGCGCCTTCTACGGCGCGCCGAGCGCCGTCGTGCGCGGCAAGGAGGTGGGCGCCGCGCGCGGCATGCTGCGCGGCTTCGGCGCGCTCCTCCGCTCGGGCGCCGTCACCCACGGCGGCGTCGCCTACGACCACGTGATCGAGTCGTTCCGCAACNNAGCTCTTCGCCGGCTACAAGACCGGCGAAGGCATCGATCCGCCGCTGCTCGGCCAGTTCGAGCTCGCCGAGCGCGTCGCCGCCGCGCTCGGCCTCCGGGTCTGGGCGATGATCGACCACGAGGCCGACGACGCGCTCGCCACCGCGGCCCACCGCCTCGCCGACGACCCCGCGGTCGAGCAGGTGATCGTCGCGACGCCCGACAAGGATCTGTGTCAGGTCGTACGCGGCACGCGCGTCGTCACCTGGGACCGCATGCGCGATCGCGTCTTCGACGAGGACGGCGTGCACGCGCGCATGGGCGTCGGCCCGGCGTCGATCCCGGACCTGCTCGCGCTCGTCGGCGACGACGCCGACGGCATCCCTGGCCTGCCGCGCTGGGGTGCGCGCTCCGCGGCGACGGTGCTCGGACGGTACCCGCACCTCGAGGACATCCCGCGCGCGGGCTCGTGGGACGTCGCCGTGCGCGGTCAGGCCGCGCTCCAGCAGAGCCTCGCCGCCGGCTGGGACGACGTCCTCCTCTACCGCCGACTCGCGACGCTCGTGATCGACGCGCCGATCGAGACATCGCTCGACGCGCTCGCGTGGCGCGGCCCCGATCGGACCGCGCTCGCCGCCCTCTGCGACGAGCTCGACACCGAACCGCCACTCTGAGGCGCGCGTCGCCGGACGCGCTACTTCGCCCCGGCCAGCGGATCGGCCGGCTGGACGAGCACGCTCACGCTGGTCGGCTCCTTCGCCGCCGGGAACGCGGTCGCGCGCATCCACTTCTCCAGGCACTGCGACGCACTCAGCGACACCCCCGACACCGTGACGGTGTCGACCTTCCCGTCGGGCTTGATCGTCAGCTTCACCATCGCGCGCGCGGGCGCGTCGGGCTCGACGCACGCGATGAGCCGCGGTTTGCGCGTCCGCACCACGCGCGTCACCACCGTCGTCTCGAGGCCCCCTCGCGCCGAGAAGACACGAACGATCGACGGCGGCACGCTCGGCTTCGCGCGCCCGCCGGGGCCACCACCGCCGGCGCCGTACCCCTGGCCGGCGCCGCCGCCGCGGCCGATCGTGCCCGTCGCGCCGAGCCCGATCGCTCCTTCCCCCGAGCCTCCACCTCCCTTCCCCGTGCCCGACAGCCCGAGCCCACCGGAGCCGAACGAGTCGCCCACCTCGCCGCCCAGCACGTCGGCGGCGACGTCCTTCCGGTCCTCGACCTTCTCCATCTCGCGCCGCGAGACGTCGGCCTTCGCCACCGGCGCTGGCGGCGGCGGCGGCGGCGACGGGGCGGCAGTTCGAGCGCCGCGGCGCAGCAGGCGACTACCCGCACGGGACGATCCTCGCGGCCGATATTCGCTGTTGACGGCGGGCCCCGATTCGTCAAGGGTGGCGCGGGTGCATGTAGGCAGCGGTGAGTCAAGGGAGGCGTCATGGGTCGTCCGATACGGGCAGTCGCGTTCGTGGGTGTGGCAGGGTTGTGCAGCGTCGCCGGAGGCTGCGCCGAAGAGGTGATGACGCCGGGCGACACGCCCGCGGGCACCGAGCAGGCGGCAGCGGCCGTGGCGCCGGGCGCCGAGGCAGTGCCGGGCGGTGCCGCCGAGGCCGGCGCCGGCGACAAGGCGATCGTGTTCCCGGCGTTCTTCGTGCGCACGCCGCTCGACGCGCCCCCGACGGGCGGCCAGGCCGTCTGCGGAGAGGTGCGCATCGATGGCGTGTCGACGACGTACCACTTCCCGCTGCTCACCGGCGGCAACTACCGCCGCAACGACATCCCGGTCGACGTGCCCGAGACGGTGATGGTGCGTTACTTCGTGTCGTCGTCGAGCGCCTGCGCCGACGAGCTGCGCACGATCTTCCCCGACGACGGCGCGTCGTGGTACCCGCCGACCTACGTGGCCGACCAGCCGGCGACGAACAACACCTGCGCGACCGACACCGGCGACGCGTGCGGCCGCTACTACTCGTCGTTCGAGGTCACCGCGCGCCGCGCGGCGACGCCGAACGGCGCGCTCGCGTGCCCGGGCAGCCCGGCCTTCATGGCCGGTGACTTGAACAACAACGGCGAGCTCGACAGCTGCGAGATCGTCGACAACTGCCCCGAAGACCCGGAGAAGCTCGAGCCCGGTGTCTGCGGCTGCGGTGTCGCCGACACCGACAGCGACAACGACGGCACGCCGGACTGCAACGACCTGTGCCCGGCGTTCCCGGGCAGCACGAGCCCGGGCCCGTGCGGCTGCAACTTCAACGTTCCGAACCCGTGCGGCGGCTGCGGCCCCACGCCCGACGGCGACAACGACGGCATCCCGGACTGCTTCGACCCGTGCCCGACCGTCCCGGGCTTCGGCGGACCGTGCGGCTGCGACGCCCCTCCCCCGAACGTGTGCGGCTTCTGCGGCCCCACGCCCGACGCCGACAACGACGGCACGCCCGACT
>DDTA01000249.1 GCA_002344285.1 Myxococcales bacterium UBA2376
GGGCACGGGCACGGGTTCGGATCCTGGCTCGGGGACCGGTGCGGTGAGAGGGGATATCGCGGCGTTCGTGGCGGTGTTCGAGCCGATCAACGGAAGGCTCGATCACGTCGCGCGGGCGCGCACGGCGTGCGAGCAGCGGAAGGCGCTCGTCGATGCCGCGAATGCGATCGACAAGAACGCGCCGCCGGACGGCAAGGAAGCGCAGGCGTGGCTGGAGGCGGTCGAGGAGCTGCAGGTCGCGATCGACGAGACCGGCAGCCCGTGCGACGAGGGCGACATCAAGGGCATCGAGAGCCAGCTCGACAACGCCAAGAAGGCGCTCGACGCGCTGACGAAGTAGACTGGCGACGTGCCCGACGCGCTTCCTCCCTGTGGCCTGTACCGGACCCTGAGCGCCATCGCGGAGGTGCCCGCCGACCGGCTGGTCTACTTCCACAACCACGGCAACCCGGGGCCCGGCGTGTATCTGCCCGAGCGCTGGATCGCGAACCGCGCCCAGTTCTCCGCCAACGGCTTCACGCTGCCCCGGCTCGAGGACGCCCGCGCGCTCATGCCGCTGGCCCGCGAGGGCTTCTACCGCGTGAAGGCCGCGTTCCACTGCTGCGCGAAGCGGTGCACCGAGTTCCTGCCCGAGATGCTCGTGCAGCTCGGGTACAACGGCGCCGGCCGCGCGCTCCTGTTCCTGCCCGAGCACGCCGCGCACGGGCTCGCCGTCCCGGAGCGTGGCGCGATGGTGGACGACGAGCGGCTGGCCAACCTGGTGGCGCTGCAGGTGCGCGAGGGCGCGGGGGCGAACGCCGATCTCTCGCTGCCGCGCGGCATGAACCTGCACTGAGGCGACAAGGGCCGTCCGCGCCCTCGGGAGTGACGGGGGCATGCGCTACATTGCCCCGTCGTCATGGCGGAGTTCACGCATCTTCACCTGCACACCCAGTACAGCCTCCTCGACGGGGCGATCCGGGTGAAGGATCTCTTCCCGAGCCTCAAGCAGCGCGGGATGGACACGGTCGCGATCACCGACCACGGCAACATGTTCGGGGCGATCGACGTCTACACCGAGGCCAAGAATCACGACGTCAAGGTGATCTTCGGCTGCGAGACGTACGTCGCCGCCGCCGACCTCACCGATCGCACCAACCGCCGCAACTACCACCTCGTCCTCCTCGCCGAGAACGAGGCCGGCTACAAGAACCTCTCGTACCTCAACTCGATGGGGTACCTGAAGGGCTTCTATTACAACCCACGCGTCGACAAGAACCTCCTGCGCGAGCGCGCGCAGGGCCTCATCGCCACCAGCGCGTGCCTCGGCGGCGAGATCGCGCAGACCCTCACCAAGGGCGGCGTGTCGGCCGCCGAGGAGGTCGCGCGCGAGTACCAGGACATCTTCGGGAAGGGGAACTTCTTCCTCGAGCTGATGCCGACCAAGACGCCCGAGCAGCAGGAGCTGAACGAGGCGCTGGTCAAGATGGCGGGGCGCCTCGACATGCCGCTGGTCGCCACCAACGACTGCCACTACATCAACCAGGAGGACGCCGCCGCCCACGAGGTCCTGCTCGCGATCCAGACCGGCAAGAGCCTCTCCGACGAGCGCCGCCTCAAGCACACCGTCGACAGCTACTACCTCAAGTCGCCGGCGGAGATGAACGCCGCGTTCACCGACGTGCCGCAGGCGCTCGAGAACACGATCGCGATCGCCCAGCGCTGCAACGTCAAGCACAACTTCAAGGACACGTATCTCCCCAAGTACGGCGTGCCCGAGGGCCAGACCCTCGACACGTACATCGCCGAGGTCGTGAACCGCGGCCTCGAGAAGCGCTTCGCGCACTTCGCGCGCATCGGCTACGCCTTCGACCCCGACAAGTACCGCGAGCGCTGCAAGATCGAGCTCGCCGTCATCCAGAAGATGGGGTTCTCGGGCTACTTCCTCATCGTATGGGACTTCATCAACTGGGCCAAGGAGCACGGGATCCCCGTCGGACCCGGCCGCGGCTCGGGCGCCGGTAGCTGCGTCGCGTTCGCGATGGGCATCACCGACATCGACCCGCTCGAGTTCAAGCTGCTCTTCGAGCGGTTCCTCAACCCCGAGCGCGTCTCGATGCCCGACTTCGACGTCGACTTCTGCATGAACCGGCGCGACGAGGTCATCAAGTACGTGCAGGAGAAGTACGGGCGCGAGCACGTCGCCCAGATCGCCACGTTCCACCAGCTCAAGGCGCGCGGCGTCATCCGCGACATCGCGCGCGCGATGGAGCTGCCGTTCGCCGAGGCCGACAAGCTGGCCAAGCTCGTGCCCGAGCCGGTGCAGGGCAAGAGCCCGCCGGTGCGCGAGGCCATCGAGTCCACGCCGGAGCTCAAGCAGCTCTACACCGAGAGCGCGATGCACCGCGAGCTCCTCGACATCGCGGCGGCGCTCGAGGGGCTCAACCGCCACGCCGGGATGCACGCCGCGGGCATCGTCATCGCCGAGAAGCCGGTCTACGAGTACGTGCCGTGCTTCCGCGGCCAGAACGACGAGATCGTCACCCAGTTCGCGATGAAGGAGGTCGAGAAGGCGGGGCTGGTCAAGTTCGACTTCCTCGGCCTCAAGACCCTCACCGTCATCCAGACCTGCGTGCGCCTCATCAACGAGCAGCGGACCGCGGACGGGCAACCGATGTTCGACGAGACGGCGATCCCCAAGGACGACGCCGAGGTCTTCAAGATGATCTCGCGCGGGGACACCACCGGCGTGTTCCAGCTCGAATCGAGCGGCTTCCGCGAGATCCTGAAGAAGCTCAAGCCCGACTGCCTCGAGGACATCGTCGCCGCGGTCGCGCTCTACCGGCCGGGACCGCTCGAGGGCGGCATGGTCGACGACTTCATCGACCGCAAGCACGGCCGCAAGAAGGTCGAGTACCCGCACCCCTGGCTCGAGTCGATCCTCGCCGACACCTACGGCGTCATCGTCTACCAGGAGCAGGTGATGCAGATCGCGCAGGTGCTCGCCGGCTACTCGCTCGGACGAGCCGATCTCCTCCGCCGCGCGATGGGCAAGAAGAACAAGGAGATCATGGACAAGGAGAAGGCGGGGTTCGTCGAGGGGGCGACGGGCAAGGGGGTCGATCCCAAGATCGCCGACTCGATCTTCGAGCTCATCGCGTTCTTCGCCGGCTACGGCTTCAACCGTTCACACTCGGCCGCGTACGGCTGGATCACCTACCAGACGGCCTACCTCAAGCACCACTTCCCGCACGAGTTCATGGCCGGCCTGATGTCGTGCGACGCCGACAACGTCGACAACATCGTCAAGTTCATCGCCGAGGCGCGCGCGATGGGCCTCACCGTCGAGCGGCCCGACGTCGACGAGTCGGCCGCGGACTTCACCGTGACGGCGCGCCTGGGCGCGCCGGACGTGAGCGGTGGCAAGGTCATCCGCTTCGGCATGGGCGCGGTGAAGGGCGTGGGCTCGACGGCGGTCGAGGCCGTGCTCGAGGCGCGCAAGGAGGGCGGGGCGTTCAACAGCGTCTACGACTTCTGCCGGCGCGTCGACACGCAGAAGTGCAACCGCCGCGTGATCGAGGCGCTGGTGAAGAGCGGCGCGTTCGATGGCGTCGCCGGCATCGCCGGGCTGCATCGCGCGCGGCTGCTCGCGGCGCTCGACGCGGCGATCGAGGCCGGCGCGTCGGAGCAGCGCGACCGCAAGAGCGGGCAGACGTCCCTGTTCGGGCTCATCGACGCGTCGGCGCCCGCGGGCGGGACCCCCTCGGCGGCGGCGCCCGAGGTCTACCCCGAGGTCGAGCCGTGGACGGCCAAGCAGCTCCTCGCGTTCGAGAAGGAGGCGCTCGGCTTCTACATCTCGGGGCACCCGCTCGATCGCTATCGCGGCGACCTGTCGCGCTACGCGACGGCGACGACCAGCGACTTCGTCGAGGGCCGGCGCAACGCCGGCGAGGCGTCGGTCGGCGGCATCGTCGCGCAGTACCGGGAGATGATCACGAAGAAGGGCGACAAGATGGCCCGCTTCATCCTCGAGGATCAGAGCGGCGGCCTCGAGGTCGTGTGCTTCCCCAAGACCTTCGAGCGCGTGCGCCACGTGCTCGTGTGCGACGAGCCGATCCTGTGCACCGGCAAGGTGCAGAACGAGGGGACGGCCGAGCAGGCCGACTGGAAGATCCTGCTCGAGAACGCGACGCAGATCGCCGAGCTGCGCGCGCAGAAGACGTCGCGCGTCGACATCCACCTGAACGCCGACAGCGTGACCCGCGAGCAGATCGCCGAGCTGAAGACGATCCTCATGGGGGCCCCGCGCGGCGCGTGCCAGGCGGTCGTGCGGCTGGCGATCCCGCAGCGCAGCGAGACGGTGATCGCGCTCGGCGAGCGGTGGATGGTGTCGCCGTCGGACGAGCTGCTCGGGCGGCTCGAGCGCGTGTTCGGCGATCGCGTGGCGACCCTGGCATGAGCGCGCGCCGTCTCGTGCCGGTCCTCCTCGTGGGGCTGGCCGGCGCGGCGTGCGGCAAGCGCGACCGGGCGGCGCCGCCGGAGGCCGGGCCGGCGACGGCGGCGGTGAGCGACATCGTCGTCGACACGCCGGGCACGGCGCCCGCGGTGCCGGCGCCTGCGGCCACATCCGAGCCCGCGGCCTGGTGGGCCGATCGGCCGGAGCCCGCGCTGCGCGCGCTCGGCGCGGCGGCCGAGCAGGTCGACCCCCGCGACCTCTCCGCGTGGCTCGACCGGCGCGCGCTGCCTGGTCCCGGGGGCGAGGCGCCCCCGCCGCCACCGGAGGCGGTGCAGGCAGCGATCGACGCCCTCGTCGCCTGGGACGGTTCCGGCGCGCTTGCGCCGGTGCCGTGCTCGCGCGAGCTGAGCCGTCTCCTGCCGTACCGTCTCTTCCTCGTCGCCAAGGCGGCGATCGAGGTGGCGAACGGGCCCAACGATCCGCCGGCGCACGCGGCGCTCCGGCTCGGGCTCGCGCTGCGCGCGGGGGACAACGACGCGATGCCCATGCTCGTGGGCGCGGCGATCCACGACCACGCGGCGGAGGTGTTCGAGCGCAAGCGCGCGCCGATGCCGGTGCCCGAGCCGTTCGCGGTTCCGGACGAGCTGCCGTGGCGCGTGCTCGACGCCAGCGCGCGCTGCATCGGGTGGGCGCTCGCGTCGATCGATCCGGCGTCGCCGGAGGGCGCCGAGCTCCTGGAGGGCTTCACGAAGATGGGGCGGGATCCGGCGCGGGCCCTCGCCGAGGAGACCCAGGCCGTGAACGCGTTCTGGGCGGAGACGCTGGCGCAGGCCCGACAGGTCCGCACGCGCGCCGAGCTCCGCGCCGTGCTCGACCGCCGCGTCGAGGAGGCCGCGGCGAGCCGACCACGCTCGACGCTCGTGCCGCTGCTCGGTGCGCCGCACGCGGCGAGGCCCCTCCTGCGGGAGGAGCCGCCCGCCGCCGACGACTGACGCGCGCCCGCGGTGGCGATATGATCGGCGCATGACGAACCGCGCCGCACCGGGTGTCGCCGTCGTGCTCGTCGCCGCCGGGCTCGCCGCGGCGCCTTCACCCGCGCTCGCCGATCGCACGATCGCGGTGGAGGTGGTGGCGTCGTCGACGGCCAAGGGCAAGCACGACCGGTTCGCCGCGTGGCGCGCGGTCGACGGCTCGACGGGGACGGCCTGGTGCGAGGGCAAGGACGACGAGGGCCTGGACGAGACCCTCCGACTCACCCTGGCCGAGCCGATCCTCGTGACCCGGATCGACCTCTACGTCGGGCGACACGGCTCGGCCAAGGAGTACCAGGCGCACAACCGGCCGTCGAAGCTGTTCGCCCAGACCGCGAGCAAGTCCGGCGAGCCCATGGTGATGCTCGCCAAGGCGGTGCCCATGGTGAGCGAGTTCGACAGGCTCGTGAAGCTCGACCTGAAGACGCCGCGGACGCTGCAGGTGCTCGAGGTCGGGCTCGCCGGGGTCGCGCGCGGCGACGACGCCCGGCAGAACCAGACCTGCCTCACCGAGATCTCGGTCGTCGGCGACAAGGGCGAGATCATCCACTTCGCCTACGGCATGCCGCTCGACGCGATGAAGTCCGTGCCGGCGGCGGTGATCGCGCTCCGGGAGGCGGTGGCGGCGTGTGACGAGGTGGCGCTGGCGTCGTTCGTGAAGTTCCCGCTCTCGCACCGGATCGCGGCCGAGGAGGACTCGCGCACGGTGAAGCTCAAGAACGCGAAGGCGCTGGTCAAGGCGTGCAAGGCCGGCGCGTTCCCGCGGATCCCACCCGAGGCCGACGAGCCGGGCATCGATCCTGCCGGCGCCGGGCGCGTGAGGCTCGAGACCGATTCGAGCACGGTGATGCGCATGGACCTGGCGTGGAACAAAGGTGCGTGGCGGCTCGTGTCGATCGAGAGTTACTGACGAGGGTTGCGGAGTCGAACGAAGGTGCCGTGCGCGGTGGGCGTGCGCACCGAGGTTCGCGACGTGGGGGCGCTGAAGCTTTCGTGCTCGGCGTCGTGCGTGGGTGTGTGTGAGTGTGACGACCATGCGCTCCATTCACCTCTCCTCCGCGCTCCTTGCCACGTTCCTCCTCGCAGCCTGCGGTGACAACATCGAGGTCTACCCCGACACCACCCTTGCCCAGTCGATCGTCATCGCACCGGCGTGCCCGGGCAGCGAGGCGCAGATCTCGTCGGCGCGCCTCGACGGCGACACGCTCGTCGTGACCGCGCGCTACGGCGGCTGCGCCCAGACCCGGATCTGGGCCTGCTGGGACGGCGAGCTCGGCGCCGGCGATCCGGCGTCGGCCAGCATCGTGGTCCACGCGCTGCCGGCCGGTGACTGCGACGCGCTGCACGAGAACACCGCGACCATCTCGCTCGAGCCGATGCGCGCGGAGCGGCCGCTGATGCTGCACGCCGGCACGTTCGATCTGCTGTGGCGCCCCTGAGCTGCTAGCATCGCGGGGTGCCACTCGTCGACGACGAGCCGTCGATCCGCAAGCTCGGCGACGCCGTCGATGGCCGCTGGGTGAAGGTGGTCGGGACCGTGGTCGCGTGCGACGGCGAGCTCCTGGTCGCGCCGCTGACCGGGCGCCGGTGCGTCGCGTTCGACGCGGCGATCTTCCAGTACGTCCTCGAGCCGCACCCCGCGTTCGACATCGGATCGCACAGCGGCGGCCAGCTCCTGACCCGGAGCCTGCGCGCGGTGCCGTTCATCCTCGAGGATGCGACCGGCCGCGCGCTCGTCGATCCGCGCGGCGCGTTCGTCCGGCTCACGATCGATCACCAGCAGGGGGGACCGGGCGAGCGGATCCAGCACCTCGTCGTGGCCGATCCGTCCTTCCTGCCGCGGTCACGCGCGCACGAGGACAAGCGCTACCTGGAGGGCGTGCTCGAGGTCGGCGAGGAGGTGCTGGTGTCGGGGCTCGCGCAGACGCCGAGGGTCGGCGACACGTCGCTCTACCGGGCGAGCGCCGACGAGCGCGTCCGCATCGCGGGCTCGGCCGATCATCCGGCCGACGTCACGGACAACCGCGACGAGGTCGTGAAGGCCGGCGGTTCGCGCGGTCGCCGCCTGCCGACGGCGCGCGAGGGCGCCGGCGGCCAGCGGACGCGACAGCACGTGAGCGGCCGGCGCATCCCGCGCGACGACTGATCGCGACGTGGTTCGCGGCTATCATGCGCGGCCGTGGGCTTCATCGATGTCGGTCAGCGCATCGCCAGGAACGCCTGGCGTCTCCCGGGCGTCGGCCAGGTGCTCGCGCTCGACTACGCGCGCAGCTTCGCGCGCCGCCCGCCCAACCGTTTCCGCGGCGTGTACCGCACGTTCGCCGAGGCGGAGGCCTCGATCCCGCCGGGCGAGCGCGTCGGGTACGACCACGCCGAGCTCGCGGGCATGTACCGGCACCGCATGGAGAAGGCCAACCAGAGCGACTACGCCGTGCTCTTCTGGCTCCAGCGCATCATGCCGCCCGGGCGGCCGGGCGTGTTCGTCTTCGACTACGGCGGCCACGTCGGGGTGAGCTACCACGGCTGGCGGAGCTACCTCGGCTACCCCGACGGCACGCGCTGGCTGGTGCACGACGTCCCCGCGATCACGAAGGTCGGGGCCGAGCTCGCCGCCGAGCGGCCGAGCCCGGGGCTCGCGTTCACCAACGACGTCGCCGACGCCCGCGGGTGCGACGTCTTCCTGGCGGCCGGCTCGCTCCAGTACGTCGACGAGCCGCTGCCGTCGATCCTCGCGCGGATCGGCTCGCGGCCCGGGCACCTCATCCTCAACAAGATGCCGGTGTACGACGGCGAGTCCTTCGTGACCGTGCAATCGACGGGGCGGGCGTTCCACGCGTACCGCATCTACAATCGCGCCGAGCTGGTGGGCGGCGTGACCGCGCTCGGCTACCGCGTCGTCGACGACTGGACCAACCGCGAGACCTCCTGCGTCATCCCGTTCACGCGGGGGCGCGACATCGACGCGTACAGCGGGTACTACTTCGTGCGCGAGGATCTCGACACCCGGTCGAGCCGGTAGAGCTGGCCCGCGGGGGCGGTGTCGACGAGGGTCGCGTGCGCGGCCAGCCACGTGGCCAGCTCGGGGTCGAGCGGGTGCTGGGCGACGTGCGCGTAGAAGCGCGCGCCGCGCGCGGCCAGCTCGGCGACGGGCGCGGCGCCGGCGTCGTCGTTGGCGATCGCCCAGCCGCGCGTGCGCGACACGTAGAAGACGCGCGGGTCCTCGAAGTTGTTGGGGGTGCGCCAGTCGGGGTCGCGGCGCGGCGCGCGGGCGCGGACCACGACGTGTGTGCCGGGCGGGGCGACGCGCGCGAGCATGCGGCCGACCTCGGTCTCGGGCTGCGGGGGCAGGGAGCGCACGTAGCGGAGCGCGCGGGCCTGGAGGAGGAGCGCGACGGCGAGCGCGACGGCCACGAGCGCGCGGGTCGTGACGCGGTCGTCGAGCGTCGCGGTGGCGCGCGCGACCAGCCACGCGCCGAGCAGCACGTGCGGGAGGTGGTAGTGGGTGCCGAACGGCCCCGAGGCGTAGCGCAGGGCGACGAGCGAGAGCACCAGCGCGCCCGCGGCGAGCGCCGCCTCCTCGGCGCCGAGCCGGCGGCGCCAGGCGAGGTAGAGCGCGGCGGGGACGGCGGGGAGGCCGACGCCCCAGACGACGAAGAAGCGCGCGAGATCGATCCACGTCCGCGGGCGGAGCACGGCGTCGAGCGCGGGGAGCTTGCTGTCGCCGCCCGACAGGACGCCGAAGGTGTTGCCGTACTCGACGTAGAGCGAGCGCGCGTGGACGAGGAACGCGGCGACGACGGCGACGACCAGGCCCCAGCCGAGCCACAGCGCGGGGCGGCGCAGCGCGCCGCGGTGGGCGAGGAGGACGAGGACGCCCTGGGTGACGCCGAGCTCGAGCGTCGTCGGCTTGACCAGGCCGGCGAGCGCGGTCGCGGCGATCCACGCGGCCAGGCGCGCGCGGGTCGGCGCGGCGAGCCAGGCGGCGAACGCGAGGAAGCCGACGGTGTAAGCGAGGAACGCGAGCGGATCGGGCTGGATCGACGTGCCGGCGACGACGACGCCCTGACAGGTGAGGAGCGCGAGGAGGCCGGCGTAGGCGGCGCGTGGACCGAAGCGGCGGGTGAGCGCGGCGTAGACCAGCGCGGCGGCGAGCGCGATGCACGCGAGCGAGAGGAGCTGACCCGGCCACACGCTCTCGCCGGTCGCGCGCATGGCGAGCGCGACCAGCGTGGGGTAGAGCTGCAGCTCGGTCTCGACGTAGCCGGGGCCGTCGCCGCGCCAGTCGATGCGCGGGCGCAGCGGGTCGAGCTCCTCGAACGCGAGGTTGCGCGCGATCGCCTGCGTGTCGGCCTGGCGCCAGCCGTGCTGGTCGTCGGTGATGGCGCTCGTGCGCCGGAGCGTGAGCTCGAGCGCGCACCAGACGAGGATCGTCGCCAGCGCCGCGAGGGCCCAGCGATGGTGGGCGCCCGCGGGCGTCATGACTTGGGCGCGAGCACCGAGAGCACGCGGCGGAGCAGCCCGCCCTTCGGCGCGGGCGCGGGCGGTGGGGCCGCGGGCCGCGGGCCGCCCGCGGGGGGACGCGGCTCGGGCGTCGCCGCGTCGTAGTCGCGCGCGAGGGCCTCGAGCGACTGGAAGATGAACGCGCGCGGGCTGACGCGCCGGGCGGTGCGCGCCTCGAGCATCGCGATGGCGCGCATGATGAGGAGCGAGTGGCCGCCGAGGTCGAGGAAGTTGTCGAGGACGTCGATGCGCTCGACGCCGAGGAGCTCGCGCCAGACCGCGGCGATCTGCTGCTCGGTCGGCGTGCGCGGCGCGCCGCGGCCGACGCGCGCGGCGCCGGCGTCGCCGCCGTCGCCCGGATCGGGCAGCGCCTTGCGATCGACCTTGCCGTTGGGCGTGAGCGGGAGCCGGTCGAGCGTGACGAACGCCGACGGCACCATGTAGTCGGGCAGCGCCTCCCGCAGCTGCTCGCGCAGGGCCGCCGGGCCTGGCGCCTCGTGGCCCGCGCGTACCACGAGGTACGCGACCAGGCGCGCCTCGCCGCCGGGGCCGGGGCGCGCGGCGACGACCGCCTCCGCGACCGCGGGGTGACGCGCGAGGGCGACCTCGATCTCGCCCAGCTCGATGCGGTAGCCGCGCACCTTCACCTGAAAGTCGGTGCGGCCGAGGTGCTGGAGCCGGCCGTCGCTCCGCCAGCGCGCGAGGTCACCCGTGCGGTAGAGGCGCGCGCCCGGCGCGTCCGAGAAGCGGTCCGGAACGAAGCGCTCCGCCGTCAAGGCGGGGCGGTCGTGGTACCCGAGCGTCACGCCGGCGCCGCCGAGGTACAGCTCGCCGGGCACGCCGATCGGCGCGGGCTCGCCGCGCTCGTCGAGCACCCAGGCCGACGTGCCGGCGATCGGCCGGCCGATGGTGATCGAACCCTGGCCGGCCTCGATGCGGCCGCACGTCGACCACACCGTGGTCTCGGTCGGGCCGTACATGTTCCACAGCTCGCCGGTCCGCTCGAGGAGCGCCTCGGCCAGCTCGGCCGGGAGCGCCTCACCGCCGCACAGCGCCTTGAACGACGACGAGCCGCGCCAGCCGGCCTCGAGCAGGAGCCGCCACGTCGCCGGCGTCGCCTGCATCGTGGTCACGCGATGGCCCTCGAGCAGCGTGCGCAGCGCGTGGCCGTCGATCGCCTGGTCGCGGGTGGCGAGCACGATCTCGGCGCCGACGACGAGCGGCAGGATCAGCTCGAGCACGGCGATGTCGAAGGAGAGCGTCGTCACCGCGCACAGCCGGTCGTCCTGGCCCAGGCCGGGTGACGCCCGCATCGCGTCGAGGAACGCGACCACGGCGCGGTGGGGCACGCGAACGCCCTTGGGCTTGCCGGTCGAGCCCGACGTGTAGATGAGGTAGGCGGGATCCTCGCCGGTCGCGGGCCCGGCGTCGAACGTCGCGTCGCCGGGGGCGATCGCGGCCAGCTCGGCATCGCCGAGCACGACCCGGGCGCCGCTGTCGGCGATCATGTCGGCGAGGCGCTTCTCCGGGAAGTCGGGATCGAGCGGCAGGTAGGTCGCACCCACGCTCAGGACGCCGAGGAGGGCCGCCAGCATGCGCGGCGTGCGCGCGAGCCGCAGGCCGACGATGTCGCCCGGCGCCACGCCGCGGCCGCGCAGCGCCGCCGCGATCGCGGCCGCGTCGCGCCCGAGCGCGCCGTACGTCACGGTCTCGCCGCCGTGGCGCACGGCCACGCGCGCGGCGTGCGTCGCGAACGCCGGCGCCAGGAGCGCCGGGATGCTCGGCGCCGGCGAGGTGACCGGCGACGCGGCGCTCCACGCCTCGATCGTCGCCCGCTCCTCGGCGGGCGGCGCGAAGAGCGCGCGAAGCGGCGCGTCCGGGTTCCGGACGATCGCCTCGCACAGGGCGAGGTAGCGCGCCCGCAGGAGCTCGGCGGTCCCCGCGTCGAAGACGTCGGTGTTGTAGTTGAGGCCGCCGACCAGCCCGGTGGCGCCGTCGAGGAACCAGAGCGCGACGTCCTGCGCCGCCGCCGGCTGGAACACCGGCAGGTTCTGGTGCGCGAGGTCGCCCCACGACGCCGGGCGCTGGCGCGCGTCCTGGTACGAGAAGAACGCCTGGTAGATCGGGAAGCGACTCTCGTCGCGCGGGAGGTCGAGCACGCGGACCAGGTGCTCGAACGGCACGTCCTGGTAGCCGAACGCGGCGACGGCCTCGGCGCGCACGGCGCGCACGAGCTCGAGGAAGCTGCGATCGGGGTCGAGCCGCAGCCGGAGGGGCAGGGCGTTCACGAAGAAGCCCATCACCTGCTCGAGCTCGGGTAGGCTGCGGCCGCGCACCGGCGTGCCGACGACGAGCTCTCGCTGGCCGCTGGCGCGGTGGAGCAGGAGCGCCCAGGCCGAGAGCAAGGTCATGAAGAGCGTGGCGCCCTCGCGCAGGCCGACGCTGCGCAGCCCGGCGGCGGTCGCGGCGTCGATCGACAGCCAGGCGGTGGCGCCGTCGCCGCTCATGGTCGGCGGGCGCGGGTGATCGGTGGGCAGATCGAGGACGGTCGGCGCGCCGGCTAGGCGCTCGCGCCAGAACGCGAGCTGGCGCGCGAGCTCGGGGCCGGTCATCCACTCGCGGTGCCACGCCGCGAAGTCGCCGTACGTCACCGGCGGCAGGGCGCGCGTCGGCTCCTCGCCGCGCTGATAGGCGCCGTAGAGGTCGGCCATCTCCTCGTAGAGGAGGTCGAACGACCAGCCGTCCCAGATCGCGTGGTGCGGCATGAAGAAGAGCACGTGCTCCTCCGGGCCGAGCCGGTACATCCGCGCGCGGAAGAGCGGCGCTCTCGCCAGCTCGAACGGCCGCGCCATCTCGTCCTCGAGGTGGGTCATGAGGGCGCGCTCGCGCTCGCCCTCGGGCAAGGCCGAGAGATCGACGGCCGGCCAGAGCGCGACGCTCCCGGCCGGGAGGTCGGGCACGACCCGCTGCACCGGCGCATCACCGACGGTGACGATCACGGTGCGCAGGACGTCGTGGCGCCGGACGAGCGCGTCGAAGGCGCGGGCGAACGCGACCTGATCGAGCGCGCCGCGCAGGCGGTGCGCCGAGGGCACGTTGAAGACGGTGCGCCCGAGCTGCAGCTGCTCGAGGTACCAGACGCGCTGCTGCATCAGCGAGAGCGGGGCCGGCCCGTCGTCGGTGCGGCGGGGGATCCGCGGCGGCGCGGCCTCGGTGGCGGCGGCCGCGTCGCGCTCGAGCCACGCGGCGAGGCGCGCGACCGTCGGGTGCTCGAAGGCGGCGCGCATCGGCACGGCGCGGCCGAGGTCGCGGCCGAGGCGCGCCGTCATCTGCGCCGCGAGCAGCGAGTGGCCGCCGAGCGCGAAGAAGTCGTCGTGGACGCCGAAGCGCGGGATGGCCAGGATGTCGGCGTAGGCGCGCGCGACCAGCTCCTCCGTCGGCGTGCGCGGCGCGACGGCGGGATCCTCGCCCGCGGTGGCGGCGCCGGTCGGGGCGGGGAGCGCCTTGCGATCGACCTTGCCGCTGCCGGTGAGCGGCAGGGCGTCCAGCGCGACGAAGCGCTGCGGGATCATGTAGTCGGGCAGCGTGCGCGCGAGGTGCGCGCGCAAGGCGTCGTCGGCGGGCGCGGGCTCGCCACCACGCGTCACCACGTAGCCGACCAGCCGCACGTCACCCGGTCGATCCTCGCGCGTCGTGACCGCGGCCTGCGTGACGGCGGGGTGCGCCGCGAGCGCGACCTCGATCTCGCCGAGCTCGATGCGGTAGCCGCGGAGCTTCACCTGGAAGTCGGTGCGGCCGAGACACTCGAGCACGCCGTCGGGGCGCCACCGGGCGAGGTCGCCGGTGCGGTACATGCGCCCACCCGGCCGGAACGGATCCGCGATGAAGCGCTCGGCGGTCAGCTCCGGCCGATCGAGGTAGCCGCGCGTGACCCCGTCACCGCCGATCCACAGCTCGCCCACGGCGCCGAGCGGCACCGGACGGCGCCCCGCATCGAGCACGTGGAGCTGCGTGTTCGCGACGGGCTTGCCGATCGGGATCGGTCCGTCGACGCTCGTCACCCGGTGGAAGCTCGACCACACGGTCGTCTCCGTCGGGCCGTACCCGTTCCACAGCGCGCTCACCTTCGGTAGCAGCTCCGCGGCCAGATCACGCGGCATCGCCTCACCCGTGCAGATCGCCGTCACCGTTCCACCTGTCCACCCGGCCGCCAGCAGCAACCGCCACGTGGCCGGCGTCGCGTCCACGAACGTCACGCCCTCCACCAGCTCCTTCAATCGATCGCCATCCGTCGCCTGCGCCCGGTCCGCGAGCACGATCGTCGCGCCCACGACCAGCGGCAAGATCAGCTCCGACACCGCGATGTCGAACGAGAGGGTCGTGACCGCCAGCACGACGTCCTGCTCCGTCATCCCCGGCTCCCGCTTCACGCTCCACAGCAGGTTCACGACTTGCCGGTGGGGCACCCGCACGCCCTTGGGCTTCCCCGTCGACCCACTGGTGTAGATGACGTACGCGTCGTCCTCCCCCGTGCCCGTGCCCGTGCCCGTGCCCGTGCCCGATCTCTTCTCTCCCTCTCCCTCTCCCTCTCCCTTCTCCTTCTCCTTCACGATCCCCGCCACCTCCTCCGTCGTCAGCACCACCTTCACCCTCGCGTCCTCCCGCATGTACGCGAGCCGCTCCGCCGGGAACGCGGGGTCGAGCGGCACGTATGCCGCGCCCGCCGCCAGCACGCCCACGAGCGCCGGCAGCATGTGCACGTCACGCTCGACCATCAGCCCAACGCGATCCCCTCGCACCACGCCGCGTTCCCGCAAGGCCGCCGCGATCCACTCGGCGCGCTCCGCCAGCTCCGCGTACGTCAGCGTCGACGTCGCGCCGCGCCCGCCACCCGGACCTCCCGCCCGCACGGCCACCTTGTCCGGCAGCCGCCGCGCCGTCGCCATCACCAGCTCCTCCACCCGCGCGTCACGCGGGTACGCGGCCTCGGTCGCGTTCCAGCGCGCGAGCAGCTCCGCCTCCTCCGTCCGGCTCACCGGCAGCTCGCGCACCGGCAGCCCCGGGTGCTCCACCGCCCCCCGCAGCAGCAGCTCGAGCCCACCGAGCCAGCGCGCGACGGTCGCCTCGTCGAACAGATCGCGGTTGTACTGACACTCCAGCCGCATCCCGCCGGCGCCGGTGTCGACCGCGTTCACGAACAGCTCGAAGGTCTCGTAGCGCCGGGCGTTGGTCGCGAGCTCCATCGCCAGCCCCGGCGCCGCGTGCGCCTCGCCCGACAGCGCCTGGTCGATGTTGAAGATGACGCTGATGAGCGGCAGCCGCGCGGGATCGCGCGCGATCGGCAGCACCTGCAGCACGCGGCCGAACGTGACGTCCTGGTGATCGTACGCGTCGAGCATCGCCGCGCGGCTGGTGGCCACCAGCGCCGAGAACGGCGACTCGCCGTCGATGCGCGCGCGGATCGGCAGCATGTTGACGCAGTGCCCGACCAGGCCCTCGAGGCCGCTGGCGGCCTGCCCCGCGGCCGGGATGCCGACGATCACGTCGGTCTGCCCGGTGAGCCGGTAGAGCAGCGCGTCGAAGCCGGCGAGCAGCGTCGCGAACAGGCTCGTTCCCTGCCGGGCGCCGAGCTTCTTCACCGCGGCGACGAGGTCGGCGGGCAGCACGTGATCGCGTCGCCCCGCCGCCTGGGTGCGCAGCGGCGGCCGCGGGCGATCGGTCGGTAGCTCGAGCACGGGCAAGGTGCCGCCCAGCTGCTCGACCCACCAGCGCTCGTTGGCGCGCACCTCCGGCGCGTCCGCGCGCGCCGCCTGATCGACGGCGTGGTCCGCGAAGGACGGCGCGGGCGGCAGCGCCGCGTCGCCGAGGCCGGCGGCGCGCGCGTACAGCGCCGCCAGATCCTTGACCAGCACCCAGAACGACCAGCCGTCGAGCACGATGTGGTGACCGGTGAAGACGAGCACGTGATGATCGGGCGCCAGCTTCACCAGCTCGGCGCGCACCAGCGGCCCGGCCTCGAGGTCGAACGGCTCCGACACGTGGCGCTCCCGGATGGCCGCGAGGGCGGCGGCGCGCGCCTCGGCGTCGGCCTCGGCCAGATCGACGAGCGGAACCTCGAGCGCCGGCGGCTCGGCGGCGACGCGCAGGGTCATGCCGTCGGCGGAGAACGTCGCGCGCAGCGCGTCGTGGCGCGCCGGCAGCTCGCGCACGGCGTGGCGGAGCGCCGGGACGTCGACCTCGCCGCGCAGGTCGAGCGAGATCGACTCGTTGTAGGCGAGCGAGGCCTCGGGGCCCAGCTTGTCGGCGAGCCAGATCTCGCGCTGGGGCTCGGTCGACGGCACGGCGCGCACGCCGGGCTCGGCGGCCGCGGCCGCCGCCGGGACCGAGATCCGCGGCGCGCGCGTCGGGAAGAACCCGGCCGCCTTCATCTCCGCCGCCGCATCCTTGTACGCGCTCACGATCGCGCGGATGTCCTCGTCCGTGTGCGCGGTGGTCAGGAAGCACGGGAAGTTGTCGAGGATGTGGATGCCGCGATCGCGCAGCATCGCGTAGACGAGGTCGCCGTACGGCAGGTCCTCGGTGAAGACGTTGCGCCAGAGCGACGCGAACGTGCGCAGCTCGAACGGTACGCCCAGGTCGCCGAGCGCCGCGTTGATCTCGGCGATCATCGCGGCGGTGCGCGCGGTGAGGCGCTCCTGCAGCGCCGGGCCCGCGTCGCGCATGTGCACGAGCGCGGCGTGGGCGGCGGCCAGGGCCAGCGGGTGGCGCACGAAGGTGCCGGCGAAGTAGGTGACGCCGACGGTCGGGATCGAGTCGTCGCCGTACGCCCAGTGGCCGCCGTCGAGGGCGTCCATGAAGCGGCGCTTGCCGGCGATCACGCCGATCGGGAAGCCGCCGCCGACGACCTTGCCGTACGACGCGAGGTCGGCCTCGATGCCGAAGAGCCCCTGGGCGCCGCGCGGGTGCGAGCGGAAGCCGGTCACGACCTCGTCGAAGACGAGCACGCTGCCGGACCTCTCGGTGAGCGCGCGCAGCTCGCGCAGGAACTCGACTGGCTGGAAGTCGGGGCGCCGGCTCTGGACCGGCTCGACGATGATCGCGGCGAGCGAGTCGGCGCGCTGGCGCAGGATCTCGAGCGACTCCGGCGTGCCGTAGTCGAGGACGAGCATGTTCTGCGACGACTCGGGCAGGATGCCGGGCGCCGCCGGGATCGTCTTCAGCTTGCGCGTGCCGCGGACGATGACCTCGTCGAAGATGCCGTGGTACGCGCCGGTGAAGATCGCGATCGTGCTGCGGCCGGTGACGGTGCGCGCGATGCGCATGCAGCCCATCACCGCCTCGGAGCCGGTGTTGCAGAACGCGGCGCGATCGTTGCCGGTGAGGTCGCAGAAGAGCTCGGCGGCCTCGCCGGCGAGCACGTGCTGCGGCCCGATCTCGTAGCCCTCGTCGATGCGCTTGTGGATCGCCTCGCGGATGAAGTCGGGCTGCCAGCCGAAGAGGCTCATGCCGAAGCCGGACAGCACGTCGACGTACTCGTTGCCGTCGAGATCCCACATGCGGCTGCCGCGCGAGCGCTCGATCACGAGCTGGTACGTGATCTCCTTGGTGAGCGGGCGGAAGCCGTTCACCACGCGTGGATCGGCCATGCGCGCGCGGTGCTGCGCGGTGTAGGCCTTCGACTTCGCGGTGCGCGCGACGTAGCGGGCCATGAACGCGTGGAGGCGCGCGCGCTGGTCGGGCGAGAGCTCGTCGGTCCTGGTGTGGATGCGCGCGATCGCGCCGAAGGCCTTCTTGACGTCGTAGGTGGTGTGGGCCTCGTCGGTGGGCGTGGGCGTGGGCGTGGGGGAGGGCGCGGCCGAGGCCGCGGGCGTCGGCGTGGCGCCGGCGGTGGGCTCGGCGGGGAGCTCGGCGTCGAGGAGCGCGACCAGCGACGCGATGGAGGGGTACTTCTCCATCACCTGGCGGAACGTGATCTTCACGCCGAAGGTGCGCTGGAGGGAGAGCGCGAGCTGGGTGAGGGCGAGCGAGTCGAGGCCGAGCTCGAGCCACGGCGTCGCCGGATCGTCGCCGGTGACGTCGAGGCCGGAGACGTCCTCGACGAGGGTGCGGAGCTGGGTGAGGAGGCGGGCGGGGCGATCGGGGACGGAGGTCGGAGCCGAGCCGGAGGCGACCGCGACGGGATCGGGGACGGCCTCGGGACCCGGATCGGGCACGGGCACGGGCACGGGCACGGGCACGGGCACGGGGCCGCCGAGGACGGCGGCGGGGGCGTCGACCCAGTGACGCTTGCGCTCGAACGGATACGTCGGGAGCGGAACGCGGTGCCGCGTCTCGTGGGCGTCGTACGCGGGCCAGTCGATCGTCGCGCCCAGCGTGAAGAGCGCGCCGAGGGCCGCGGTGATGGCAACGGGCTCCGCCTCGGGCGTGTCCGCGATCGACGGGATCGCGACGGGGCGCGCGCGCTTCTCCGCGATCGCCTGGCGCGCGAGCGTCGAGAGCGTCGCGCGCGGCCCGATCTCGACGAGGAGCCGGCGCGGGTCGGCCAGCAGCCGCGCGACCGCGGGCGCGAAGCGAACGGGCAGGCGCAGGTGGGTCGCCCAGTAGGCTGGGTCGCACGCCTGCGCGTCGGTGAGCCACTCGGCCGTGACCGTCGACAGGATCGGGATGCGCGGCGCGCGCAGGGTCGCGCGCGCGAGCCGCTCGCGCAGCGGCTCGACGACCGGGTCCATCATCGCCGAGTGGAACGCGTGCGACGTCACCAGCCGCCGCGCCTGCACGTCGGCGGCCGCGAGATCGGTCTCGAGCTGCGCGATGAGGTCGGTCGGTCCGGCGACGACGCACAGCCCGGGCGCGTTCTCTGCCGCGAGCTCGACGCCCTCGGGCAGCTGGGGCACGAGCGCGTCGGCGGCGAGGCGGACGCTCAGCATGCTGCCGGGCGGCAGCGCCTGCATGCGGTGCCCGCGCTCGCTCACGAAGCCGAGCGCGTCCTCGAGCGACATGACGCCGGCGAGGGCCGCGCACACCAGCTCGCCGACCGAGTGGCCGATGAGCGCCGTCGGCGTGACGCCCCAGCTCATCCACAGCCGCGCGAGCGCGTACTCGAGGCAGAAGATCGCCGGCTGGGTGACGCTGGTGCGGGTGAGCGCCGCGGCGTCGTCGCCGAAGAACACGGTGCGCGGATCGACGCCGCGCCCGGCGCGCAGGATCTCGGCGCACTCGTCGTAGGCGGCGCGGAACGCCGGCTCCGAGGCGTGGAGGCCGCGACCCATGCCGGCGTACTGCGATCCCTGGCCCGGGCACAGGAAGCCGACGTCGGGGAGGTCGGCGCCGACCTCGCGCGCGCCCGCGCGCCCCGCCTCGGGCGCGACGAGGAGCTTCGCCGCCTCGGCCGCGGTCGCCGCGACGACGTAGCGGCGGTGCGCGAACGCGCGGCGGCCGACCCGCAGCGTGTGCGCGATGTCCGCGAGCCCGGCGTCCGAGATCGGCGCTGCCGCGAGCTCGGTCGCGAGGCGCTGGCTCGCGGCGTCGAGCGCCGCGGCGCTGCGCGCCGAGACCAGCACCAGCTGGGCAGGTCGCGTCGGTGGCGACGACGGCGCGCGCGGCGGCGCCTCCTCGAGCACCACGTGGGCGTTCGTGCCGCCGAAGCCGAACGAGCTCACGCCCGCGCGGCGCGGCCCGCCGTCCGCCGGCGCCGGCCACGCGGTGAGCGCCGCCTGCACGCGGAACGGCGTCGGCGCGAAGTCGATCGCCGGGTTGGGCGCCTCGAAGCCGATCGACGGCGGCAACGTCCTCCGCGCCAGCGCGAGGGACGTCTTGATCAGGCTGGCCGCGCCGGCGGCGATGACCAGGTGCCCGACGTTGCTCTTGAGCGAGCCGACCGCGCAGAAGCCGCGGTCGTCGGTGTGACGGCGGAACGCGCGGGTGAGGCCGTCGATCTCGATCGGATCGCCGAGGGGCGTCGCCGTGCCGTGGGCCTCGACGTACGAGATGCTGCGCGCGTCGACGCCGGCGGCGTCCTGGGCCGCCGCGATCACCGTGGCCTGGCCGACCGGGCTCGGCGCGGTGAAGCTCGCGCGCTCGCTGCCGTCGTTGTTCACGGCCGCGCCGAGCAACACCGCGTGGATCGTGTCGCCGGCGGCGATCGCGTCGGATAGACGACGCAGGACGACGACCGCGACGCCGTCGGAGAAGACCGTGCCGGCGGCCCTCGCGTCGAACGGGCGCGTGTGCCCGTCCTTCGAGGCCATCGAACCTTCCTGGTAGAGGTAGCCGCTCCGCGGCGGGCAGGTGATCGCGACGCCGCCGGCCAGCGCCAGGTCGCAGCCACCGTTGCGCAGGCTGTCCATCGCCATCGCGGTCGCGACCAGCGACGTCGAGCACGCGGTGTGGACCGCGACCGCCGGGCCGTCGAGCCCGAGCCGGTGCGCCACGCGCGTGGTGACGTAGTCCTTCTCGTTGCCGAGCATCACCGCCAGCTCGCCGAGGCGGCTGGTGACGTCGGGCCGTGGCATGAGGTGGCGCTGGAAGTACGTCGCGTTGTACATGCCGCCGAACACGCCGACCGGGCCGGGCGCTCGCTCGGGGACGTAGCCGGCGTGCTCGAGCGCCTGCCACGACACCTCGAGGAAGTGGCGATGTTGCGGATCGATGAGCTGCGCCTCGAGCGGCGAGATGCCGAAGAAGCCAGCATCGAACAGCTCGACGTCGTCGAGCACGCCGCGCGCCGGGATGTACGCCGGGTCGTCGGCGAGCGCCGCCGGGATGCTCGGATCGAGCTCGTCGCGCGCGAAGTACCGGATCGACTCGACGCCCTCGCACAGGTTCTTCCAGAACGCCTCGACGTCGGCGGCGCCGGGGAAGCGGCCGGCCATGCCGATGATGGCGATGGGCTCCTTCGCGTCGCGGGTGCGCGAGCGGGTCCGCGCGGGCGTGGCCACGCCGTCGAGCGCGCGCGCCAGCGCGGCCGGGGTCGGCGCCGCGAAGAACGTCGACGGCGACACCTCGGGCAGCCCGGCGTCGCGGAGCCGCGCGAGCGCGCGCACGGCGGAGAGCGAGTCGCCGCCGAGCTCGAAGAACCCGTCGAGCGCGCCGACCTGATCGAGCCCGAGCACGTCGGCGAACACGCGGCAGATGAGGTGCTCGCGCTCGCCCGACGGCGAGCGCAGCGGCTGCGCCAGCGCCGGACGCTCGCGCGTCGGCACCGGCAGGGCGGCGCGATCGAGCTTGCCGTTGGCGGTGAGCGGCAAGGCGGCGAGTCTGACGTAGACCGCCGGCACCATGAACTCGGGGAGGGCGCGGGCGAGCGCGGCGCGCAGCGCGGTCGCCGTCGCGTCGCGCTCGGCGCCCGGTCGCGGCACGACGTAGGCGACCAGGCGCTTGCCGGCGTCGTCGTCGCGCGCCAGGACGGCGCACGCCTGCACCGCGGGTAGCTCGCCGAGCCGCGCCTCGATCTCGCCGAGCTCGATGCGGAAGCCGCGGAGCTTCACCTGCTGGTCGCCGCGGCCGACGAAGTCGAGGACGCCGTCCTCGCGCCGGCGCACCAGATCGCCGGTGCGGTACAGGCGCGCGGCGCCGCCGTCGAGCGCGGGGATGGACACGAACCGCGCGGCGGTGAGCTCGGGTCGGCGCAGGTAGCCGCGCGCGACGCCGCGCCCGCCGACGTACAGCTCGCCGACCTCGCCGTCGGCCACCGGTCGCTGCTCCGCGTCGAGCACGTGGACGTCGGTCTCGGCGATCGGACGGCCGATCGGGATCGAGCGCGCGTCCTCGGGCGTGTCCCACGGGATCGCGTACGTCGTCGTGAACGTCGTGCACTCGGTGGGGCCGTAGCCGTTCACCAGCTGGGTGTCGGGCAGGGCGGCGAGCGCGCGTCGCACGTGTGGCGGCGACAGGGCCTCGCCGCCGGTGAACAGCTGGCGGAGCCCGCGCAGGTGGCGCGGATCGTCGTCGACGACGGTGTTGAACAGCGCCGCCGTGAGCCAGGCGGTCGTGACCCCGTGCGCGGCGATCACGCGCGCGAGCCCGCGCCCCGTCGGGATGGGCTCGAGGTACACGGCGATGCGCCCGCCGTGCAGGAGCGGGCCCCACAGCTCGAGCGTCGACGCGTCGAAGCCGAGCGGCGCCGCGTGGAGGAAGCAGGTGTCGGCGTCGAGGCGCACGTAGTCGACGTCGCCCACGAGGCGAACGATCGAGCGGTGCTCGACGAGCACGCCCTTGGGCGTCCCCGTCGACCCCGACGTGTACATCACGTACGCGAGGTCGGTGGCGCGCGCGCGCTCTACCGGCCTGGGGGGCGCGGCCGCCGCGGCCGCCGCCGGGCGCCCGGCCTCGTCCTCGACGAACAGCGTGTGCGCGGCGAGCGCCGCCAGCTTGCCGGCGAGGGCGCGGCGGGTCACGAGCACGGGCGCCGCCGCGTCGTCGACGACGAAGGCCAGGCGCTCGCGCGGGTACGCGGGGTCGAGCGGGAGGTATGCACCACCCGCCTTCAGCACGGCGAGCGCGGCGACGATCGCGTCGGGCGAGCGCTCGAGCGCGACCGCGACCGGCACGTCGGCCGCGACGCCGCGCTCGATGAGCCGCACGGCGAGCGCGTCGGAGCGTCGATCGAGCTCGCCGTAGCTCATCGTGCCGCCGTCCCAGAGGAGCGCGAGGCGCTCGGGGTGCGCCGCGGCCTGCTCGCGGAAGAGCCCGTGGACGGTGGCGTCGGGGCGATACGGCGGACTCGTCGTCATGGGCTCAGCTCCTCGACGCGCGCGACGATCGCCTGGACCGCGTCCATCGGGACGATGGCGGCGTTGAGCGCCGCGTCCGAGTTCCACGCCTCGCTCGCCGGCAGCTCGATCCAGTGCACCGGTGGCCGGCGCAGCCGCGCGGCGGCGCCGGGATCGCCTCCGCGGCCGGTCCCGATCACGGTCACGTGGTCGGTACGAAGCGCCTCGGTGGAGAGATCGATCGCGCCGAGCTCGGCCGCCAGGGCGGCGCTGATCGGGACGCCGAGCGCTTCGGCCGGCACGCCGTCCGCGTCGACGCGAAGGCGATCGGTCCAGGCCGCGCCCATCTCCGATCGCATGTAGCTCCGGTGCAGCGCCGCGAGCTCGCGCAGGTACGCCGCGCCGTCGACGACGGGATCCCAGAGCACGAGGTGGCGGAGGCGCAGGTTGCCACGGGCCGTCGCCAGCGCCGCCAGCGTGCCGCCGAGCCGCAGGCCGATCGCGACCAGCTTCTTCGCGCCGCTCCTCGCGAGCAGCTGCTCGGCGGCGAGCGCGACGTCGTCGATCCACCCGGCGACCGAAACGTCCGCGCTCTCGCCTGCCGAGTCGCCGGTGCCGCCGTAGTCGAAGCGGAGGACGTGGAAGCCGCTGCGCTCGAGCTGGGTGGCGAGCACCCGGTAGATGCGATGCGCGCGCGCGGCCTCCTCCCCGAAGGGGTTGCAGAGGAGGACGGCGGCGGAGCGGGGCCGCAGTCGCTGCGGCGCGTGCCATGCGCCGAGCAGGCGCCGCTCCATCGGACCGAAGTGCTGCACTTTCAACGGAGGTGGTTCCAGCTTACTGTCGCGGCGTGGAACGCGCGATGGCGCTCGGTGCCGAAGCTAACCTGATCGGCGTCCTCTCCGAGCCGGACCGCGCACTCCCGTCGCCTGCGCCACCGCGGTCCACGCCACGGCCGGTGGTCATCTTGCTCAACGCCGGCGTGCTCCATCGCGTCGGCCCGCACCGCTTGCACGTGAACCTCGCCCGACGCCTCGCCGCTCGCGGCATCACCTCCTTGCGCCTCGACCTGTCGGGCATCGGCGACAGCCCGAGCGTGCCGGGCGCCCGCTCCTTTCGCGAGAGCGCCGTCGCGGACACGAAGGCGGCGATGGACCAGCTCGCGGTGGAGCTCGGGGCCGAGCGCTTCGTCCTCTTCGGGCTGTGCTCCGGGGCCGACAACGCCCTGGCGACGGCAGAGGTCGATCCACGGGTCGTCGGCGTGGTCGTGATCGATCCACCCGCGTACGTGACCCCGCGGGCCCGCGCGCGCCGGCTCGCGGGCCGCGTCCGTGCCCTCGGCGGCGCGCGCGCGACGCTGTCGTGGGGCATCGGCGCGATCGCGCGCCGCGTGCGTGCCAGGGTCGCCGCGCTCGCGCGCGCCGACGCCGTCGACGGCGGTGATCCGGCGCCGGAGGTCGTCGGCGGCCGCGAGGTGCCGCCGCCGGAGGTCTTCCGGGCGCAGCTCGCCGCGCTGGTCTCGCGCCGGGTCGGGATCCTCGCGGTCTACTCGGGCGCCCTCGGGATCCGCTACAACCACGCCGATCAGGTCTTCGAGCTGTTCCCCGAGCTGCGCGGCAAGCTCGATCGCGCGTACTTCCCGCATGCCAACCACATGTTCACCGAGCTCGATGCGCAGGCGGCGTTGACCGGCGCCGTGCTCGACTGGATCGACCGCACCCCGTGACCACCCGCGACGAGGAGCCGTGAGCGTCGCGCGTGCAGCCGCCCACGGGGTGGCGTGGAACATGCTGTTCGGGATCAGCTCGCGGCTGATCACGCTCGTCTCGACGCTCGTCCTCACGCGCTTCATCGCGCCCGCGGCGTACGGCGCCGTGCTCGCCGCCTCGATCAGCACGGTCACGGTCGCGGTCTTCACCAGCTTCGCCTTCGGCCAGTACCTCATCGCCAAGCGATCGACGCCCGACGTCGCGTTCCAGGCGGCGGTCCTGCACACCGGCATCGGCGTGGTCGCGATGGTCTTGCTCGTCGTGTTCCGCGAGCCGATCGGTCGTCTCCTCGAGACGCCGGAGATGAGCGACTTCGTCCTCTACTACGCGATCGCCCACGTGATCGATCGCTCCCGCTACGTCCCCGAGCGGCTCCTCATGCGCGACCTGCGCTTTCGCGCCATCGCCACGATCAACGGCTCGGGTGAGCTCGTCTACGTCGCCGTCGCGCTCTCGCTCGCGCCCCGCTTCGCCGAGGACGCGATCGTGATCGCCGCGCTCGTGCGCTCCGCCTTCAACGCCACGCTCTACTTCGCCGCGGTGCCGCGCGCCCACTGGCTCGTGGTCTCGCCGCTGCGCGCCGACGTCGTCCGCGGCCTCTTCGGCTACGGCCTGCCGATCATGATCGGCGCGGTCGCCGATCGCGCGGCGACCCGCTGGGACAACTTCTTCATGTCGAAGCTGTTCGGCCCGGCGGTGATGGGCCGCTACAACCTGTCCTACAGCCTCGCCGAGACGCCGGTGAGCCACGTCGCCGAGCACATCGGTGAGGTGCTCATGCCCTCGTTCGCCAAGATGGAGGACGCCGAGCGCCGGCGCGCGGTCGTGAAGTCGGCCGCGCTCATGGCCCTCATCGTGTCGCCGCTCGGCGTCGGGCTCGGCGCCGTCTCGTCGACGCTGGTCGAGGCGCTGTTCGACGAGCGCTGGGCCGGGATCGCGCCGATGCTCGCCGTCCTCTCGATCATGACCATGTTCCGGCCGATGACGTGGTCGGCGATGGCGTACCTGCAGGCGGTGCAACAGACCCGGCTGGTCATGTACACGAGCTTCACGCGCGCGATGCTCGTCCTGCCGCTGGTCGGGATCTTCGGCTGGCTCGGCGATCCGACGTGGGCCTGCGTCGGCGCCGCCATCGGGCACGCGGTGCACGCGATCGGCACGATCATCGTGACCGGACGAGTGACCGGGCTGCCGATCGCGGCGTACCTCGCCGGCGTGCTCCGCCCGCTCGTCGCGTGTCTGCCGATGTTCGGCGCCGTCGTGGGGCTCGAGCTGGGGCTCGACCGGCTCGGCGTGCACCCAGCGGTCTCGCTCGTCGCGCAGATGGTCACCGGCGGCGCCGTCTACGTCGTCGCCGCGCTGATCCTCGTGCGCGGGACCTCGCTCGAGCTGGTGCGCCTCGGCCGGGGGGTGCTCCGGCGATGAAGGCGCGCGTGAAGCAGCTGGCGCGCGAGGTGGTGCAGCGCGCGACCCGCGGGCGCATCGTGTGGCGCGGCCCCGCGGACGCGCGGCGAGTCGCGCTCACGTTCGACGACGGGCCGCACGCGATGACCGAGCGGTACCTCGCGTGCCTGGCGTCGCTGGGCGCGCCGGCGACGTTCTTCGTCATGGGCTACTACGTCGAGCGCCGACCCGACGTCGTCGCCGAGTACCTGCGCGGCGGCCATCAGGTCGCGGGCCACGGCTACTACCACAAGCGGTTCACGCGCCTCTCGCCCGGCGCGCTCCGCGACCAGCTCGCGCGGACCGAAGCCGCGCTCGGGCCCGTACCTCACGGCCGGTGGGTGCGTCCGCCGCACGGCTCGCTCGGGCCGGTCGACGGTGCCACCATGCTGGCGAGCGGCTACACGGTCGCGATGTGGTCGTTCGACAGCCGCGATCACGACGGCGCCGCGGCCGACGTGCTCGCCGCGCGCTGCGCACCGGCGCGCTGCCGCCCTGGCGACGTCCTCCTCTTCCACGAGGGGCAGGCGACGACCCTGGCCGCGCTGCCGCGCGTCGTCGACGCGTTGCGGGACGGCGGCTTCGAGCTCGTCACGATGGCCGACCTCACGGCTCGTTGAGCCCGGGAATGACTGAGGATTTTACCTGTCGCCCCGGGTCGCCGGTGCTGTCACTCGATGTACCGGGTGCACCTGCGATTGGTCTTGAGCGTGAGCGTTGGTTCGGTAGGATGGGCGCGCCGGATGGGAGCCCGGCGAGGAGAGGCCATGGCACGTTTCTGCATGCGCGCGTTCTTGCTTGGGTTGCTTCCGATGACCTTCGTCGTCGCCGGCTGCGCGTCCGGTTTCGAGGGCAACGGTGACGACGAACCGCCGCGCGTCGACGCGCCGGCGACGGTCGACGCCCCGTTCTCGTCCGGCGACGCGCGCGTGATCGACGCGCCGGTGAGCACGATGGTGGACGCTCCGATCGGGCTCCCCGACGCGAGCGTCGGCCTCGACGGCGGCACCACCGGCGCGTGCACGACGCACGCGCAGTGCGGCGCCAACATGTGCTGCTTCGCGATGACGATGTGCATCCCGGGCGCGCCGCTGCCGCTGCCACCGCCGCTCGACTGCATCCCGTCTTGATCGTCTAGTCGAGGCCGAGCTTCGCGAGGTCGTCGTCGTCGAGGCCGAAGTAGTGCGCGGTCTCGTGCAGGATCGTGATGCGGATCTCGTCGACCAGCGCCGCGCGATCGTCGCCGACGAAGCGCTCGAGGTTCGTCTTGTAGATGTGGATCGTCGTCACGCTCGCTGCGCCGCCGACGGCGCTCTGCTCCGGCAGCGGCGTGCCCTCGAAGATCCCGAGGAGCCGCGGATCCCAGCCATCCTGGACGAGGTGCTCGCCCGGTAGATCGTCGACGAGGATCGGCACGTTGGCCAGGTGGGCGTGCACCTCGGCCGGGAGCTCCTGGAGCGCGGAGGTCGCGATCTCCTCGAGCTCGTCGTCGGAGAGCGAGAGCGCGGGCGGCGGCAGCGCGGCGTCGAGGCGACGGGTCTCGCGCCACGCGTGGATCATGCCGTCGCGGTCACCCTTGGCCTCGCGGCACTGACCGATCGCGTGCCACGCGTCGGCGGCGATCGTGGCGTCGATGGCCTCGCCGCCCTGGTCACCGCCGTCGCGCTCCGCGGGCTGCCCCGACGTCAGGCGGCGCAGCCACAGCTCGGCGGTGGTCGGATCCTCCGCGGCGAGGTACGCGTGCGCGACGTCGAGGATCGTCGCGGCGTCGTCGATGACCGCGCTCGATAGCTCCGCGAGCGCCTCGCGCGCCGCGGCCGGGTCCTCGAGCGCGAGGTGCGACTCGGCCATGATGAGGACCGCGGCGATGAGCTCGTCCTCCTCCTCGACCAGCTCGGCGGCGCGGCGGGCGTAGCCGAGCGCGGTCTCGGGATCGGCGAGCAGCGCGAGATCGGCGGCGTTGATGAGGATGCCGACGTCCTCGGGGGCGCGCTCCACCGCCTTGGCCACGAGCTCGAGGGCGCGCTCGAGCTCGCCGTCGAGCGCCGCGATCGACGCCTGCACGCTCAGCACGTCGGGGTGGTGGGGATCGATCCGCGCGGCCTGCGCGATCTTCTGCTCGGCGCCCTCGACGTCGCCCTCGTCGAGACGAGCGATGGAGGCCTCGACGAGCGTGACGAGCCGATCGGCGCGGGGGGATGCCATGTCGGGCGCACCTTACACCCGAACCGGGCGAGTGACCCGCGCGCGCGTCGCGCGTCGAAGGTCGCCGACGGAACAGCGGGGCGCACCCGCGCGTTGTATGGTCTGTCGCATGTGGTTCCGCATCGTCTCGCTCCTGTGCTTGATCGCACTCGTGGCGGGGTGTCCGAAGAAGCGCCACACCCTGGTCCCGTCGGTGCCGACCAGCGGCGACGCCCAGGCGCGCGAGCGCTTCCTCGAGGCGCGCGCCCGCTTCCTGCGCGACGGCAACCAGGCCGACGAGTTCCGCGCGATCGCCGCCGAGTACGCCGGCGATCCCATCGAGCCGTTCGCCCTCCTGTTCGCCGGCGTCGCGTCGCAGCAGGCGGGTGATCCGACGGCGGCGTCGGCGAGCCTCGAGCGGCTCCTCGCGCTCGAGAGCCTCGAGCCCGGGCTGCGGACGCGCGGCGAGCTGTACCTCGGCCTCTCGCGCGGGATGCTCGGTGACCACGAGCGAGCCCTGCCGCTGCTCCAGCGCTCGGAGGCGGCCATCGAGAACGACGGCGAGCGCGGGGCCTGGTTCGCGGCGCTCGCGCACGCCCACGCCGCGAGCCCGACCCCGCTCGCGGCGCTGCCCTGGATCGATCGCTGGTGGGGCAAGGCCACGCCGGCCGAGCGCGCGTTCCTGCGCGGCCGGCTCGAGCAGATCGTCGCCGGCGCGAGCGCCGAGGACGCGGCGGCGGCGTGGCGGACGATCGAGGGCGACGGGCCGTCGGTCGGCGTGCTCGGCTGGCGCGTCGCCGCCGATCGCGACGCGGCGGGCGATGTCGACGGCGCGCGCTCGGCCCGCGAGCGGGCGCGCTCGGTGCGGCGGGCGATCGGGCTCGCCGTCGGCCCCGACGAGGGCGCCGGGGCGGCCCGGCCCGGGCTCATCGGCGCGGTCGTGCCGCAGTCGGCGAAGGTCGAGCGGCTGGGCGAGCAGCTCGTGCGCGGGCTCATGGTCGGCGCGCGGTCGCTCGGGGAGCTGGCGCCGACGGTCTTCATCGAGGACGCCGAGGGCGGCGCGGCGGCCGACGCGGTCGGCGCGCTCGGTCAGAAGAACGTCATCGCGATCCTCGGGCCGACCGACGGCGCGTCGGTGGACGCGGCGGCGCGGCGCGCCAACGACCTCGGCGTGCCGCTCCTGTCGTTCAACCCGCGCCCCGAGGAGCGGCCCAGCGGCGGGACCTACGTGTTCCACATGATGCATTCGGCGGAGGCCAGGGCGCGCGCGCTCGCGCGACGCGCGGCCCGGCTCGGCGTCACGCGCTTCGCCGTCCTGAGGCCCGAGACCGGGTACGGCACGGCGGTCGGCAAGGCGTTCGCCAGCGAGGTGCGCGCGGTGGGCGGCGAGATCATCGACGAGGTCACGTACCCCGCCGACACGCGCTCGTTCACCAGCGTGGTGAAGAAGCTCGGCGGCAAGTGGCAGGCGGTGTTCGTGCCCGACGCCGCCGATCGGCTCGAGCTGATCGCGCCGGCGCTGGCCGCGGGCGGCATGGTGGCGCGGCCGTGGGGCACGAAGAAGGTGACCGGCGGGCGGCCGATCGTGCTCCTGTCGACGGCCGAGGGCGCGGGCGAGAACTTCGTGCGCGAGGCGGCGCGCTACGCCGAGGGCGGCCTGCTCGCGCCCGGGTGGTTCCCGGGCGCGCTCGACGAGGCCGGGCTCGAGTTCGAGCGCCTGTACTTCGAGGCGATCGGCAAGACGCCGACGGCGGTCGACGCGTACGCCTACGATGCGGTGCGGCTCGTGGCGGCGCTCGGTCGCGGCAACCGCGGCGAGCTGGCGCGGCGGCTGGCGGCCGCCGAGGAGCGGGGCATCACCGGTGTCGTGCGCTTCGACGGCGCGCATCGTCGCGCCGACGAAGGTGTCATCTACACCGTCGCGAACGACGACGGCACGGTCTCGGTCAGGCCGCTGCCCTGAACCCGATCGGAACCGTGATACTAAGCGCAGCGTGAGCACGCCCGCGCCCTTCGATCCCGGCAACCGCGTCATCGCCGCGCTCGACGTCCCCGACACGGCGTCGGCCGTCGCGCTCGCGGCGCGCATCGGCGACGGCGCCGGCTGGGTGAAGGTCGGCCTCGAGCTGTTCGTCGCGGAGGGGCCAGCGGTGGTCGCGGCGATGCGCGCCGCCGGCCGCCGCGTGATGCTCGACCTCAAGCTGCACGACATTCCGGAGACGGTCGCGCGCGCGATGAGCCGCGCCGCCGGGCTCGGCGTCGAGCTGGTGACGGTGCACGCGGGTGGTGGACCCGCGATGCTCGAGGCCGCGGTGAAGGCGTGCGCGGGGACGCCGGCGCGCGTGCTGGCCGTGACCGTCCTGACGTCGATGGACGAGCGCGACCTCGCCGCGGTGGGCGCGGTGGGGCCGATCGCGGCGCTGGTCACGCGGCGCGCGGCGCTGGCGGCGAGCGCCGGCTGTCACGGCGTCGTCGCGTCGCCGCAGGAGGCCGCGGCGATCCGCGCGGGTGCACCCGCGGGGTTCCTCATCGTCACCCCGGGCGTGCGCCCCGCCGGCGCCGAGGCCGGCGACCAGAAGCGCATCGCCACGCCGGCCGCCGCGCGCCGGGCCGGCGCCGACCTCGTCGTCGTCGGTCGCCCGATCCGGGACGCGGCGGATCCCGCGGCCGCCGCGCGCGCGATCGCCGCCGAGCTGGCGTCGTGAGCCGTCGCCTCTACGGCGTCGGGCCCGTCGACGAGCTGGTGCGCAGTCGCCCGCGCTCCATCCGCGTCCTCTACGCCGCCGCGAATCGCGCGCAGGCCAAGGGCAAGGATCCGGTCGCCTCGCTGGTCGCCGCGGCGAGCGCCGCCGGCGTGCAGGTCGAGCTGCGCGACGCGCGCGCGCTCGACGACATGTGCGAGCCGGGCGCGCGCCACCAGGGCGTGGTCGCCGTCGCCGGCGACTTCACCTACGCCGACCTCGAGGCGCTCCTCGCCGCCGACGCGCCGCTCCTGGTCATGCTCGACGGCGTCCAGGATCCGCACAACCTCGGCGCGATCATCCGCTCCGCCTACGTGCTCGGCGCGCACGGCCTCGTCATCCCCGAGCACCGCGCCGCCGCGATCACGCCGGTCGTCACCAAGGCCTCGGCCGGCGCGACCGAGCTCCTCCCCATCGTCCAGGTGAAGAACCTCGTCCGCACCCTCGAGGAGCTCAAGCAGTCCGGCGTCTGGACCTGCGCCGTCGCCGCGTCGCCCTCGGCGCGCCCCATCGCGACCCTGAACCTCACCGGCTCGCTCGCCCTCGTCCTCGGCGCCGAGGGCGAGGGCGTCCGCCCTCTCGTCGCCAAGACCTGCGACCTCCACGCTGTCATCCCCATGGCAGCCCCCGGCGTCGGCTCCCTCAACGTCTCCGTCGCCGCCGGCATCGCCCTCTACGAGGCCGCCCGCCAGAGACGGGGGACAGGCTCCGGGGTCACAACCCCCTGATCCGCCTCCGCATTTCGCTCGTACCGCGACTGGAGGTCACCGGATGGCTAGGACGCGGCCCTCGTGCGTCGCGATCACGAGCAGCCCCGACGCGGTGAGGGCAGGCGACGCGAACATCGCGGCGCCGGCGTCCATCGGCGGAAGCGCGGCGCCGTCCGCCAGCTGCCACGCGTGCACCTTGCCGTCGTGCGCGCCGTGGACGACGTGCTCGCCGACGACGACGGCCGATGACGCCACGTCTCCGCCGACCTCGCCGCGCCAGCGTTCGCTACCGTCGGCGAGGGTGACCGCGCGCACCACGTCGCCGTCGTCGCCGAAGATGGCGAGCCCGTCGGCGATCGCGGGCGCCGACACGACCCAGTGTCCGTCCCCGACCTTCCAGCGCGGCGCGCCGTCCTGCGTTGCGAGCGCGTACAGGTGACCGTCGTTCGAGCCGACGAGCACGAGCTCGTCGTTCACGACCGGCGATGTGTCGGCGAACGCGCGTGTGGTGGGCGCGATCCAGCGCACGGGCTCCGGCGCGCCATCGCGCAGGAGATCACGATCGAGGGCGATGACCTCACCGTTGCGGGTGGCGACGTAGATCTTCTCGCCGTCGATCGCCGGCGCGCCGAAGCAGCGAGCCCGCACGTCGTGGCGCGCGACCTCGGCGCCGTCGCGGACGCGCACGGCGACCACCGACTCCCCGGCGCACAACCACACGGAGTCGCCGTCCGCGGTCGCGGCGCCGAAGGTCGACGCGCGCGTGCCGCGTGCGGCCGTGATGGTTCGACGCCACCGCACGCGGAGGTCGCGCGCAGACAACCCGACGAGCTCTCCGCCGCGCCGTCGCCCCACGCCGAGGACGATCACGCCGCGCGCGGCCGCGGGTGTCGCCCAGATCCCGCCACCGAGCGAGGTCCGCGCGCGCTCGGCGCCGATAACCGGATCGAGCAGGGCGACCGTGCCCTCGCGCGTCGCCACCACCACGCCGTGCTCGACCACGATCGGCGACGCATCGACGCGCTCACCGAGCTCGACCTGCCACGCGACCTCCCACGCCAGAGCGCGGTGATCGCGTGCGTCGCCGCCGTGCCGCGGCTCGCGCCGGAACATCGGCCACGGGTCGTCGGCGTCGGCGAGCGGCTCGCGTCGGGCCGCGCCGCCCCCGCACGCGGCGAAGACCGCCAGAACGAACGTCAGTCGCGGTAGGCGCGAATTCGCGAGGGAGTCTCGCGAGTTGGGACCCATGAACCTGTCCCCCGGTCAGGCGCGGACGATCTTTTCGAGGAAGGACGCCTTGAGGAGCTTCTCGCCGTGGCCCGGGAAGAAGGCGAGGGCGGAGTCGCCGACGACGCGCACGACCTCGCCGTCGCCCCAGGTGGCGTGGCGCACGAGGTCGCCCTTGCCGAGGACGCCGACGCGTCCGCGGCCGCGCTCGATCTTGAGGGCACGCCCGCGCTGGGCGCGCCGCCGCGCCAAGATCTCGTCGGCCGGTGTCGGGTCCGCCGAGGCCTCGCCGCCCTGGGCCGCCGCGCGCCGCGCCGCCAGCACCGCCGCCACCGCCGCGATACGCGAGGGCGGCGGCTCGACCGGCGCGTCGGCCTTCGCGCGCTGACAGTTGTCGCACGCGCCGCACGCGTCGCCGTCGGTGTAGCCGAAGTACGTCACCAGCAGGCGCGACCGGCACAGGTGCGACTGCGCGTAGCGCAACATCGCCTGCAGCCGCGCCCGGTCCTGGGCCCGCTTCTGCTCGTAGCGCGCCGTCGCCCGCGCGAGCTCCTCGAGGCTCGGCGGCTCCGCCGTCAGCGGCACGAACCGCTGGCCCGGCGCCTCCGCCGCGAACCCGACCTCCTTCAGGAACGACAGCACGACGCGCGCCTTCTTTGCCGGCGCCAGCGCCTTCTCCGCGATGTCCTTGAGCGCGACCGCGTGCTCGAGGTCCTCGACATCGCGCGCGTCGCTGCCGTCCGTCCCCGCCAGGCGCGCCGCCGCCACGGCGGACACCGCGTCGAGATCGCCGCCGCCCGTCGCGAACGTCGCGATCAGCGCCTCGGCCACCGCGCGCGTCTGCTCCGGCGTCGGGTAGCGCCCGCCGAGGAAGAAGCTCTGGATGCGCTTGTCCTCGGGCTGGTAGAGGAGCACGCAGTTCGCCGGCCGGCCGTCGCGCCCCGCGCGCCCGGCCTCCTGGTAGTAGCTCTCGAGCGAGCCCGGGAAGTTGTAGTGGATGACGAAGCGGATGTCCTGCTTGTCCACGCCCAGGCCGAACGCGTTCGTCGCCACCATGATGCGCGGCTCGCTGCGCTCCATGAACGCGGTCTGCACGCGATCGCGATCCTTGGCGCGCATCCGGCCGTGGTAGCGGCCGCACTCGACGCCGTTCGCATGCAGGAAGTCGGCGAGGGCGTCGACCGTCCGCACGGTCGCAGCGTAGATGATGCCCGAGCCCTGCTGCCGCGCGAGCAGGCGCAAGAGGATCGCCTGCTTCTTGCGCTCGCTCTGCGCCTTCATCACGTGGTAGCGCAGGTTCGGGCGGTCGAGACCGATGTCGATCACCGACGCCGACGGGATCTCCAGCTGCGCGAGGATGTCGTCCTTGACCTTGGGCGGCGCCGTCGCGGTCAGCGCCAGGACGGGCGGCCGTCCCAGCGCGCGGAGCGCGTCACCGAGCCCGAGGTACGCGGGGCGGAAGTCGTGCCCCCACTGCGAGATGCAGTGCGCCTCGTCCACCACGAACAGCGCGACCCGCACCGCGCGCAGCCGCTCGCGGAAGCGAGGCTCGCTCAGCCGCTCGGGCGTCACGTACGCGATGCACGGCTTGCCGGTCGCGAGCCGCGCCAGCGCCGCCTGCTCGTCTCGCGGCGACAACGTCGAGTCGAGCCGCAGCACGTCGATGCCGAGATGTTCGAGCTTGTCGTGCTGATCCTTCATCAGCGCGATGAGCGGCGACACGACCAGCGTGACGCCGGGCAGCTCGAGCGCCGGCAGCTGGTAGCAGAGCGACTTGCCCGCACCCGTCGGCATGATCGCGAGCGTGTCGATGCCGGCCAGCACGTTGCGGATCGCGAGCGCCTGACCCGGACGGAACGCGCTGATGCCGAACCATCGTGTGCCGACCGCGAGCATGTGCGCGTCGACGACGAGCCCCGGATCGTTCGCGTCGCCGCTGTCGGTCGTGTCCGCCGCCTCGGCGACCTCGCCGCCGTCACCGGCGTCGGCGAGCAGCTCCTCGGTGAGCTCGCCGCCCTCGACCGCGAGCTCGACGGTGCCGTCGGCCAGCGGCGCGGCCTCCACGTTGTCCGTTCCGAGCAGCGGAGGAAGGGTGCCGGTGGCGAGGCGGACGCGGCGACCCGGACGAGGATCCGGGCGCGTGTCCGTATCGTCCTCGTCCCGTCCGGCCATCCCGCGAACGTTCGCCCGCACCAGCGTCCGACGCAAGAGGCATTTCCCATTTCCACTCGTAAGCGCGGGAAAGCGGTGTGCGCGCTCACTACCTCCGTGTAAAGAATAGGCATGTCGAAGAAGCTGAAGGCCGGCGTGCTCGGCGCGACCGGCATGGTCGGACAACGGTTCGTCTCTCTCCTCGCCGAACACCCCTGGTTCGAGATCACCGCCGTCGCGGCGTCACCGTCGTCGGCGGGCAAGACCTACAAGGACGCCGTCGCCGGTCGCTGGACGCTCCCCGGCGCGGTGCCCACCGCCGCCGCCGGCCTCACGGTGATCGACGCGTCGGACATCGCGGCGGTGTCCGCACACGCCGACTTCGTCTTCTGCGCGGTCGACATGGACAAGGCCGCCACCGCGAAGCTCGAGGAAGACTACGCGCGCGCCGAGACGCCGGTGGTCTCCAACAACTCGGCGCACCGGTGGACGCCGGACGTGCCGATGATGATCCCCGAGATCAACGCCGACCACGCGCAGGTGATCGAGGCGCAGCGCCGCCGCCTCGGCGCCAGGCGCGGCTTCATCGCGGTCAAGCCGAACTGCTCGATCCAGAGCTACGTCCCCGCGATCCACCCGCTCCTCGGGTACGGCCCGCGCCGCCTCGCCGTCTGCACGTACCAGGCGATCTCCGGCGCCGGCAAGACGTTCGAGAGCTGGCCCGAGATGGTCGACAACGTCATCCCCTTCATCAAGGGCGAGGAAGAGAAGAGCGAGCAGGAGCCGCTCAAGATCTGGGGCGCGATGAGCGACGGCAAGATCATGACCGCGTCGGCGCCGGTCATCTCCGCGCAGTGCATCCGCGTGCCGGTCTCTGACGGCCACATGGCCGCGGTGTTCGTCGCGTTCGACCGGAAGCCGGGCAAGGACGAGATCCTGTCGGCGTGGAAGGAGTTCCGCGGCCGCCCGCAGGAGCTGAAGCTGCCGAGCGCGCCGACGCCGTTCCTCCACTACTTCGACGAGGACAACCGCCCGCAGACCAGGCTCGATCGCGACGCCGGCAACGGCCAAGGCGTCACGATCGGCCGGCTGCGCCCCGACGCCGTCTTCGACTGGCGCTTCGTCGCGCTCTCGCACAACACCGTGCGCGGCGCCGCCGGCGGCGCCGTCCTCACGGCGGAGCTGCTGAAGGCCGACGGCTACCTGACGAGCAAGTAGCCGCCCGCGAATCAGATGCGCACGGCGAGCGCCGCGCTGACGTGGAACGTGTTGTTGTCGTCGAGCGCGAGCCAGCCGAGCTGACCGATCAGGTCCAGCATCTTCCTGGGCGTGTGCTGGACCTGGAGCCGCAGGGACGTCGCGGCGTCGTCGTCGGAGAAGTCGTTGAAGGTCACGCCGAAGCGGCCGCCGACGGCCAGGTTCGGCTTGGCCTGGTACATGACGCCGCCGTCGAAGCGCAGGAAGCCCTTCGAGGTGATCTCGTTGATGGCGACGGCGTCGGCCGCGGCCTCGTTGTACCGCTCGCTGTCGAGGTCGGGCAGGAACTTCTCGTTGAGCCGGAAGCCGACGACGTCCTCGAACCCGACCAGCGCGAGCTTGTCGAGGATCTTGAACTTCATGTGCCCGCCGAGCGTCATGCCGATCGCGAACGGGTCGACGTACATCGGCACCGTCACTCGCGGCGCGATCCAGTCCTGCACGAGGAACTGGAACTCGAGCGCGACGGACTTGCCGGTGTTGAAGGTGGCCTTGTCGTCGGTGCCCTTGCCGTCGTTGTAGAAGCCGCCGATCGAGTAGCGCACGCCGATCTGCGCCTGCCGCGTGATGCCGTAGCGGGCGCGCAGGCCGAACTCGGCGTCGAGCGGGTCGGGGAAGAGGCGCGCGTCGAGCCGCACCTCCGACGTGAAGTCGGGCAGGGTGATCGGCCGCTCGACCTCGGCGATGGGATACCCCGCCTTGCGCTGGGCTGGCGCGGTCGGGCCGGTGTCGACGGGGGCGTCGCCGATGAGCGGCGAGTCCGGGTCCTCCTCGCCGCCGGTCTCGTCGCCGGTGGCCGGCGCCGGGTCTTCGTCGAGCTCGACCTCGCTGCCCTCGGGTTGCGCGGTGGCAATCGCGGCCGACGACAGGAGGAGGGAGGCGGATAGCGCGGCTAGGTACCCCGGACGAACCATGGGCGGACGATACACCGGCCGCGGGAGCATTTCCTGTTTCCCCCGGGTTATGACGGCGGGGGCGGCATGCGCTACCTTCGTCTCCCGATGCGCCCGCTGCGCACCATGGTCGTTGCCGGGGCCCTCCTGCTCGGGGTCGCGCTCGCGCCGACGCCCGTGCACGGCGACAAGATCATCGTCGACCGCATCGAGACGCGCCCGTCGATCCTCCCCGATCAGATCCGGGTGCGCGCCCTCGTGTCGGCGACCCAGACCGGGGGCGAGGTCGTCGAGGCGCCGACCGATCCCAAGTCCAAGCAGACCGAGCTGAAGGTCAAGGCCGGCGGCACCTCCCCGCCGTTCCTGCTCGGTGCCTTCGAGCACGCCGACGCCGAGCTCTCGATCGTCGTGGCGATCCCCACGACCCTCGACTTCGAGTCGGACTTCGACGCCATGACCGAGGCGCTCGACGCCGAGCTGTTCGAGCCCCTCGCCCGGATGGGCGCGCGCGTCCGCGTGCAGGTCCTCGGCTACGGCGCCGACATCACCGGCTCGAAGGGCCTCCAGCGGGCCGACGCCGCCCGCAAGGAGCTGCGCAAGCTCTACGTCGACACGAGCTCGGAGGAGATCGAGCTGGTCGAGGTGGTCGGGCGCAGCGTCAAGCAGGCGGGCGCCGGCCTCAAGAAGCCCAGGAACAAGGACGCGATCGCGCGCGGCGTCGTCATCCTCGTCTCCAGGGGCATCCCCAACGTCACCGAGGAGGAGAAGACCGCGATCACCAAGGCCGGTCTCGCCGCCGACCAGGCGTCGGTCCGCATCCACACGATCGGCTACAGCCCCAGCCCCGACGGGAAGTATCACCCGGTGCGCCCGCTGCTCGCGCTGGGCGAGCTCTCGCGACGATCGAATGGCACCTTTCGCTGGGTGAAGACGGAGGGCGGCTGGCGCGCCGCGATCGCCCAGGTCACGAAGGAGATCGCCCGCGCGCACGTCGTCACGTTCTTCGCTCCGACCGGGGAGCTCGAGGGCAAGAAGCTGTCCGTGACGATGCCGCTCGGCACCGCCACCCTCACCTCCGACGCGGTGACCATCCTCGCCGCCCGGTGTGGCTACGACTCGTGTGACGCGCGCGCTTACTGCGTGAAGGCGGAGTGTGTCGCGCGCGCGATCGAGCAGAAGGGCAAGCTCGGCACGGTCCTGCTCTTCGGCGGCGTCGGCGTCGGCGCGCTCGTGCTCCTGGTCGGTGTCATGACGGTCGTCACCCGGCGCCGCGCGCGCGCGACCGCAGGGGGGATCCCCGGGCAGACGTTCGCGCCCGGGGTGCCCGGGGCGTATCCGCACGCGCCGCCGCTCGCCCAGGCAGGCGCCGCCGGCGCCGCGCCGGTCGCCGCCGCGGCGCAGGTTCCCGTGGGCGGACCCGCGCTCCTCGTCCTCACCGGCCCCGCCACCGGCCAGCGCATCCCCGTGCGCCACGGGCTGTCGATCGGCAAGGCGCCGGGCAGCGACCTCGACCTCTCCCACGACGGCTACGCCTCGGGGAACCACGCGCAGATCGTGTTCGAAGGTGGGGCCTGGATGCTCTACGATCGGAACTCGACCAACGGCACGTTCTCCAACGGCGTGCGCATCACCCACACCCGCCTCGACCACGGCATGACGGTCCGCCTCGGATCGACCGAGGTCCGGTTCATGGTCGGCTAGCGCAGGACAACGACGACATGGGCAGTCTCATCATCGCCGGCAGGGAGGTCCAGGATCTCGGCCCGTCCTTCAAGAACTTCTTGGAAGAGGCCTACCCCGGCGGCCCCAGGTGGGACGCGACGATCGAGGGATGCGTCGGCACCACGCGGTGCGGCCCGGGGCAAGGCGCCTACGCCGCCGACGCCAAGAACAAGGGCCTGCGCCGGTACGCCTTCCGGCCCGCCCTGCGCCGCGTGAAGGATCCCAAGCATCCGCCGCTCGAGGCCGTCCAGAAGTCGATCCGGAAGTTCGTCCTCCACCACGACGGCCTCGACTCGTCACGCCTGTGCTGGGAGGTGCTCCACAACGAGCGCGGGCTCTCGTGTCACTTCCTCATCGACAACGACGGGACGATCTTCCAGACGCTCGACCTCGCGTACATGGGTTTCCACGCCGCGAAGTACAACATCGACTCGATCGGCGTCGAGTTCTGCAATCGCGGCGATTACCGGAAGGACCCCGACTACTACCGGAAGCGCGGCCTCGCCCGCACGACCAAGCTCTGCAAGATCAACAACCACACGATCGAGGCGTGGGACTACACGCCGCAGCAGTACAGCGCGATGCTCGAGCTCGCGTCGGTGCTGGTGCGCCACCTGCCGGAGCTGCCGCTCGAGTACCCGACCGATCCCGGCTCGTCCAAGCCGTACTGGGGCACGCTCGGTCCCACCGACGCCGTCGGCGACAGCTTCCCGGCGATGGACTTCCGCGGCTACATCGCCCACTACCACCTGACGACGCGCAAGTGGGATCCGGGGCCGTTCGACTTCAAGGAGTTCATCGACAAGCTGCGCGGCCAGCGGTCGTTCCCGCTGTGGATGCCGGGCCAGGTGAAGGTGGGCGAGCGACCGCTCATCCCGAGCGATCCGGTCCCCGACGTGGCGGCGAAGAAGATCATCGACGAGACCGCGAAGTACACCCAGCACAACGAGATGGAGGCCGGCGGCGGCTTCTTCCCCGTCGGGCCGTGGGGCGCGACGCGGCTGTGGCACGGCGGCATCCATCTGCCCGCCGACAAGGACTCGCCGGTGCACGCGCCCTTCCCCGGCCGCGTCGTCGCGGCGCGCACCGGCGCGGCCGGCGGCTCGTCGATCGGCTCGACCAACTTCGTGCTCCTGCGCCACGACATCAACGTCGGCAAGCCGCTGCGGTTCTTCTCGCTCTACATGCACCTCGCCGACGAGGCCGCTGGCGACGCCGCACCCAAGTGGATGACCTCGGCGACCAAGCGCGAGCTCGACCCCAACCGCTCGGTCTGGGGCTACGATCATCCGGTCGAGGCCGGCGAGGTGATCGGCCACGTCGGCGTGGTGGGGCCCGAGGATCTGTCGGCGGCGCAGATCCACTTCGAGATCTTCTCGCGCGACGAGCTGTTCCGCGGCGATCCCGACTGGGTGATGGTCGACGGCGCCGCCGGTTATCGCTTCTGCGAGGTCCCCGAGATCAACCTCGTCATCGACAACGACAAGGACGCCCGCCTCTCGCGTGAGGAACTCCTCGAGTTCTACGCCAACGGCGAGGTCAACGACGATCTCCGCCGGCTGGTCACCTACCACGTGTCGGAGTGGACCGACGAGCCGGTGTGGGCCGAGGAGCTCGCCAAGTCGCTGCGCGACTTCCGCAAGCGCAGCGGCACCCGGCTCGCGTCGGAGGACGCCGACGACGAGGACTACGACATCGGGGAGCTGGCTGCCGAGCAGCTCGAGCCGTTCATCTGGTGGACCGAGCCGGTGGCGATCGCGCTCGGCCTGCCCAAGGACGGCACCGTCTACCACTACCACCCCATGCGCTTCCTCGAGAAGATCAACCTCCGGCTCCTCGATCGCGGCGGTCAGGTGATCGACGCGTCGCAGGCGCGCGAGGTCGACACGACCAAGATCACCGACGACTCCGACGCCGACGGCATGTTCGAGGAGGCGAAGGAGTTCATCCCCGACGATCTCCACCTCACGATCGACGATCTCGAGAAGGGCTGGGAGGGCGATCGCCCGGCGCCCGCCGGCGGTGGCCCGGGAGGCCCGGGAGGGACGACGCCGTGAAGCGCGCGGTGAACGATCGGAGGAGCCGGGGCGCGTCGCGACGAGGGTTCCTCGGTGGCGCGCTGGCCGTGACGCTCGCGGCGGCGCTCTTGCCGAGCGATCGCGTGGTCACGCCGAAGAGGAAATGGGAGACCGGCAAGACCCGCTGGATCGGGCACTGGTAGCGCGGGGCGTCAGCGGATGCGGAACCGGTGCGTGACCGGGACCCAGCCGAGCAGCTCCATCTCGGCGGTGACCGTGCCGTTGGTCCAGTTGTTGATGATCACCGGCAGCCCGTCGGCGCCGACGCGGTCGGACACGATGCCGATGTGATCGGGGCCCGAGCGGCTCGGGAACGTGTCCATGAACACGATGTCGCCGGGGCGCAGCGGGTCGTCGGGGTCGTCGAGCTTCGCGCTGCGCTCGTCCATGTGCCGCTTGAACCACGGCAGGATGGTCTTCACCCGCCGGTGATCGATGCTCGGCGAGCCCTTGCCCTTCACCATCGGGTACGCGCGCGGGGCGCGCTTGATGTCCTCGTGCACCGCCGCCTGCAGATCGAGCCCGGCGTTGCGCAGCGCGCGGATCACGACGTCGGTGCACACGCCCATCCCGCGCGGCACGTCGCCCTGCGGGTACCTGATCGAGACGTAGCCCTCCGTGTACGCGGCCCCGTTGAGCCGCGTCTTGTGCGCGCCCATCAGCACGTCGAGCGTGTCGGGGATGCCGTCGCGATCGCGGTCGTGCCGCGCCGGCGTCGCGCCTTCCTTCACGTTGCCCTCGTGCAAGAGGCCGGCGAGCTCCGCGGCGTCGCCCGCGCGCACGGGCAACCGGTGCTTGCCCGCGACGACCTCGGCGTCACCGCCGAGCGGGTAGGGCTTGGTCGGCCAGCCGTCGACCGAGACGAGGAGCAGCTTGCGATCGCGATCGATCGTGGCCGCGACGCGCGCCGCCGAGAGGCCGCGGGGCAGCGCGAGCTGCAGCCGGTCGTCGAGATCGCTCCAGATCCCCTTGTCGGCCACGCCGAGGCACGTCTCCGTCTTCTCCGTGCCCGCGCCCGTGCCCGTGCCCGTGCCTGTGCCGGGCGGAGCCGCCGGCTGCGCCGCCGATCCCTCGCAACCCAGCGAGATCGCGGCGATCGCGAGAATCCTGGAACCGATGGCGCGCGTAGCTGTCGAACGCATTGCTCGTCTATCCGACGCGCGGGCCACGTTCCTTGGTCTCCCATCACCGCCGCGTTGACGCAACCCTTACAACCGCACTACCGTAGCGAACCAGAGGGCGATCCATGAGCGACTACAGCAACTTCACGTCATTTCCGCCGGAGCAGGAAGCCCAGTTCGTGGTCTTCGAGCGGTACCAGAAGGAAGCGCTCGACAAGGGGTTCAAGCTCGCCGCGATCGCCGGTGCGGTCGTCGCCGTGCTCGCCCTCGGTCTCTACTTCGGCGTCACGCCGAAGGAGGACAACAAGGCGAAGGACATGGACCTGAACCAGCTCAAGAAGAAGAGCAAGACGGACGCGCCGACGCCCGAAGCGCCCGCGAAGTGAGCTAGTTGTTCGAGCGCGCCCGCCTCGTCGGTCTCGCCGCGCTGGCGATGGGGTGCGGAGGGACCGCGACGACGCTGCCCGGCCGCGATCTGGACGCCCCGGCGCGCATGGTCGTCACCGAGCGCTGGCGCAGCGGCGGCCGCCTGATCATCGTCGACGAGACCGGTGATCGCCTCGCGCCGCTGCTCGTGCCCGGCGACGACGCCGCCGGTGCGCCGGCGGTCGACGAGCACCCGGCGTTCTCGCCCGATGGCCGCTGGATCGTGTTCGCGTCGACACGCGCGCGCGACGATCGGCGCCGGAGCCTCTGGGTCGCGCCGGCGCGCCCCGACGCGACGCCGCGCCGGATCACCAGCGGCGCCGCGTCCGACATCGATCCGACGTGGGCCCCGGGCGGCGACGCGATCGTGTTCGCGAGCGATCGCGACGGAGCGTCGATCGATCTGTATCGCCTCCCGATGCGGGACGATGCGCCGGCGGGCGCGATCGAGCGCCTGACCGACGCCGCGACGCACGAGCTCGCGCCCTCGCTCGCCGCCGGACGCCTCGTGCTCCAGGTGGTCGATCCCGCGAGCGGCGCGAGCTGGATCGCCGAGCGGACGCACAGCGGCGCGCTCGAGGCGCTGACCGACGGCCCCAGCGACGGCGCGCCCGCGCTCGCGCCCGACGGCGCGTTGCTCGCCTTCACGTCCGCGCGCCTGCGCGTGGACGGCGAGCGCGATCTCGACGTGCGCGTGGTCGACGCCGACACGGGGCTCGTCGTGGTGCAGGTGCACGTCGACGTGGGCGACGCGATGGGCGCGAACCTGGTCGACACGGTGGCCGAGGGGCTCGCCGGGCCGGTGCAGGAGCTCATCGGCGGTCGCATCGGCTTGCGCATCCTCACGAACCTCACGCTGCGGCGCAGGGTGCGGGTGCGCGCGCGCGTGAGCGCGCAGGATCTGGGTGAGCGAGGCGAGGAGCTCGCCGCCGGCATCGCGCGCGCGAGCCGCTT